>DASSPM010000126.1:0-5895 GCA_035699625.1 Candidatus Limnocylindrales bacterium | reverse complement strand
GCGGCCGCGCCGCGCGACGGGCGCCAGCGGGTGGTGGCCGAGGCGTCGCCCGCCGACGCGAGCTTGGTCCCCCAGCCGGCCCGATCGCAGGGCAGCACGCCCGCCGCGCTGCGCCTGATGCTGGAGCTGCCTGCCGCGCCGGCTGTCCGCCCGGGCGACGCGCTGCGCTTCCATGCCACCGTGCGCGCACCGCCGGCGGACGAGGGTTACGGCGCGTACCTGCGTCGCCTCGGCGTGGTGGGCACCGCGCGCCCTATCAACTTCGAGCACCAGCCGGGCGCGGTCCCGGGCGTGGAGTCGGTCCGCCAGGCCGCGGGCGACCTCCTCGAGCGGACCCTGCCGGCGCCGCAGTCGGGTCTCGCCGCGGGCATCCTCGTCGGCCTTCGTGAGCGCGTCGACCGCGATCTGGCGGCGGCCTTCACGACGGCCGGCCTGAGCCACGTGGTGGCCATCAGCGGCTGGAACATCGCCATCGTCGCCGGCCTGGTCGCGGCCGCGCTGCGGGGGCTCGGCTCCCGCTCGCGAGCCCTGGGCATCATCGGCGCCATCGGCGCCTATACGCTGCTCGCAGGCGCGTCGGCGAGCGTGCTGCGCGCGGCGCTGATGGCCGGCGTGGCCCTGCTGGCACGCGAGAGTGGGCGGCCGGGCCGGGCGGGAGCCGCGCTGGGCGTGGCGGCAGTGATGATGCTGGGCGTCGATCCCGGCGCCGTCCTCGACCCGGGCTTCCAGCTCTCGGTGCTGGCCACGGCCGGCCTGCTGCGCTGGTCGGGGCCGCTCCAGGCGTGGCTCGATGCGCGGCTCGCGCGGGCGCCCGGCTGGGTGCGCGAGTCGCTCGCCGTCTCCGGCGCGGCACAGGTCGCGACGTTGCCCGTGGTGCTGCTCGACTTCGGGCGGCTCTCGCTGGTGGCGCCCGTGGCGAACCTGCTCGTGGCGCCCTTCGTGGCGCCGGCCATGGCCGCCGGGCTGCTGGCCCTAGTGTCGGCGGCCGCCGTCGATCTCGGGGCGCCATCGCTGATAGGCCTCCCCGGCAGCCTTGTCGGCGCCGCCGGCTTCGGCGTCCTCGTGGTGGTCGCGCGCGCGGCAGCGGCCGTGCCCGGTGCGAGCCTGGAGCTGCCGGCGCCGTGGCATCTCGCCGCCGCCGGCGTGACTGCACTGCTGGTGGGCTGGGCCGCCTTCAGGCCGCACGGCGCGCGCACGCGGCGGCGAGCGGCGGCCGCCGGGCCGTCGCCGCCGGATCGCCGCACACCCGGGCGGCGCGACGCGGACACGGCGCACTCGCGGCTCGCAGGCTGGCCACGGGCCGCGGCGCTGCTGCTCGGCCTGGCGGCGCTGCTGCTCGTCGCGGTCGCCCTGACCCGCCCGGACGGCCGGCTGCGCCTGACCATGCTCGACGTCGGCCAGGGCGACGCGCTCCTGCTGCAGGGGGGCGCCGGCGGCCGCATCCTGGTCGACACGGGGCCCGACCCCCAGCGCCTCGCTCTGCTCCTCGACGAGCGCTTGCCCGCCTGGGACCGGCGCCTCGACCTGGTCGTCTTCACGCATCCCCACGAGGACCACGTGGCCGGCCTGACGATGATCCTCGAGCGGTACCGCGTGGGCGGCGTGGCGGGTCCGGGGTTCGCCGGCCCGGGTCCCGGCTATCGCGCCTTCGAGGCCAGCATGCGGCGGCGTGGCCTGCGCACGGTCGCCCTCCGCGCCGGGGACCGGCTGGCGCTCGACGGGGCCGAGCTGCGCGTCGTCTGGCCGCCGCCCGAGCGGCCTCGACCGGGTCCCGAGGCGGCCGGGCGGGAGATCAACGACGGCTCGGTCGTGCTCGACGTGCGCTTCGGGCAGCGGCGCCTGCTGCTCACGGGGGATGTCGAGGACGACGTCGACCCTTCGCTGCTGGCGGGCATCGCCGCGCATGGCACGCCCCTCGACGTGCTCAAGGTCGCCCACCACGGCAGCCGCACGGCCTCGACCGCCCCGTTCCTGGCGGCGCTGCGCCCCCGCCTGGCCCTCATCAGCGTCGGTGCCGGCAACGACTACGGCCATCCGAGCCCGGACACGCTGCGGCGGCTGGCGGAGGTCGGCGCGCGCGTGCTGCGGACCGATCGGCACGGCAGCGTCACGGTGGCCACGGACGGCCGCGACCTCGAAGTTGTCGTCGCCGGCGGCCGTGCCGAGCGCGCGCCGCGCCGGCCGGGGAACTCCAAGGCGGCCGGCGGCCCCAGCGCGCGCACGCGCCTGGCGGTGGCTGCTCGCGGCCCGGCGGCGACGGCGCCCATACAATCGCCGGGTGGCCGTTCCCTCCCGCGCCGAGGCCGCGGCGCTCCTCGCCTCCCTCGATCCCCCCGGCTGGTTCGTGACACACACCGCGGCCGTGGCCGACGTGGCGGCCTTCCTGGCTGCGCGTCTCCGCGCGCGCGGCCACCGCCTCGAGCCGGCGCTGGTGGAGGCAGCGGCGCTGCTGCACGACGTGGACAAGCTGCTGCCGGGGAGGGTCGCCAACGGGCTGCCGCATGGTGAGGCCGGCGCCGCCTGGCTGGCAGCGCAGGGCATGCCCGAGCTCTCCGCCGCGGTCGCCGGCCACCCCATCAGCACCCTGGCCGATGCCCACCGCGCAGCAGCCTGGCTGGCGCGCGCCGGCTGGGAGGAGCGCCTGGTGGCCTATGCCGACAAGCGCGCCGGGCAGTCCCTGCAGTCGCTTGCCGAGCGGCTCGACGACATGGCCCGGCGCCATCCGGCGCACGCCGCCTCCATCGACGCTGCCCGCCCGGCCGCCGAGCGGCTCGAGGCGCTCGTCTGTGCCGCCGCGGGCGTGGCGCCGGCGGCGGTGCGCGGCGAGGCGTGGGCGGTGCAGGCACTGGCGGCCGCCGGCACGCGCGACGCCGCCTGATGGCCACCGCCGCGGCCCTCGCGCCGCTCGCCTACCTGCACGGGGAGGATGCCTACGGCATCGCCCGCGCCGTGCGCGAGCTGGCGGCAGCCCTAGGCGGCGAGATGGGCGCGCTCCAGGTCTGGCGGTCGAGCGCCGACGAGGACGCCGGCACGGCCGGGGCTGCGGTCGGGGCTGCGGTCGGCGGGCGGCGCAGCGCGCGGCGCCTGGACGAGATCGAGCAACGCCTGGCGACGGCGCCGCTCTTCGGTGGCGGCACGCTGGTCGTTGTGGAGCAGCCGGCGCCCCTGCTCCGTGAGCGCGTGGCACGGGATCGGCTGCTCGCGCTCGTGGCGCAGGTGCCGCCGGGCAACGGCCTCGTCTTCACCGAGCTCGCCGGGCGCGATGCGCGCCGCACCACCGCCGGCGACGCACTGCGCCAGGCCGTCCAGACCGCCGGTGGCAGCGTGCGCGAGTTCCCGGCCCTGGCGGGCGGGCGCATGGAGCAGTGGCTCGGAGAGCGCGCCGCCGAGCTCGGCATACGCCTCGGCCCGGGCGCCGCGCGCCTGCTCACCGAGCGCGTCGGGGCCGCCGTGCGGGAGGGTGACGTCGACCGGCGGCGTCAGTCGGAGCTGGCCGATGCCGAACTGCAGAAGCTGGCCCTCTACCGGCCGGACGGCACCGTCGAGCGTGCCGACGTGGCCGAGCTGGTACCAGAGTCGGTGCCCGCCTCCGCCTGGGCCTTCCAGGACGCCGTGGGCCTGCGCCGGGCAGGCGAAGCGGCGCGACTCCTGGAGCGGCTGCTGGCCGACGGCACGGCCCTGCCGGTCGTGCTGGGCCAGCTGCACCGGCGCCTGCGGGACCTGATCCTGGTGCGCGAGCACCTCGCCTCGGGCACCCGGGCCAGCGCCCTGCCGCGCGCCATGGGCCTCAACCCGTACCGTGCCGAGCGCCTGGCTCAGCAGGCGCAGCAATGGTCGCTGGCGGAGCTGGAGGCGGCCTTCGACGGCCTGCTCGCGGTGGACCTCGCGAGCAAGGGCATCAGCCTGGACGGTACGAGCCGGGGCATGTCCGAGGAGCGCTCGGCGTTCGCCCTGCTGGCCTGGCTGGCGGGATCGGTCGCGCGCGGCTGAGGGCCGCGGTGGCCCGCGGCTGAAGGGCCCGGGCGGCGCTAGGTTCGGGCGCCTACTCGGCGCCGGACCAGGCCTCCTGCTGGAGGACGTGGTCGGACTCGATGGCGAAGACGCAGCGACCGCTGGTCAGGTCGAGCAGCTCGACCAGCTCGGGGTCGATGTAGAGCTGGTGGCAGTCCTCGCACAGGCCGCCGGGGATGCCGAAGCAGAGCCGCTCGCTCTCGTCGGGCAGGCGGAAGGTCGTGTCGAAGCGAGTGTTGATCAGCTGGCGCGCGCACTGGGGGCAGCGCTCCCGGTTCGCCGACATCGTTCCCTTCCTCGAGCCCGGGCCGGCTGGAGCCGACCACCTGCGGGCGATGCTAGGAACGTGGTACATGCCGCCACATCCCCCGGAGGTACCGGGGGTGGGGGTACCCGCGCCCGGCGCAGGCTGTGTCGGGTGGCGCGGCCTATTGCACGCGCAGCAGGGTCGGCGCGTCGGCCCAGAGGCGCTCGAGCTGGTAGAAGTCCCGCTCCGGGGCGGCGAAGATGTGCACGATGACGGCGCCGAAGTCGAGCAGCACCCAGTGCGCGCCGGCGGCACCCTCCCGGCCGATGGGCCGCACGCCGACCTCGCGCATGCCCTCGCTGATGCCGTCGGCGATGGCCCCCAGCTGGCGCTCAGAGCCGCCCGAGCAGATGACGAAGTAGTCGGCCAGCGAGGTCAGCGAACCGACGCCAAGGAGCACGATGTCAGCGGCCTTCTTGTCGGCCGCCAGGTCGACCACGCGGCGCGCGAGCTCGAGTGCGTCGTGGTCGTCGAGCGCGCTCGAGCGTGCCTCGCGCGCGGGCAGGCCCGGCCGCCGCGGCTCCTCCGTCCCCTCCGCCGGCGCCTCGCCCACGACCATCGCCTCGGCCGGCGCCGCCTCGGTCGCGGGCACGGCGGGTGCGCCGGCGGCACGACGACGGCGGGGAGCGCGGGCGGGGCGGGTCGGGTCGGTCACGGTCGCTGCATCCTCCGTCAGTTCTTGCGCCACAGGTCCGGCTGGTAGAGCTGATGGTCGCGGATGTACGCCTCGACCGCCGGCGGCACCAGGTAGCGGATGGATCGCCCCGCGGCGGCCAGCGCCCTGATCTGGGTCGCCGAATGGCCCAGGCTCGGCCCCTCGAGCACGATGACGCGCTCCTCCTGACCGGGGAAATGTTCGGCGAGCCAGGGCCGGCCCGGGGCGCGGCTGCCGAGGCGCGGCACGACCGCCAAGCGGCACATTGCCAGGAGGCGCTGCGGCTCGCGCCAGGTGGGTAGCCCGCCGAGCGCCTCTGCGGAGAGGATGAAGACGAAGCCGTTGTCCGGCACGTTGCCGCCGGGCGGGTCCGCCAGGAGCAGTTGGACCGTCTCCACGGCGTAGCTGGGGCCGGGGCGGTCGACCTCGACGCGGCTGAGGCGGAAGGCGGGGTTGTCGGCGATGGCCAGCTCGACCATGGCCACGCGGTCGGCCGGCGGCGAGATGACCTGGTCGGGCTTGTGCGGCGGGATGCCCACGGGCACGAAGTGCACCCCCGACAGCTCGAGTTCCTCGAGCGCCGCCTGGGCCGCCGCGAGGTGGGCCAGGTGGATCGGGTCGAAGGTGCCGCCCATGATGCCCAGCGCGCCGGCGGTGGCCGGCCGGCCCGCGCTCACTCCCAGGGCTCCAGCTCCCACTCGAGCTCGGTAGCACCGATGCGCACCAGGTCGCCGGGCTCGACACCGGCGCGGCGCAGCTCCCGGTCCACGCCCAGGCGCTCGAGGTCGCGTTGGAAGCGGGCTGCCGACTCCTCGTTCTCGAAGTCGGTCTGGGCGGCGAGCCGCTCGATACGCCGCCCGCGCACGCGATAGGCGTCATCCTCGCGGGCCACGGCGAAGCCCGCCGGGCCCGACTCGAAGCG
>DASSPM010000125.1:0-9766 GCA_035699625.1 Candidatus Limnocylindrales bacterium | reverse complement strand
CGACTTCGACCTGGCCGATGAGCAGGTAGCGTCGCTGCGACGGGCGGGCCACACGGTCGAGCAGTGCGCCGGCCCGATGGCCGGTCCGTGTCCCATCCTTGCAGGGCACTCGTGCCCTGCCGTGGATCGTGCTGATGTGCTCGTCTACGACGTCTGGGCGGCCGGCGACACCGCAGATGGCCGCGAGCTGATCGAGCAGCTGCGCGACATCCACCCCGCGATCCCCATCGTCCTGACCGCTCCCGGGATGGAGCTCGATTGGGTCGAGGTGGAGGGACCGCATCGGGTCACGCCGCTCGTCGGCATCCCTACCGGCGACCGTCTTCGCGCGGCGGTCGAGAGCGCCCTCGGCTGAGGACGCTGCGCAGGCTCACCTCGGCCTCGGCGATGGTCTTCCGGACGATAGGAGCGCAGTTGACGATGAAGGAGACGTCGACGCGCCGCCTCATCAGCCGTGGTCGCGGTCGCCGCCACCGCTGACGTGTCGCCGTGCCACGAAGGCCGCCACCTGCGCGCGCCGCTCGAGATTGAGCTTGGAGAGGATCGAGCTGACGTAGTTCTTGACCGTCTTGTCGGAGAGGAAGACCTCGGCCGCGATCTCCTTGTTGGTCTTGCCCTCCGCCACCAGCAGCAGGATGCGCTGCTCTTGCTGGGTCAGTTGCGCGAACTCATCCGGCTGCTTGCCGGTGGCGATGCGCCGGACCCGCTCCAGCACCTTCTCGGTCACCGCCGGATCGAGCAGCGACTGCCCCGCCCCGACCGCCTCGAGCGCGGCCAGCAGGTCCCGGGCACGGACCTGCTTGAGCAGATAGCCGCTGGCGCCGGCGACGATGGCTGCCAGCACGGCTTCCTCGTCGGGGTAGCTGGTCAGGATCACCACCCGCGTTTCGGGCAGCTCAGCGCGGATCTCACGGCAGGCCTCGATGCCGGACCCGTCGGGCAGGCGCACGTCCATCACCACCAGGTCGGGTCGGAACCTGCGCGCTGCCTCGACCGCCTCGGCCGCCGTACCCGCCTCGGCCACGACCTGGAATCCCGGCCGCCGGTCGAGCAGGGCGACCAGCCCTTGTCGCACGATCTCATGGTCGTCGACCACCTGCACGCGCAGCGGAGCGACGATTCGGTCATCCACCAGCTGGCTCCTCTCGGCGACCTCCCCCGCGCGGCAGTCTGACAGAGACCTGCGTGCCTCCGTTCGGCTTGCCGGCGATCGAGAGTTGTGCGCCGAGCCGCTCCGACCGCTCCTGCATGCTGCGCATCCCCTGGTGACCGATGGTGCCCGTGCGATCAGCCGGCACACCGATGCCATCATCGAGGACGGAGATGGTCAGGCCGCCAGCATCCGACGAGACCTCCACCACGGCCTGACTTGCTCGCGCGTGCTTGGCCACGTTGGTCAGGGCCTCATGGACGATCGCGAGCAGGTCGGGGGTCGTCTCGGAGCCCGGCTCCGACGGCTCGCCATACACATGCAGCTCAGCCTCGATGAGGCCGTCCCGCCGTATCTCATCGACCAGGGCCGCCAGCCCGCCCAGCAGGCTGATCTCGCCCAGCAGCTCGGGACGTAGGCCGTAGATGAAGTTGCGGATGTCTCGGATGGCCAGGTGCAGCGACTCGATCGCCCGCTCGACGCGGGCCTCGGCCTCCTCGGGCGCCTCGCGCATCAGCTCGGGTACGTCCTCGAGCGAGAGCCCGACGGCGTAGATGCTCTGGATGATGCCGTCGTGCAGGTCCTGGCCGATACGATCGCGCTCCTCGATGACGGCCAGCCGCTGCACCTGCTCGTGCAGCCGCGCGTTCTCGATGGCGATGGCAGCGTGCAGGGCGAAGGTCTCCACGAGTTGCTGGTCCTCCGGGGTGAACTCGGCACCGCCCTCCTTCTCGGTCAGGTAGAGGTTGCCGACGGACCGGCCACGGACCGTGACCGGCACTCCCAGGAAGGTGTGCATCGGCGGGTGATGGGCCGGGAAGCCGTGGCGCCGCTCATCGGTGGCGATGTCGCGGATGCGGAAAGCCCGGTTCTCGCGGATGATCAGGCCGAGCAGGCCGTGGCCGCGGGGCAGTGCGCCGATGCGCCGCCGCTCCTCGTCGGTCAGGCCGCTCGTCACGAAGCGGTCGATGGTGCCATCCGGGCCGACGATGCCCAGCGCGGCGTAGCGCGCACCCACCAGCGGCCGCACCCGCTCGACGATGAGCTGTAGCACGTCCTCGACGGCCATCACCCGGGCGATGGCCTGGGTCGCCTCGTGCAGCGCGTCGAGCGCGCCGAGGGCGGACGCCAGGGATGGGGCGGCGGGGCGGGTGGCGGCCATCGGCGGAGCCTAGCACCGCCCGGCAGGTGACCGATGGACCCGCTGGACGGGCCGAAGGGACCTAGGTGGGCTCGCCCCGGGGCCTCAGCATCGCCTCCCATGGATGACCCGCATGCCCGACCACTCCCGCCCGCCCTGACACGGCGCCGCCTCCTGCGCCACGGAGCGCTCACGGGTGGCGGCCTTGCCGCGGCTCTGGTGGCCGCCTGCGCACCCGGGTCGCGCGCCGGCTGGACCTACGCTCCCGGGCCGACCGGCGGCGTGCCCAGCGGCGGCCTGCCCGCTGCTCCGTCCACTGCCGCCGCTGCAGCCGCGACCTCCACGCCGATGGATCACGCCTCGGCGCCGCCGTCCGGCATGGCCGACCACGACCGTGCCGCCGAGGCCGTGGTGAAGCGCTTCCCCGAGAAGACCGACCGCGTCGGCAACCAGCCTCTGGCGCCCCGGCTGGAGGACGGCCGCAAGGTCTTCGAGCTGGAGACCTCCGCCTTCGACTGGCAGATCGACGCGCAGAAGCCGCCCGTCCAGGCCGTGGGGTACAACGGCACCTGGCCGGGGCCGGTGCTGCGGGTGGTCGAGGGCGACCGCGTGCGCGTCATCGTCACCAATCGGCTCGACGAGACGACTGGCGTCCACTTCCACGGCCAGTCCCTGCCGAATGCCATGGACGGCGTGCCCTTCGTGACCCAGCCGCCGATCCCACCGGGCGGATCGTTCAGCTACGAGTTCACGGCCCGGCCGGCCGGCTCGCACATGTACCACTCGCACCACAACGCGACCGACCAGGTCGGCCGCGGCCTGCTGGGCGCATTCCTGGTCGACCCGAAGGACCCGGCCCAGCGACCGGATCGCCTCTACGGCGTGAGCCAGGACATCGTCTGGATCAGTAACGACTCGCTGGGCGGCTTCACCATCAACGGCAAGGGCTTCCCGGCCACCGCGCCCATCGTGGCCAGGCTCGGCGAGCGGATCCTGATCCGCTTCATGAACGAGGGCGTGATGATGCACCCGTGGCATCTGCACGGCATGCCCATGCGCATCGTCGCCCGGGACGGCTATCCGCTCGGCGGTGCTGGCTTCACCTGCGACACGCTGGGCGTGAACCCGGGCGAGCGCTGGGACGCGGTCATCGACTGCGACAACCCCGGTGTCTGGGCCTTCCACTGCCACGTCCTGCCGCACGCGGAGGGGCGCGATGGGATGTTCGGCATGGTCAACGCGCTGATCGTCGAACCATGACAACAATGCGCGTGGGCCAGCTGTCGACGGTGCGCGATCTCGACGTGGAGCTTCGTACCGTCCGACGCATCCTGCTGGCCACGGACTTGGGGCAGGCCTCGGAGGCGGCCACGGACGAGGCCATCCGTCTCAGCGCCCGGCTGGGCGCGTCGCTGGTGGTGATCAACATCCTCGATCCGGCCCGCCTGCGGGATGGCGACGGCCGGCCCGACCCGCGCGTCGACCAGGCGCGCGCCCGCCGCGAGCGGGCCGCCCAGGGGATCGTCGCCCGCGGTCGGGCCCGCGGCATCAACGCGCGCTTCCTCGTCTGGGAAGGCGAGGCGGCGGAGGCCATCGTGGCGGCGGCCCACGCGGAGGCGGCTGATCTTGTCGTCATGGGCACCCACGGCCGCGGACCCATCGGGCGCCTCGTCTTCGGCAGCATCTCCGAGCGGGTGGTTCGGGATGCTGCGATGCGCGTGCTGGTCGTCCGACCAGACGGGCGGGGCGGCCTCTTCCCGCACTGATCGTGGCGCGGCCCGGCCCCGAGGTGCGGCTGGGAGGCGAGGCGTACCATCCGCCGCATGAGGCACGAGAGCGGCTTCCTCGACGTCGACGGCGGACGCATCTACTGGGAGGCCAGCGGCGAGGGCCATCCGCTGCTGCTGATCCACGCAGGCGTGGCCGACCTGCGCATGTGGGACGCGCAGGTGCCCTCCTGGGCGGAGCGCTACCGCGTCGTTCGCTACGACACGCGCGGCTTCGGACGGACCGAGAGCGAGGCGGTGCCCTTCTCCAACCGGGCCGACGCGCTGGCCGTGCTGGACCACGCTGCCGCTCGCCCGGCATATGTGCTGGGCATCTCGCGTGGCGGCTCGATCGCCCTGGACGTCGCCCTCGAGGCACCCGATGCCGTCGACGGCCTGGTCCTCGTCGCCCCCGGCCTGGGCGGTATGGAGGAGGTCTCCACGCCCGAGGAGCACGCTGCTTTCGAGGAGATGGAGAAGGCGTTCGAGGCGGGTGACATGGACGCGCTCATCGAGCTTGAGGTCCGCTTGTGGGCCGACGGCCCTGGCCAGCCGCCGGAGCGCATCGATCCTGCGCTGCGCCAGCGCATGCGAGAGTTCGGTCGCTCGAACTACCTGCCGCCCCGGCCCGAGCCGGCCGCGCAGCCCCTCCAGCCGCCTGCTGCGGGGCGCCTCGGCGAGGTGTCCGTGCCGACCGTGGTGATGGTCGGCGACCTCGATGCGAGCGGCGTCCAGGAGGCGGCGAGCCGCATCGCCGACGGTGTCGCCGGTGCGGGGCTGGTCGCCTTCCCCGGTGTCGCCCACATGGTCAACCTCGAGCAGCCCGAGGCCTTCACCCGCGCCGTGCTCGAATTCCTGGCCGAGGTCGACGCGGCCAGGGACTGAGCTCGCCCGGCGGGAGGCTACCAGCCGCGGCTCTCTTCCGCTACGCTCCGGCTGACCCGATCGCCCGAGGGGACCCGTTGGCCTGTCCAAGCTGCGGGGCGGAGAATCGCCCCGGCCGCCGTTTCTGTGCCGAATGCGGCACCGCACTTGCCGCTCCCTGCCCGGCGTGTGGTGCCTCCAACGAGCCGGGCGAGAAGTTCTGCGGCGAGTGCGGCACGCGCCTCGCGGTCGAGGCGCTCGCGGCCGGGGCGCAGCCCGCCCCTCAGGCGACCGGCCAGCCCGCGGATTCCACCGCGGCCAGCGCCGGCAGCGGCGCCGAGCGGCGCCTGGTGTCGGTCCTCTTCGCCGACCTGGAGGGCTTCACGGCGCTCTCCGAGCAGCGCGACGCAGAGGAGGTGCGCGACCTCCAGTCGCGCTACTTCACGACGCTCGAGCGCATCATCGGCCGCTACGGCGGCACGGTCGAAAAATTCATCGGCGACGCCGTGATGGCCGTCTGGGGCACGCCCACCGCGCACGAGGACGATCCCGAGCGCGCCGTCCGAGCGGCCCTCGAGGCGACCGATGCGGTGGCGGGACTGGCCGGCGAGGTCGGTCTGTCCGAGCTGCATCTGCGCGCGGCGGTCATGACCGGCGAGGCCGTCGTCGCGCTGGGCGCCCGGGGCCAAGGCATGGTCACCGGCGACCTCGTCAACACCGCCTCGCGGCTCCAGTCCGCCGCGCCGGCGGGTGCGGTGCTCATCGGCGAGACGACCTACCGGGCGGTCAAGGACGCCGTCGCCTGCGAGCCCTTCGCCGACCAGGCCGTGAAGGGCAAGGCCGCCCCGGTCGCCGCCTGGCGGGCGCTGCAGGTCGTTTCGCGCCGCGGTGGCAGCGGTCGCGGCGCGGGGCTCGAGCCGCCCTTCGTCGGGCGCGCCGCCGAGCTCCGCCTGCTCAAGGACCTCTATCACGCGGCCACGTCGGAGCGCCGCACCCGCCTCGTCTCGGTCACCGGTGTCGCCGGTGTCGGCAAGAGCCGGCTCGTGGCCGAGCTGCAGAAGTACCTGGACGGCATCGTGGAGACCACCTACTGGCACCAGGGCCGCTCGCCCTCCTACGGGGAGGGCGTCACCTTCTGGGCGCTGGGCGAGATGGTCCGCCGCCGTGCCGGCATCGCCGAGACCGACGACGAGGCGACCAGCCGCGAGAAGCTGGCCGCGGCGACGCGCCAGTTCGTGCCGGAGGGCGACGAGCGCACCTGGATCGAGCCGCGCCTGGCGGCACTGCTCGGCCTCGACGCCATGCCGGACGGTGAGCGGGGCGTCCTCTTCGCCGCCTGGCGCACCTTCTTCGAGCGCATCGCCGAGCGCGGCCCGGTGGTGCTCGTCTTCGAGGAGCTGCAGTGGGCCGACCACGGCCTGCTCGACTTCATCGAGTCGCTCCTGCAGTGGAGCCGGGACCGTCCGCTCTTCATCGTGACGTTGGGGCGGCCCGAGCTGCTCGACCGGCGACCGACCTGGGGCGCGGGCCAGCGCGACTTCACCAGCCTCCACCTGGACCCGCTGCCCGAGGCCGCCATGCGCGAGCTGCTGGCGGGCACCGTGCCCGGCCTGCCCGAGGCCGCCGTCCGGAGCATCGTGGCGCGGGCCGAAGGCATCCCGCTCTATGCCGTGGAGACCCTGCGCACGCTCATCGATGGCGGCCAGCTCGTGCCGGACGAGGCGGGCCGCTACCGGCTCACCGGCGAGCTGCCGCGCCTCGAGGTGCCGCCCACGCTGCAGGCGCTCATCGGGGCGCGCCTCGACGCCCTCGAGCCCGCCGAGCGGGCGCTCGTCCAAGATGCAGCGGTCCTGGGCCAGTCCTTCACGCCGGCCGCCCTCTCGGCCGTGAGCGGCCAGGCCCCCGACGGGCTGGAGTCGGTGCTCCAGCGGCTGGTGCGCAAGGAACTCCTTGCCCACGACATGGATCCGCGCTCGCCGGAGCGCGGCCAGTACGCCTTCGTGCAGAGCCTGATCCGCGAGGTGGCCTACGGCACGCTGGCCCGCTCCGATCGCCGCAGCCGGCACCTGGCGGCGGCGCGCTTCTTCGAGGCGGCGGGCGACGAGGAACTGGCGGGCGTGCTCGCGGGTCACTACGTGGCAGCGCTGCGCGCCAGCGCTGACGGGCCGGAGGCCGACGCCCTCGCCTCCCAGGCGCGCATCGCCCTGCGTGCGGCGGCCGAACGCGCCGCCGCACTGCACTCGCACGAGCAGGCCATCGCCTACGTCGAACAGGCGCTCGAGATCACCAGCGACGCCTCGGAGGTGGCAGCCCTTCACGAGCGCGCGGCCGCATCGGCGCAGGTCGACGCGCGCTACGAGCGTGTCGAGGAGCATGCCCGAGCGGCGCTGGAGCACTATCGATCGGTGGACGATCTCGCCGGCGTGGCACGCGCGGCGACACGCCTCGGTCGGGCCCGGTCGATGCTCAGCGAGCTGGGTGCGTCGCGCCGGGACCTCGAGGGCGCCGTCACCGGGACGGAGGCGCTGGGCGATCACCCCGACCGGGCGGAGCTGATCGCGGAGCTGGCGCGCACCCTGATGCTGGCCGACAAGTCGGGACCGGCCATCGAGATGGCGGACCGCGCCCTGCTCATGGCGGCGCCGCTGGATCTGGCGCCGGTCATCGTCGAGGCGCTCATCACCCGGGGCGCGGCGATCGGCAAGTCCGGGCGTCAGACGGAGGCGCTGGCGATCACCCTCGGTGCCGCCGAGCTGGCCTCGATGCGCGGCCTCGTGAGCAGCGAGCTGCGCGCGCGCTACAACGTCACCGGCCAGCTGCTGACCGAGGATCCGCGTGCGGCCCTGGCCAACGCTCGCGTCGCCTACGACCGAGCGCGCCGCATCGGTCAGCGCCAGTGGACCCTCACCTTCGCCAACTGGGTCTCCGGCGCCGCCTTCTGGACCGGTGAATGGGAGGACTCCTTCGCCGTCGCTCTCGAGCACGAGGCGGAGGACCTGCCGCCGCCCGCCCGCCTCACACTGGCCACAAACCGTGCCTCGCACCTGGCGCTCCTGGGTCGGCTCGAGGAGGCAGAGGCCGCCTTGGCCGGCGCCGAGCCGCTCCTGTCGGTCATCGACAGGCCCGATGACCGCGCCATCTTCCTGCTCAACCGCTGGTTCCTCACCTTCGCGCGGCGCAGCTTCGCGGCAGCATTCGATGACGCCCTGGAGATCTTCCGGGTCAACCCGCAGTTCGCCCTCCCGGCCCACGACTGCGCGGCACGGGCAGCGACCTGGTTGCGGGATCCGGCCAGGCTGGCGGCGGCCGTCGAGGGGATCCGCAGGCAGCCCGATCCCGGTCGCCTGAGCGACGCTGTCCTGGCCGGCGCACGCGCAGCGCTCGCCGGGCTGGAGGGGCGCCGCGACGAGGCCGTCGCCATCTACCGCGACGTGCTGGCGCGGTTCCGCGAGCTCGACGTCCCCGTCTGGCTCGCGATCTACCTCGTCGAGTTCGTCTTCGTGGTCGGGCCGGATCTGCCCGAGACGCGCGCCGCGGCCGCCGAGGCCCGGGAGCTGATCGGCCGGCTGGGCCTCAGGCCCTACGGCGAGCTGCTCGAGATGGCGCTCTCGCGTCAGCCGGAGGCAGCGAGCCCCGCCACGACATCCTCCTCGCGAGGCGTCGAGCCCAGCCCCAGCGCCGCGCCCACGCGCGCCGGCAACGGCGGCTCGAGGTAGGTCGAGGCAAGCGTCGGCCACGCCCCCTCGGCGAAGACCTCCGCCGGCGGGCCGTCGAGGACGATGCGCCCGGCGCGCATCACGACCACACGCTGGAAGGCCTCGGCCACGAAGCGCATGTCGTGGCTGATGGCGACGACCGTGCGCCCCTCTGCCACGAGCTGCGCCACCAGCGTCTCGATGCGTGCCACGCCGCGCGCGTCCTGGCCGGTGGTCGGCTCGTCGAGCACGACCAGCGGCGTGCCCATGGCCACGACGGAGGCGATGGCCAGCAGCTTGCGCCGGCTGTAGCCGAGGTCGTAGGGGTTGACCTCGGCCTCCCCGGCGAGGCCGAGCGCCTCGAGCGCCTCCTCCACGGCCACCGCCAGCTCCGCCCCGCGCAAGCCCAGGTTGCGCGGCCCGAACTCGACCTCGCTGCGCACGGAGCCGGCGAAGATCTGCCGGTCCGGGTCCTGGAAGGCGATGCCGACGGTGCGTGCCAGCTCGGCCACGTGGCGTGTGGCGGCGTCGCGGCCGTCGACCACGACGCGGCCCTGCGTGGGGCGCAGCAGGCCGTTCCAGTGCCGCACCAGGGTCGACTTACCCGAGCCGTTCTGGCCCACGATGGCCACCGGTTCGCCGGGCGCGAGCGCGAGCGAGACCCCCTGGAGCGCCCGAGTGCCGTCGGGGTAGACGAGGCCGAGCCCTTCGACGGCAAGCAGGTCGTTCATGCCGCGCCCACGCCCATGATCTTCATGGCGCGCTCCACCGTGGCCTGCTCGACGCCGGCTTGCGTGAGCTGCCGCCGCAGGCGCACCGGGGCGGGTGGCTCGACCCCCCAGTCCGGCAGGCGCTCGTCGGCCAGGACCGCCGCCGCCGGCCCCTCCAGCACGATGTGGCCGTCGTCCACGACCGCGACTCGGTCGGCCGTGCGCAGCAGCAGGTCGGTCTTCTGCTCCACGATCAGCAGGCCGACCCGGCCGCTCTCCGTCAGCCGCCGCAGGGCCTCGCCAACCATGCGCGTCCCTTCCGGGTCGAGCTGGGCGGTCGGCTCGTCGAGCACGAGATAGGGCGTACCCATGGCCAGCACCGAGGCCAGCGCCACGAGCTGGGCCTGGCCGCCGGAGAGCCGCGCCGGGGCGCGCGCCGC
>DASSPM010000124.1:0-16331 GCA_035699625.1 Candidatus Limnocylindrales bacterium | reverse complement strand
ATCCGCGCGCGCCACGATGCCCATCTGGCGGCCTTCGCGCATGACCAGGATGCGGTCGCTCATGGCCAGCACCTCGGGCAGGTCCGAGCTGATGAGGATGATGGCCATGCCGTCCTGCGCGAGCTCGTCGACGATGCGGTGGACGTCGGCCTTGGAGCCCACGTCGATGCCGCGCGTCGGTTCATCGAGGATCAGCACGCGCGGCCGCGTGTTGAGCCACTTGCTCAGGACGACCTTCTGCTGGTTGCCGCCGGAGAGGCTGGACACAGCTGCATCGACCGAGCGTGCACGGATGCGCAGCCGTTCGCGAAAGGTGTCGGCGCTGGCTCGCTCGGCTCCGCGGCGGATGATGCCGGCCGGTCCCAGATAGCGCCGCAGCGCGGGCAGCGAGATGTTGGCGGCGATCGAGAGGGGCATCACCAGGCCCAGCGCATGACGGTCCTCGGTGGCGTAGGCGATGCCGCGCTCCAGCGCGTCGTGCGGGCTGCGGATGGTCACTGGCCGGCCGTCCACGAGCAGCTCTCCGCTGTCGGCGGGGGAGATGCCGAAGAGAGCCAGGCCGACGTCGGTGCGATGGGCCCCGACGAGTCCCGCGAAGCCCAGCACCTCGCCGGCACGGATGGAGAAGTCGATGCCCTCGAAGACGCCAGCTCGTCCGAGCCCGCGCGCCTCGAGTACGGTCGCCCCCGGCGAAGGTGGCGTACGGCTGAAGAAGTCGTCGATGCGTCGCCCGACCATGTCCCGGATAGCCGAGGCCGGCGTCAGCTCGGCCCGCGGCGCGGTCCGGATGTGCCGACCGTCGCGCAGGATGGTGATGCGGTCGGCGACCTCGAAGACCTCTTCCATGCGGTGCGAGATGAAGAGGATGGCAACGCCTTCGCGACGTAAGGCGTCGACGATGCGGAAGAGTCGCCGCACCTCGTGTGCCGAGAGCGATGCGGTCGGCTCGTCCATGATCAGCACCCGCACGCGCAGGGAGATGGCCTTGGCGATCTCGACCGTCTGCTGTTCGGCCAGGGTGAGGCCACGTGCGGGCTGGTCGACGTCCAGCTCCACGCCCAGGCGTCCAAGCACCCGCCGCGCCTCGGCGCGCATCTGCCCCCGGCGGACCACCCGGCCGCGGTCGCGGTGGCTGATGAAGACGTTCTCGGCCACGGTCAGGTCCGGGAAGATCATCGGCTCCTGGTAGATGGCCGCGATGCCCAGCCCCTGCGCTTCGAGCGCGCTGCGCACGACGCTGGGTCGACCGTCGATGAGCACGTCGCCCGTGTCCGGCTGCTGGACGCCGGTCATGACCTTGATGAGTGTCGACTTGCCCGCGCCGTTCTCCCCCAGCAGGGCGTGGATCTCGCCCGGCAGCAGGGCCAGCGAGACGTCGCTCAGCGCCTGCGTCGAGCCGAAGCGCTTGGAGACGCCGCGGATCTCGAGGACCGGGGCACCCTCTCGGGTCTCCGCCGGCTGCGCCGCCTCCATCAGATGTGGTAGAAGCGTTCGGCGTTGCGGTAGAGCAGCTGCTCCTGCTCGGCGCGGCTCAGACCGGCCTCGGCGATGATCACCCGGTAGGCATCGATCTGCTGCATGTAGGTCGAGAAGAGGATGTCGACCGGCCAGTTCGTGCCGAACATGCTGCGATCGGGCCCGAAGGCCTCGATGCAGTGGAGCACCCAGGGACGGATGCTCTCGATGGTCCAGTCGTGGTCGACCATGCCCAGGCCGGAGATCTTGCAGGCCACGTTCTCGACCTCGGCGAGGGCGGAGATCTCGCGCCGCCACCAGTCGAAGTACTCGTCATCGCGCTGGATGGGGAAACCGGCGTGCCCCAGGATGACCTGCACCTCGGGGTTCGCGGCGGCCACGTCGCGGCCGGAGAGGAGCCTGCCCGGCGAGGCGTTCAACTCGTAGCTCCAGCCACGCCGGCCGAGCGCGGCGTAGGCGCGACGGAAGGCGGCCCGGTCGGCATCGTCCGGATGCGCGCGGATGCGCACCCCCCGCACGAGCGCAGATGCCTCGGCGTGGCGCGCCAGCTCCGACTCGGCGTCGTCGCGCTCGAGGTCGCAGTAGACCACCAGGGCGTTGGGCATGCCGTACTCGCGGGCGACACCGTCCAGCCAGATCGTCTCCTCCACCGGGTCCGGTCCACCGTAGTCGGCCTCGACGTGCACCGACTTGATCACGTTCTGGCCGTAGAACTCGCGGAAGAAGCGGCGCGGACCCCAGTCGGTGCGGATCAGCTTGTAGTCGCCGAGGCGCTCGTTGTGGCCGGGCGTGCCGGGCTCCTCGAGCCAGCGGTAGCGGAAGCGGCTCAGCTCCCAGAGGTGGTGGTGCGTCTCGATGAAGGGGATGCTCCGGTCGACGGTGTCCATCAGCGGCCTCCGGGTCGGTGGGGGTCGGACGGGTGCGCGGCGAGCGGGTAGACCTCGATGGAGAGCCACGGGAAGAGCGGCAGCGAGACGAGCGCGGCATGCAGGGCCGTGCCGTCGGCGGCCTCCCAGATGCCCCAGTTGGCGCGCCGGCCGGGGATGCGCCACAGCCTCCGGATGACGCCCTCGGCCGCCAAGTCCTGCGCGCGCTCCCGCTCCGCGGCGGTCAGGCGGGCCAGCTCGGCAGGGTCCCCGTCGGGCGGCCACTCGACGTCGATCTGAACCAGGAACTCCATGGCTAGCTCCGTTCGATGGTGGCCACCGGCTCGGCGCGCCCGCTGGCCGCACTGCGGTAGGCCGCCTCGAGGATCTCGACGGTGCGCGCGCCGAGCTCGCCGGGCGACCGGTTGATGCCGCTGCCGGAGGCCAGCTCGACCAGCGCGTCGACCGGGCCGACGCAGTCGTAGAGGCCATCACCCGCGGCGACCGGCAGCTGCACGTCGTCGTCCGGGCCGCGGTAGCGCCAGACCACCTCGCGCTCGAGGTCGATGTGGAAGTTGCCCCGCGAGCCGATGAGGCGGACGTCGACCTTGTGGCGCTCATTGCCCGGACCGTGGTGCTCCGAGCCGCCCCCGACCGTTCCGATGGCGCCGTTGACGAAGCGCACGCTCAACGCGCCGTGGAGCTCGACCGGGGCGTCCAGCGGGGCCGACATGAAGGCGAACACCTCGCGGCCGCGCAGCTCCGGTGCCAGCCACAGCGCCAGGCCGAGGGCGTGCGTGAACTGGGCCTGCCCGTAGCCGCCGCCCGAGAGGGCCGGGTCGATCCAGGTCGCCTGCTCCGGGATGGACTCTGGCGCGGCTGCCGGGTAGGCGCCCGTCCCGGAGAGGAGCGCGCGCGTGTGCGACGACATGTGGATGGTCAACTGCTCGATCTCGCCGATGCCGCCGTCGTCCTCCATCAACTGGCGCGCACCGACGATCATGGGTCGGTAGTTCCAGCCGTAAGCGACGACGATCTCGCGCTGCACCCGGCGCGCCGTCTCGACCAGGTCCCAAGCATGGGCCGGGTCGATGGTGAAGGGCTTCTCGCAGAGCACGTGGGCGCCGGCCTCGAGGGCGGCCATGGCCTGCTCGGCGTGAAGCGCCACGGGGCTGGCCACCAGGACGATATCGCAGCCCGCCGCCACCACTTCACGCCAGTCGGTCGTGGCCCGCTCGAAACCGAAGCGGTCGCGGATGCGCGCCAGCAGGTCGGGATCGCGGCGGTTGACGATGCTGAACTCGACCTTGTCGCGGTGCCGCTCCAAGGCCGGCAGGTGCGAGCTGACCGTCCAAGAGCCCGCCCCGATGACGCCCAGGCGAAGCTTCTTCAAGGCGCTCCCTCCCGCGATCTACGAGCCTCCGAGGCCGGGCCGCTGGGAACGATTGTAGCCAGCCCAGGGGGGCTGGCGTCGGCCGCCCTGGAGGTCCCCGGCCGATCAGATGAGGCGCGAATGGACGCGCGCGCGGCCTGCCGGTCGTGTCGAGGGGCAGGGTGAGGCAGCCGGCTCGATGACCGCCGTCCCACCCGACCAGCCCGGATCAGGGCGCGGGAACGGCTTCCCGGTGCCAGGCGTCGCGTCGGTCGTCGAGGGTGCGTCGAGGCGGAAGCGTGGCGCATCCTCCTCCTGGACGCCGCGCGGCCACGGGTCGGGCCGGTAGCCGCTGAACCAGCCGCCGAAGGCCTGCTCCATGACGCCCGCCCCGCCATGGGCGGCGCGGAGCGCGAGGCCCACCAGTAGCAGGGCCAGGAGCGGTGCGACGAGCATCTCCATCCGAGGCAGCCTCAGCGCGTGTCTCGCGCCAGCCTACTCCCGGCCGAGCCGGGCAGCCACCGCGGGCCGGGCGCCGGGTGAGCGTTCGCGGCCTGCCGGCACGGGCGGATAATGGCGCCGTGGAGGAACGGACGTCCGTGGTCGGGCGCCTCGTCGAGCAGGCCGCCATCGCCGAGGCGCTCGAGGATGCGCGACGGGGATCGCTGCGCGCGGTCGCCCTCATCGGCGAGCCCGGCATCGGCAAGAGTCGCCTGCTCGGCGTGGCCGAGGATGCCGCGCGCGAGCGGGGCTTCGCCGTCATCTCGGTCTCCGCCGACGAGGAGCTGCGCGGCCCGTTCCTGCTGGCGCGCACGCTGCTGCGCTCGCCCGAACTGAGCACGCTGGCCGCGAGCGACGGAGCGGGCACCGCGCTCGAGGCGGCGATGCTGGGACTCTCCGGCGACCCAGCGGCCGACGGTGCCGCCTCGGTCCCGGCCGCGGAGCGGGTGCTGCTCGTCTTCGACCGCGTCGCCATGGCGCTGCGCCAGATCACCGGCGAGACGCCCATCGCCCTGCTGCTCGATGACCTCCAATGGGCAGACGACGACAGCCTCCGCCTGCTGCGCTACATCGTGCGCACCTCGCCGCGCAGTCCGCTCTTCATGTGCCTCGCGGTCCGCCAGGAGGCATCCGCCTCGACCAGCGGCGCGCTGGCGCTGATCGCCGACCTTGAGCGGATGCGTGTCGCGCGCCGCCTGGGTGTGAGCCGCCTCAGCCTGCTGGAGACCCGCCAGCTGCTGACGAACCTGCTTGGGGGCGAGGTGCTCGCCTCCACCGTCGAGACCATCCACACCCGCAGCGAAGGCGTGCCCTTCTTCGCCGAAGAGCTGGTGCGGGCGTTGCGGGAGCAGCGCATCCTGCGCCGGGTCGATGACGCCTGGCGCATCGTCGCCGGCGCCGACCATCTCGTGCCCGAGTCGGTGCAGGCGCTCGTGGAGCGCCGGGTGGCACGGCTCCCGGAGGCCACCCGCGCGGTGCTCGCCGACGCCGCGGTCCTGGGCAGTGGCTTCGGGCTGGCACAGCTCGAGAGCGTCACCAGCCGCGTCGGCGACGCGCCGCTCACGCCGGAGATCCTGGAGGAGCTCCTGGCGCCCGCCGTGAGCGGCGCGCTGGTGACCCGTCTCCGGCCCGGCGCGGGCGACGACTACGCCTTCACCCACAACCAGGTGCGCGAGGTGCTGGCCGACGGCCTCAATCGCCAGCGCCGCCGCGCCATCCACGCAGCACTGGTCGAGATCCTGTCGGAGGAGCAAGCTGGCCCGGCACCCGCGGCGATGATCGCCCATCACGCCTTCGCGGCCGGGCAGGTCGATGTCGGCATCCGCGCCTCCATGCAGGCCGCGCAGTCGGCCCTGGCTGCCTACGCGCCCGAGGAAGGCCTGCGCATCGTCGACGCGGCCCTCGGCGCGGCGACGTCGCCACGGGACCGGGTGACGCTGCTGCGGCTCCGGGACGATGCCCTGGGCATGCTCGCCCGCGGCCCGGAGCGGGCCGTGACGCTGGCCCAGCTGGCGGCGCTTGCAGAGGCGCTCGAGGACCACGGCCTGGCCCTCGAGGTCGTCCTGCGCCGTGCGGCAGCCGCCCGGCTGATGGAGGACTGGGAGCGCGCCGCGGAGCTGGCCAGGGAAGGTCGCGCTGCCGCCGTCGAGCACGGCGATCGGCGGGTCGAGCTGGCCGCCTGCCTCGAGCTCGGCCAGGCCCTCCTGCACAGCCCCATCGGCGAGGGCTACATGCTTTCGCCGACCGAGGAGGACCTGGACGGCGCCGAGGAGGCATACGGCCGCGCCGCGGCGCTGGCGCGCGAGCTGCGCGACGATCTGCAGCTGGCCACCGCGGTGCGCGAGCTGGGCCTGGTCGAGAACGGGCGGGGACGCATCGGCTTCCTCCAGCTGACGGCGGAAGGCACGCCCGACCCCGTGACCATCGACACCGACCCTCGCGTGAACGAGCCGTTCGCGCGCGCCCGGCGTCACTTCAACGAGGCCATCGAGCTCTTCGGCGCAGCCGGCGACCGCCGCGGGCTGATGTCCAGTCTCATCGGCCTGGCCTACGCCGGCATCACCGAGCTTCGCCGGGTGCGCGGTCCGGCCACCGTCTACGAGCAGATCCGCCGCCTGCTGATGAACCTGGGCCGCCTCAGCAGCGAGAGTGAGCGCGCCCGTGACGAGGCGCTGATGCTCTACGCCTCGCACGCCTACGGGCGGCTGCTGCATCACCCCGACATCGCCCTCGAGCGCGGCCGCGAAGCGTACGAGGCAGCGCGCGCCATCGACGACCGGATGCTCGAGTGGCTGGCCGCCGGCGGCTTGGCCATGACCCATGTCGCTTTGGGCGAGCCGGAAGCGGCCGAGCGCTGGCTGGAGCGGGCCCGCGAGGCCGCCGACGAAGAGGCCAGCCCGGTGCGGACGGTGCGCCTCGAGACATGGCGCGCTCTGGTGCGCTGGGCGGCGGGCGATGCGCCGGGCATGAGCCGGCACTTCGACCGCGCCCTCGAGGCGGCCGGCGAAGGGGTATCGGCGGCCACGCGCTGCGAGCTCATCGCGACGATCGCCCTTCGGTCGGCGCTTCTGGGCGCCCAGCTGGGCGACGGCGCGCTGCTGGAGCGATCGCGGCGCTTCGCCGGGGAGGCGCTGCCGCTGGCGCGTGCCCTGCGCGGACAGCACCCCTGGGAGGCCCAGGCAGAGGCGGCACTCGCCCAGTGCGCGCTGGCCGAGGGCTCGGCGGCCGAGGCTGCCGAGCATGCCGCCCGCGCCCTCGAGGCGTACCAGCGTGTCCTCCACCTGCTGGCCCTTGACGTGGAGGTCTTCCTGGTCGCCTTCCGGGCCCTGCAGGGAGCCTCCTCGCCGGAGCTCGAGGCTGGCCGGCGGATGGTCCGCACTGCGCTGCGCGAGTTCGCCAACTGGACGGTCGACGAGAGCGTTCGCATGCGCTGGCTCGGCGCCCCGGTCCAGGGCGAGCTGGCGCGTCTCCTGGGCGTGGAGGCGCCGAGCGGTGAGCGGCCGGCGCCCAAGGGACTCAACGAAGACGACCTCAGGGTCCTGCGCCTGCTGGTCTCCGGGAAGGGCGACGGGGAGGTGGCTCACGACCTTGGCCTTGAGGCGGCCGACCTCCGCGGTCGCATGAGCGAGGTCTTCGCCAAGCTCGGCGTGGCCTCGCGAGCGGAGGCCACGGTGGTCGCCGTGGCCGAGGGGCTGACGTGACCGAGCCGAGGGTGCGCATCGACCGGCACCGCTGCCTGGGCGCCGGGACCTGCATCATCATCGCCCCGACCGTCTTCGGCTGGTACCGCGACGAGTTCCACAAGGCCACCGTCATCGATCAGGAAGGCGCCGAGGAGGAGGTCATCCGCGAGGCCGTCTACGCTTGCCCGACACAGGCCATCATCTACGGCGAGGCGGAGGAAGCGGTCCTCGAGGCACTCGGCCAGCGCTCCGGTGGACCGATCGCCGTATCTGGCCGGGCCGCCACGCGGACCTTCATGTTCACCGACATCGTGCGCTCGACCGACCTCATCGAGGCCATCGGCGACGAGGCCTGGGCGGCCGTGCTGCGCTGGCACGATGACACGCTGCAGCGGCTCTTCGCGCCGGCCGGCGAGGTCATCAACCACACCGGCGACGGGTTCTTCGTGGCCTTCGACCAGGCGTCGTCCGCGCTGGCCTGCGCGGTCACCATCCAGCGCACCCTGGCCGCGCACCGGCGCGAGCACGGTTTCGCGCCCGAGGTGCGCATCGGTCTGCATACCGCTACCGGCCAGGCCGGCCGACAGGGCTATCGCGGCCGCGAGGTGCACATCGCGGCACGCGTCGCGGCGCTGGCCGGCGCGGGCGAGATCTTCGCCACGAGCGGCGTCTTCGCCAGCGGCGTCGACACCTTCCCTACCTCGGCGCCGCGCGAGGAGCACCTCAAGGGCATCAGCACGCCCGTGGAGGTGGTCACCGTCGAGTGGCGCTGACGCCGGGCACCACCACGACCAACGACATGCTCAACGGCAACGGCGGGGCGGAGTGACCTACCGCGGTCGCGGCAACGACAGGCTCAACGGCTGCGTCGGCGAGGACTGGGTCGTCTACGGCGCCTGTGACACGATCACGGCCGACTGCCAGCCCAGGATCCGCGAGTCGACCCGACCCGCACGGGTCCGGGTCAGCTCGGCGCGGCGATGTCGCGACGGGGGAAGACCATCAGGGCGACGACGGCTGCCGCCAGGCCGATGGCCGCCAGCAGACCAAGGTCGAAGCCCTGCGCCCCCTGGATCAGCGTCTCCTTGGGCTTGAGGTAGTAGAAGACCGACCAGCTGCGCAGCCCTTCCGCGTCCGGCCAGAGCGTACCCAGCACGTCCAGGAAGTAGCTCACGATGGTCACGGCCAGCGTCGGGCCGAGCGCATGCGACAGGCGGTCCGAGGCGACCGACGCGGCCAGGCCGATGCTGCCCAGGGCACCGAAGAGCAGCAGGCCGTTGAGCCAGAGGGCGGGCACGTTCTCGAGGTCCACCTCACCCACCAGACCGACGAAGGCGCTGCCCGCGATGGCCCCGGCGATGAGCGCCGCGAGGGAGAGGCCGATGAAGCCCAGCGTGGCCACCAAGAGCGTGAGGTAGACCGCGCGGCGCGGGACGGGTCGCGCCAGCAGGACCTCGAGCGTGCCCCGCTGCCGCTCACCGGCCACGGCCGAAGCGGCGAAGCCGACCGCGAAGACCGCCACGAGGGCCACCGCCAGGGGATGGATGAAGCCGAGCGCGATGGCGCCCGGCAGGCTGAACAGGTCGCCGCCGCCGAACTGGGTGAACTGCCTGGGCAGCGCGCCGCTCTCGAAGAGCCGCTTGATGTTGGCGTCGAGGCCGATCGTCTTGTAGATGATGGGCATCAGGGCGCCCCAGAAGGCCAGGCTGACCATGACCAGCAGCAGCTTCGTGCGCTGAGCGGCCACGGTGCGACGCAAGAGTCGCAGGTTCATGAGGCCAGCTCGTCGGCGTAGTACTCGAGGAAGGCCTCCTCGAGGTGCGCCGGCTCGATGAGCAGGTCGGTCACGGTGGCGTCCGCGATGGCCCGCAGGAAGGGCGCCACGTCACCTTCCAGGTGGCAGGTCACCAGGCCGTCGCGCACCTCGATGCCGCTGATGCCCGGCACACCTGCCAGCGCGGGCACCTCGCCTGTGAGCCGAAGCTCGACGCGGCGGCGCCGACGCGCCAGGAGCGCGGCCACGTCCTCCAGCGCCACGAGGCGGCCGCGCCGGATGATGGCCACCCTGTCGCAGACGCGCTCCACCTCGGAGAGGACGTGGCTCGAGAAGAAGATCGTGCGGCCGGCAGCACGCAGGTCGTCGAGGAGGACGTAGAAGGCGCGCTGCATGAGCGGGTCGAGGCCCTCGGTCGGCTCATCGAGCACGGCCAGCTCGGGGTCGTGCTGGAGCGCCTGGACGATGCCGATCTTCTGGCGCATGCCGCGCGAGTAGTCGCGCACCCGGCGGTCGAGCGTGCGCTGGCCGAGCTCGAGCCGCTCGCAGAGCTCGGCGCGACGAGGGGCGGGCCGGCCGTACAGGTCCGCCAGGTAGGCCAGCAGCTCGCGCCCGGTGAGCGAGTCGTAGAGCGCGATGCCCCCGGGCAGGTAGCCCGCGCGGCGTCGGATCTCGACGCTCTGGCGGACCGTGTCGAGACCCAGCACCGTCGCCCGCCCGGCGCTCGGGTGGAGGTAGCCGAGGAGGAGCCGGATGGTGGTGCTCTTGCCGGCGCCGTTGGGTCCCAGGAAGCCGAAGATCTCGCCCTCGCGCACTTCGAGGTCGAGGCTGTCGAGCGCGAGCACCGAGGCCGTGCGCCTGATGGGCACGACGCCGTGCCCGTAGCGCTTGGTGAGCCCCTCGCTCGTGATCGCCGCCACGCCGCAAGGCTACACCGTGCAACCCACCTGCAAGACGCACCGGCGCCCTCGCGCACGTGGCGTGAGCGTGGCGGCCGCCATCCTTGGCCCGATGCCCACATCGACCCGACCTGTCAGCCCACCATGATCACCGTCTTCGTCGACTTGGACGGGGCCCTCGTGGAGGAGCGTCGTGGCCGCTACGGTCCCGAGTACCTGCTGCGCCCCGGCGTTGCCGAGGGCCTGACGCGGCTGCGTATGGCTGCCGATCGCGTGGTCGTGCTGGCCGAGGAGCTGCCCGCGCGCCCAGGCGTCCACTTCGCTTCCGACCCGCGTCTCGACCTGCTGCGCGCAGAACTCGGAGTCGACTACGAGGTGCTCGCCGTGGTGCGCTGTCCGCACCGCACGTCGCAACGCTGCGACTGTGCCAAGCCCGGCACTGGATTGATCGATGCGGCGGCGCGCAAGTTGCGCCTGCGGAGCGTGGAGGGCTGGCACATCGGTGGCGACCAGGAGGGGGTCCAGGCCGGGCGCTCCGCGGGTCTCCAGACCATCCGCATCGGTCCCGCGGGCGACGACCACCTGAGCGCCGTCCACCGCCCGGACCACGACGCGCGCGACCTGCTGGATGCCGCGAACCGGGTACTGCTCCAGGTCACGCAGGGGGTCGCCTGACCGGACGGCGGCGTATCGGCCGTCGGGACCGACCCGCGACCACGCGAAGCCAGCGGCTCAGCGACCCTCCGGGCGACGATTGACGAACCACCAGCCGACCGGCAGCAGGCCGGCCGCGACAGCCAGCTTCAGCAGGTCGCCCGGGATGAAAGGCAGCAGGCCGAACTCGAGGGCCTGCGCGGGGTCCAGCCCGGCGGCGGCCATCAGCCAGGGCAGACCGACCACGTAGATGACGGCATTGGCCAGCAGCATCGCCGCGAGCGAGCCCAGCAGCCGCCGGTCCCAGCCAAGTTCCGCGAGCCGGCCGACCAGCGCGGAGGCGAGCAGGAAGCCGACCAGGTAGCCGCCCGTCGGCCCCAGCACCAGGGCGCCGCCCTGCCAGGCGGCGATGGTGCCGATGCCGGAAGCGTACTCGCCGAGGCGCTCGCTGTAGGCGAAGACCGGCACGCCGATGGCGCCGATGACGAGGTAGAGCAGGACCGCCAGGACACCCCGCCGGGAACCGAGCAGCGCACCGCCGAAGAGAACGCCGAAGGTCTGCAGCGTCACCGGCACGAGCGGGTTGCCGGGCAGATAGAAGCTGATCCGCGCGCCCACGACGATGAGCAGGCTGCCCAGGGCGATCATCAGCACATGCCGCGCCCGGGAGCTGATGCGCTCGCCGAGCCGGATGGGCACCAGGAAGTCCCCGAGGGTGATGCCGCGCTCGAAGGGCGGCACCCGTGCCAGCCTGGGCAGGGCGATGGTCATGGCTCGATGCTAGCAGAGGAAGCGCAGCGCGGATGGCAGGACGCGGAACTCGAACGGGTCGCGGCCCAGCAGCTCCCCGTCCGCCTGGCCCCAGAGCGGGCCGCGGCCGTCGATGACCTCGATGCCCAGGCGGGACGTGCGCCGCACGCGTACGCGCGGGCTCGTCAGGTGCGCACCGTCGCGGACGCGCCACGAGAAGGTGAGCATCTCGAGGCGGCCAACGGCGCCGATGACGACGGCCTCGAAGAGCCCATCCGACGGGTCGGCAGCGGGCGCCACCAGCATGCCGCCGCCCTCGTACGGCCCGAGCGCCAGCTCGACCGACTCGACCGCCTCCTCGGTCAGGCTGCCATCATCCCAGTGGAGCCGGACGCGTCGCTCTCGCCAGTCGAGGATGGAGACGAGTCCGGCGACCGTGTACATGGCAGCCCCGAGGGCGGCGGGCAGCCGCGCCGTTCGCCGGCTGACCGCCGGGCTGAAGCCGACGCCGGCGGCGTTGATGAAGCGCCGCGGACCGCCGGACACGAAAGCCACCTCGCCGGCGTCCACGAGACGCGCGGCTGAGACATCGCCAGCCAACCACCGGCCGAGGCGCGCCAGGATCGCCGGGACGTCGCGGTCGCGGGCCACGCCGCGCGCGTAGTCGCTGCCCCGGCCGGCGGGCACGACGCCCACGGCCAGGGTTCCGGGCAGCTCCTGCCGGCCGGCCAGCAGGCCGTCCACGACCTCGCTCAGCGTCCCGTCGCCGCCGACCGCGAGCACCGCCCGAGCCCCGTCGTCGGCCGCCTGGCGGGCGAGTTCTCCGGCCGCCCCGGCCCGTGTCGTGGGCAGCACCTCGTGGTCGATGCCTGCGACCTGGAGCGCCGCCGCGACCGGCGGCCAGACGCGCGCGAACGCGCCCCGGCCCGCACCCCGGTGGGCGACGAAGACGACGGGCGCGCCCACGCCCAGACTCAATCCTCCGTCAGCCGGTCGCGCACCCGGAACTGGAGTGCACCGAGGTTGAGCTCGACGAGCCGCACCTCGAGCTCGTGCTCGCCCGGCGCCAGCTGCTCCCCGTCCACGAAGAGGGTGACACGGTCGCCGCGCTCGACATGGATGGGCGCCGCGCGGGTCACGTCCGTGGCCCGCAGTGGCAGCGCGTCCCCGGCTCGCAGCGCCGAGACGGACTCGACGGCGATGGGCCGCCCATCCACAGAGAAGGGCCCGATGCCGACCAGCGTCCCCTCCCCCAGCGGGTTATGCGCCTCGAGGCGGAACCCTCCGGGACGATTGCGCAGGCTGCCCGTGACGTAGAACTGGCGTGCCACGAAGGCGGGGACTTCCATGGGCGGCTCCGGTACGGGGGCCACCGATGATACGGGTCCGGGCGCGGGCGGAGAAGCGACGCGCCGCGTCGGGGCGGGTGGGCCGGGTAGGGCAAATGGCCGCGGCCCTCGCTAGGCTTGCCGTATGGCCACTCGCCCGCGTGGACGGCCACCGCACCCGGACGTATTGACGCCGGCGGAGTGGTCGGTGCTCGACCTCGTGCGCCACGGCATGTCGCGGCGCGAGATCGCCGAGCGACGCGGCATCACCCCCGACGGCGTGAAATACCACGTGGCCAACATCCTCTCCAAGCTCGGTGCCGGCAGCAGCGCCGAGCTGCGGCGCTGGTCCGGCTACCCGGTGACCAGTCCGCTCTCCCACAGGAGGCACACGAACGTGAACGACAGCCCCAAGCTCGGCCGCATCGGCCAGGTCGCCCTGCACGCGCGCGACATCGCCCGCGCCGAGGGTTTCTACCGCGACGTGCTCGGGCTGCCCCACCTCTTCACCTTCGGCGACCTGACCTTCTTCGACTGCGACGGGACGCGCCTCTACATCCGGGCTGTGCCCGAGGACGCCTGGCGGACCGGCTCGATCCTCTACTTCGTCGTGCCGGACATCGCCGCGGCCCGGGAGGGTCTCATCGCCCGCGGCGTCCAGTTCAGCGATGCGCCGCATCTCATCTACCGCGACGATGCCAGCGGCGTCGAGGAGTGGATGAGCTTCTTCGAGGACAGCGAGGGCAACACGCTCGCGCTGATGGCGCGCGTGCCACCGGCATCCGCAGCGCCCGGCGGCTGAGCCCGGCCGTCAGGCGCGCAGGGCGCCGCGCAGCGCGGAGCGCGCTGCGTACCAGCCGCAGAGGCCGTGCACTCCGCCACCGGGCGGGGTCGCCGCAGAGCAGACGTAGAGCGACGGGTCGGGCGTGGTGTAGGGGTCGCGCCGCACCGCCGGTCGGGTCCAGAACTGGGCCAGTTCCTGCAGGCCGCCGTTGATATCGCCGCCGACAAGGTTGGCGTTGTCGCGCTCGATGTCGGCCGGAGAGCGGCTGCCCACGGCCAGGATCCGCTCGCGCAGGCCGGGTGCGAAGCGCTCGACCTGGCGCAGGATGGCCTCGCTCATGTCGACCGTCGAGCCGTTGGGCACGTGGCAGTAGGCCCAGGCGGTGTGTCTGCCGGCCGGCGCGCGGCCCGGGTCGAAGAGTGATGGCTGCGCCAGCAGCACGAAGGGGCGTTCCGAGTGACCGCCGGCACGGATCGTGGCCTCGCTCTCGGCGATCTCCTCGAGGGTGCCTCCGAGGTGCACGGTGCCTGCCTGCAGGATGCGCTCATCCCGCCAGGGGATGGGCCCATCGAGGGCCAGGTCGAGCTTGAAGACGCCCGGACCATAGCGGTAGCGGCGCAGCTGCCGCAGGTAGCTCCGGCCCAGGCGCCGGCGACCCAGGCGCCGGCCCGCGATGGCGGCCACGACGCGTGGCGTGAGGTCGAGCATGACCGCGCGTGAGGCCGGCAGCTCGTCCAGGCTCGTCACGCGCTGGCCGGTGACGATGGCCCCGCCGAGCTCCTCGAGGTAGCCGGCGAGCGCGTCCGTGATGCGCTGCGAACCGCCCTTCGCGATCGGCCAACCGACGGCATGGGCGCTGGCCAGCAGGGTCAGGCCGAAGGCGCCGCTCATCGGCTCGGACAGGCGCAGCATCGAGTGCGCCGCGCAGCCCGCCAGCAGCGCCCGTGCCTGGGGCGTCTCGAAGCGGCGCGCGAGCCAGATCGCCGGCTGCAGCGCGTGGAGGCCGAAGAGCGCCGCGCGCACCGCCTTCAGGGGGTGGCGCGGGATCCGGAAGGGGCCGACCAGCTCGTTCATGAGCAGGTCCCAGATGTTGACGACGCCACCCATCAAGGCGCGATAGGCGGCCTCGTCCGGTCCGAGTGCCCGCGCGGTCGTTTGCAGGTCCGGGTGGGCGAAGGCCGTGTCCGCATCGTCCAGGGGGTGCGCGAAGGCGATGGGCGGGTCGATCCAGGCGAGGCCGTGGCGCTCCAGGGGCATGCGGCGCAGCACCGGCGAAGCCCTGGCCAGCGGGTGCACGGCGCTGCACACGTCGTGCAGGAAGCCCGGTAGCGTGGACTCGGCCGTGCGGCACCCTCCGCCCACGGTCCCTTCGGCCTCGACGACGCTGACCGAGCGGCCCGCCTGGGTCAGAGCGACGGCCGCCGTCAGCCCGTTCGGCCCGCCACCGACGATGATCGCGTCGTGCTCGATGCGGGGGTTCATGCCGGGCTCCATGGTGCGGCCTGCAGGCGCCCGCCCGGCGGCCCTTCGGGAACGGTCGGCTGCGCCAGTCCGACCGGCGGCAGGAACACCCCGACCGGCAGACGCACCCACCAGCCGCGGCCGGCCCGGAGCTCGCGCCGGTCACTGAAGCGATAGCGAAAGAGTCGAGCCCGGATCCAGCGCGGTGGCGTGTGGGGGAAGGGATCGTGGCGCAGCAGCCGCCGGATGGCGGGATCGCCCTCGAGCAGACGCTCGACCAGCCTCGGGAACCAGGTCTCGTTACAGCGTGGCGAGAGCGCGGCGAACCACATCAGCCAGTCGAGCCGAAGGTGGTACGGGGCCACCTGGGGCGGCAGGCGGTCCACTTCGCCGGGCTTGCCCAGGAAGCCGTACTCGCGCCAGGACGTCTCGGTCGGTGCCTCTTCCGCCGTGCCCTCCACGATCACCTCCAGGCGCTCCCTGGTGACGCTGCCGAATACACCCGACGGCCCGGCCGATGATCGTCCTGGCCAGCCAGTCGTCGGGAGCCGCGAACCACTCCATGGTCGGCCCTCAGGATGCCACTGCAGCTCCCGGCCGCGCCTGGCATCCCCGGCTCACCCGGGAGGGCGCGGCCGGTCGGAGGCTCAGCCGACAGGCGCTTGGGGCGCCACGGGTCGCTGGGGCCCGAAGGCGCCGTCCCGCCGCAGGGCGTCGATCTCGGCGGGCGTGTAGCCGACGCCGGCGAGGATCTCGTCGCCATCGGCGCCCAGCCCCGGACCGGGCCGGTACGCCGGCTGGTGCTCGCCGACGTGCAGGGGCAGCCCGACCGAGCGCACCTCGCCCAGCGTCGGGTGTGCGTAGGCCGCCAGCATGCCGCGGGCCTCGAGCTCGCCCGGATCGAGCGCCTCCTCGAGCGATCGGACCGGCGCGATGGGCACCACGCCTCGCAGCGCGGTCAGCCAGTCGGCTGTCGTGCGCGTGGCGAAGCGCGCCTCGAGCACTGCCAGCAACTCGGCACGGTGGCCCCGCCGCGCCTCGAATGAGGCGAAGCGGGGATCCTCCGCCACCTGCGGCAGTCCGATGGCATGCACCAGCGCGACGAAGAACTTCTCCTTGGGGCAGGCCAGCGCGAGGTGGCCGTCGGCCGTGGCGAAGAACTGGAATGGGACGACGCTGGGGTGCGCCGACAGCGGCTCGCGGCGGGTGACGAAGCCGCTCGAGAGATACCACGTGGCGGGATAGCTGAGCATGGCCAGGGCACTGTCGTAGAGGTTCGTGTCG
>DASSPM010000123.1:0-4547 GCA_035699625.1 Candidatus Limnocylindrales bacterium | reverse complement strand
TGGATGCCAAGCTCGACGACGGCACCTACGAGACCTTCGTCGGCGTCGACAACTCCAAGGCCGGCGAGCAGATCGGCAAGTGGGTCGTCGACAACGGGCTTGCCGCCGGCAAGTCCTACGGTGTGGTCGACGCCCGCAACTCGTTCATCCAGAACCAGCGCGAGGATGCCTTCCGCAAGACCGTCGACGCGGCGGGCGCCAAGTACACCCAGAGCGTCAGCGGTGACAACGTCCAGGAGAAGGCCGCCGCGGCCGCCCAGAACCTGGTCACGGCACAGCCGGAGCTCGACGTGGTCTACACCACGGGCGAGCCCGCGACGGTGGGTGCGGCAGCTGCCCTGACGGGCAACACGCGCACCAAGATCGTCGGCTGGGACCTGACCAAGGAGGTCATCGGCTGTGTCGATAGCGGGCTCTGCGCCGCCATCGTGCAGCAGGATCCCAAGCAGGAAGGCGTCGAGGCGGTCAACGAGCTCAAGGCACTCATCGGTGGTGCCAAGGCGAAGGGCTTCATCGACGTCCCCATCACCATCGTGACCAAGGCCAACCTCGACCCCTATCGGGCGATCTTCCCCTGATCGACCGAGGCACGGAGGTTCGCCCCGTGACCGTCAGCCAGGGCGCGGAGTTCCGCGTCGAGATGGTCGACATCCGCAAGAGCTTCGGTGCCATCGAGGCCCTGCGCGGGGTGAACCTCCGGGTCAGGCCCGGCGAAGTGGTGGGCCTCGTGGGCGACAACGGGGCCGGCAAGTCCACGCTCATGAAGATGCTCTCGGGGGCCGAGATCCCGGACTCCGGGAGCATCCTCGTCGACGGCGAGCCGCTGCCGCTGGAAGGCCCGGGCTCGTCGCGCGCGCACGGCATCGAGATGGTCTACCAGGACCTGGCCCTCTGCAACGACCTCGACGTCGCCGCCAACCTCTTCCTCGGCCGCGAGCTCTACGAGCGCGGCACGCGCCGCCTGCGCCACGCCGAGATGCACGCTGAGGCCGCGGCCCACCTGGCCCGCCTCCACATCCGGGTGACGAAGACGGACCAGAGCGTGGCCACGCTCTCGGGCGGTCAGCGGCAGGCCATCGCAATCGCCCGCGCCGTCCGTTTCGATCCCAAGGTGCTGGTGCTCGACGAGCCGACCGCGGCGCTCGCCGCGCGCGAGGTCGAGACGGTGCTCAAGCTGATCCGCGACGTCTCCTCGCGCGGCGTGAGCGTCATCCTCATCACGCATCGCCTGCAGGATCTCTTCGAGGTGGCCGACCGGCTGGTGGTCCTCTACGAGGGCCTCACCTGGCGCGAGATGCGCCCCTCGGAGACCGACCTCGCGGGCCTGGTCACGGCCATGATGGGCAAGTGACCGGCGGGTCGCGCCTCTCGCCGGGGCGGCTGCTCGGCGCCAGGCCCAGCCGCGTCCAGGTCGCCGAGGTGGCCTCGGCGCATCTCGGCGTCCTCTCGGTGGCGGTCGTCTTCGGCGTCCTCTTCGTCTTCTTCAGCCTCCAGGCCGACGCCTTCCTGAGCACCGAGAACCTGCTCAACGTGGCGCGCCAGATCGCGCCCACCATCGTCGTCGCCACGCTCATGACCTTCGTCATCACCACGGGCAACATCGACCTGTCGGTGGGGTCCGTGGTCGGCCTCAGCGCCGCCGCGCTGGCGCTGCTGGCGAAGACCGGCGACCCGCTCGTGGCGTTGATCCTGACGCTCGCCATCGGCGCCGTGGTCGGCCTCTTCAACGGCTACCTGACGGCCTACAGCCGGCTGCAGTCCTTCATCGTCACGCTGGCCGCGCTGACGGCGGTGCGCGGCGTGGCGCTGCTCATCACACAGGGCTACAGCACGCCCATCCGGGTCGACTGGCTCCTGGCCATCGGGCAGGGCCAGTTCCTGGGCATCTACACCTCCACCTGGATCGCCATCGTCGTCGCCGCGGCGGGCTGGTACGTCTTCTCGCAGACGCGCTTCGGGCGCTACGTGGTGGCGGTCGGCTCGAACGCCGAGTCGCTGCGCCGCGCCGGCGTGGACATCCGGCGGGTCCGGCTCTGGACGTTCGTGGCCACGGGCGTCTTCTCCGCCCTGGCCGGGGTGATGGTCGCGGCCCGCCTGGCCAGCGGCTCGTCCAACTCGGGCACCGGCTTCGAGCTCGAGGTGATCACCGCCGTCGTGCTCGGCGGCACCAGCCTGCTGGGCGGTCGCGGCTCCATCCTGGGCACGGTCCTCGGGGCGCTCACCCTGGGCATCATCTCGAACGGCCTGGTGCTGCTCCACTTCGACGTCTACTGGGTGCCCATCACGCAGGGCATCATCCTGGTCGTGGCCATCTTCCTGAACAGCAAGCTCTTCGGCCGCATCGTCGGCCGGCAGCGATGACCTTCGGCCGGCGGCGATGACCACGGTCATGACCGTGACCGGCCCGGTCCGCGCTGCGGACCTCGGGGCCTGCCTCAGCCACGAGCACATCCTCAACGACGTCACCAGCTGGTGGCATCCGACCTCCTCGATCGGCCTCGACCCCGACGCGTTCGCCCACAAGAAGGTCGGTATCGAGGACGTCTGGGACCTGCGGCACGATCCCTTCGGCAACCTCGACAACTGCCGCCTCGACGACGTGGAGCTGGCGGTCGACGAGGTGGGCCGCTTCGCGGCGCTGGGCGGCCGGACCATCGTCGAGACGACCGGGCTGGGCCTGGGCCGCGACCTGGCCGGCCTGCGCCTGGTGAGCGAGCGGACCGGCGTCAAGATCGTCGCTGGCACCGGCTTCTACCTCGAGGCGGCGCAGCCACCGTTCGTGGCCACCAGCACTGCCGAGGCGCTGGCGGAGCTGATCGTGACCGACATCCGCGAGGGCGAAGACGGCGTCCGTCCGGGCATCATCGGCGAGATCGGCGTGAGCTCCTCGTTCACGGCCGCCGAGCGCAAGAGCCTCGTGGCGGCCTGCCTGGCGCAGCGGCAGACGGGGCTGCCCATGCAGGTCCACCTGCCGGGCTGGTTCCGCCTCGGCGACGAGGTGCTCGACGTGGTCGAGGCGCAGGGCGTGGACCCCCGCTCGGTCGTGCTCTGCCACATGAACCCGTCCGGTCCAGACCGCGAGTACCAGCGGCGGCTCATCGCCCGCGGCGCCTGGGTCCAGTACGACATGATCGGCGCGGAGCTCTACTACGCCGACCAGGGCGTGCAGTGCACCTCCGACGAGGAGGATGCGCGCACCATCGCGGCGCTCGTGCGCGAGGGCCTCGGGCACCGCCTGCTGCTCTCGTCGGACGTCTTCCTGAAGAGCTTGCTGCGCAGCTACGGCGGGCCTGGCTACGGCCACCTGCTGCAGTACTTCGTGCCGCGCCTCGAGCGGCACGGCCTCGACGTCGACGACCTGGAGCGACTCCTGGTGGCCAATCCACGGGCGCTCTTCGAGACAGCGGAGGGAGAGTGATGGGCCGCGTCCTCCTGGCCGGCGAGTCGTGGATCTCGCAGGCGACGCACTACAAGGGCTTCGACAGCTTCACCAGCGTGACCTTCCACACCGGCGCCGACGGCTACATCGCCGCGCTCGCCGACGAGGGCATCGAAGTCGAGCAGCTCTACGCGCACGACGTGCCGGACCGGTTCCCGGCCGACCTCCAGGCCCTGGGCGCCTACGACGTGGTCATCCTCTCGGACATCGGCGCCAACTCGTTCCTGCTGCCGCAGGACGTCTGGATCCACGGGCGCTCGCGCGTCAACCGACTCAAGCTGCTCGCCGACTGGGTGCGCGGCGGCGGCGGCCTGCTGATGGCCGGCGGCTACATGAGCTTCCAGGGCTTCCAGGCGCGCGCGAACTTCGCGCGCACGCCGTTGGCCGAGGTGCTGCCCGTGCAGATCGCCGACCACGACGACCGGGTGGAGGCGCCCGAGGGTGCCGTGCCCGCCCTGCTTCGGCCCGAGCATCCCGTCGGCCAGGCCTGGCGCTCGGCGGCGCCGCCGCTCCTCGGCTACAACCGGGTCACCGCCCGATCCGAGGCGGAGGTGGTGGCCACGGTCGGCGAGGACGTGCTCATCGCCACGGCCGAGGTCGGCGCGGGCCGCTCGCTGGTCTGGACGAGCGACATCGGTCCGCACTGGTGCCCGGTCGAGTTCTCCGCCTGGGACGGCTTCGGGCCGCTGATGGCGGCCATGGTGCGCTGGCTGCGCCGGGAGATCTGAGTGGCTGACGAGTCCGTGCGGCCCGGCCGCGAGGGCCCGCTGCCGATCGTTGGGCGGCCGCTGCCGATCGTGCTCGACTGCGACCCGGGCCACGACGACGCGATCGCGCTGCTGCTCGCGGTGGCCTCGCCGCGCATCGACCTGCGCGCGGTGACGACCACCTTCGGCAACTGTTCGGTGGAGGACGCGACGCGAAACGCGTTGCGCGTCCTGACCCTGGCGGGGGCCACGGACGTGCCCGTGGCGCGGGGGGCGAGCCACGCGCTGGCGGGCGGCGCCGAGCTGGGCAACTACGTGCACGGCGCCAGCGGGCTCGACGGGCCGGAGATGCCGGAGCCGGCCTTCGCGCCCAGCGACCTCTCGGCGGTCGAGCTGATGGG
>DASSPM010000122.1:0-29311 GCA_035699625.1 Candidatus Limnocylindrales bacterium | reverse complement strand
CGGTGCTGGCCGCCGGCCTGGCCTGGGTCGGGCCCCCGCCGGAGGCGACGCGCGCGCTGGGCGACAAGGCGGCCGCCCGCCGGCTGGCCGCGCGCCTGGGAGTGCCGACCCTGCCGGGGTACGAGGGCCGCGGCCAATCCGACGCGGTCTTGCGGCGCGAGGCGGCGCGCGTCGGCTACCCGCTGCTGCTCAAGCCGAGCGCCGGCGGCGGCGGCAAGGGGATGCACGTGGTGCGCGCGGCAGGCGACCTGGCCGAGGCGCTGGCGCGGGCGCGGCGCGAGGCCGGCGCAGCCTTCGGCGACGACCGGCTGGTCATCGAGCGCTACCTCGACCGGCCGCGGCACGTGGAGGTGCAGCTGCTGCTCGACGCCCACGGCCACGGCATCCACCTCGGTGAGCGTGACTGCTCCCTCCAGCGGCGCCACCAGAAGGTGATCGAGGAGGCGCCCGCACCGGGCGTCGCGCCGGCGCTGCGCGAGGCCCTCGGCGAGGCGGCGCTGCGGCTGGCGCGCGAGGCGGGCTATGTGGGCGCGGGCACGGCCGAGTTCCTACTCGACGATGCGGGCAGCTTCTTCTTCCTGGAGCTCAACGCGCGCCTCCAGGTGGAACACCCGGTGACGGAGGCCGTGACCGGCCTGGACCTGGTCGAGCAGCAGCTGCGCGTGGCGCGGGGCGAACCGCTCGACATCTCCCAGGCGGACGTCGCGCTGCGCGGCCATGCCGTGGAGGCGCGCCTGTACGCGGAGGATCCCTGGTCGGGCTTCCTGCCCGCGACCGGGCGCGTGGTCGAGGTCGCCTGGCCCGGCGGCGAGGGGCTGCGCGTCGACGCGGGGGTCGGCCCCGGCGACGAGGTCGGCACGCGCTACGACCCGCTGCTGGCCAAGCTGATCGCCCACGGCACCGACCGCGCGAGCGCGCTGGACCGCCTGGCGGCCGCCCTGGAGGCCACCCGGCTGCTCGGCGTGACCACCAACCGCGGCTTCCTGCGCGCGCTGCTGGAGGTGCCCGAGATCCGCGCCGGCGACGCGCGCACCGACACCATCGCCGTGCGCTGGCATCCCGACCCGGCACCGGTGCCCGAGGCGGCCTGGAAGGCCGGCGCGACGGCGCTGCTGACGGCCCTGGCAATGGATGGGGCGCGGCCCGGCTTCCGGCTCAACGCGCCCCCGCGGCTGCGCCTCCGCATCGGCGAGGAGGAGCGCAGCGTCGCCGTCCCGCCCGAGGCGCCCGCGGAGGGTCGGTGGGCACGGGCCGGGGACGGCGCGGTCGTCCTCGACCTCGATGGCCGGGCGGTCCGGGTGGCCCTGGCGCCGCCGCCGACCGTCGAGTCCGCCGTGGCCCACGCCGCTGGCGCGGCCGGCGGCAGTGACACCGTCCGCGCGCCGATGCCCGGCGTGGTGCTCGCCGTGCGGGTCGAGGCGGGTCAGGCCGTCGAGGCGACCCAAACGCTGGTGGTGCTCGAGGCGATGAAGATGGAGAACAACGTGCCCGCCCCCGCCGACGCCCGGGTGGCGCGCGTGCTGGTCAGACCCGGCCAGCCAGTGCAGAAAGGCGAGCCGCTGGTCGAGCTGGCCTGAGCGAGCGCGCGGCGTAGACTCCGGCCATGCCGCTCCCCGCGCGCGTGCGCATCTACGAGGTCGGGCCGCGCGACGGCCTCCAGAACGAGTCGACGCCGGTGGCGCTGGAGACCAAGCTCGAATATCTGCGCCTGCTGGCTGACGCAGGCCTGCGCGAGATCGAGGCCACCAGCTTCGTCAGCCCCAGGGCCATCCCGCAGCTGGCCGACGCCGACGAGCTGATGCGCCGCCTGCCGCGAGTCGACGGCGTGCGCTACCCGGTGCTGGTGCCCAACGTGCGCGGTCTCGAGCGCGCCGAGGCCGCCGGCGTGGATGCCATCGCCGTCTTCACCGCGGCCTCGGACGCCTTCACCGAGCGCAACATCGGCATGAGCGTGGCCGCGTCCCTGGCGGCCTTCGCGCCCGTGCTGGCCCGTGCCGCCGAGCTCGGTTGGTGGCGGCGGGCCTATGTCTCGACCGCCTTCGGTTGCCCGTACACCGGTCGGGTCGAGCCGGCCCGCGCGGTGGAGGTCGCGCTGCGGCTGCTCGAGCTCGGGGCGCAGGAGATCTGCTTCGGCGACACCATCGGCGTCGGCGTGCCGTCCCAGGTGCGCGAGCTGACCGGCCTGGCGCTCGAGTCGGGCATCCCCCTCGATGGACTCGCCTACCACTTCCACGACACGCGCGGCACGGCGCTGGCCAACGTTGTGGCCGGCCTGGAGGACGGCGTGGCCTGCTTCGACTCGGCCGCCGGGGGCACCGGTGGCTGTCCCTACGCCCCGGGCGCGGCCGGCAACCTGGCCACCGAGGACCTGGTCTACCTCCTCGACGGCATGGGCATCGCGCACGGCGTCAGCCTCGCCGGCGTGCTACAGGCGGCACGCGCGGTGAGCGCCGCGCTGGGCCGGCCGCTGGCCACCAAGGTCGGCCAGGCGGGCGGCTGGGACGCTGCGACGGGGAGGCCCGTGGCGCGCTCCTGAGGCCGCCCGCCACGCACGAGCCCAGCACGCGACACTGCTACCATCGCGCCATCCCGTCATCTGGACCGGAGCATGGATAGCGTCGTCCTCCTGCTCAACTCGAACTACGAGCCGCTCAACGTGTGCGACCTGCGTCGCGCGTTCCGGCTCGTCTTCGGGGAGAAGGCGGAGGTGATCCAGTACGACCACACGGAGATCCGCACGCCCCGCGAGGTGCTGCGGGCGCCCAGCGTCATCCGCCTCCAGTACATGGTCAAGCGGCCCCGGCCGCGGGTGAAGTTGTCGCGACGGGAGGTCTTCACGCGCGACCGGCACACCTGCCAGTACTGCGGCCGCCAGACCCACGACCTGACCCTCGACCACGTCGTGCCGCGCCACCGCGGTGGCGGCCACACCTGGGACAACCTGGTCACGGCCTGCAAGGCGTGCAACCACCGCAAGGGCGGCAAGACCCTCGAGGAGGCCCGGCTGCGCCTGCTGCGCCCGCCCTTCGAGCCCCGGTGCGACCTCTACACGCTCTTCACGCCGTACCTGGCCGACCCGCGCAACGACGCCTGGCGCGACTATCTCTTCGTCGGCCGCAACTGAGCAGCCGCCCGTGGCAGCGGACCCGGCGGGGCTGCGCGCGCCGGCCATCCCCGCACACGTGGAGATGATCCTGGGTCGGCTCTGGTCGGCCGGCCACGCCGCCTACGTGGTCGGCGGCGCGCTGCGGGACGGCCTGCTGGGCCGTGAGGCGCCGGACTGGGACGTGGCCACGGATGCGCCCGCCGACGTGGTGCAAGAGCGCTTCCCGGGCTCGGCGAGCGACAACCGCTTCGGCACGGTGCGCGTGCCGGCGGACCGCAGCGACCGTCGGCCGGTGGAGATCACCACCTTCCGGCGCGACCACCGCTACCGGGACCACCGGCGACCGGACCGCGTGACCTTCACCGGCGACGTGACCCAGGACCTCGCCCGCCGCGACTTCACCGTCAACGCGCTCGCCTGGGGCCGCCCCGGCGACCGGCCCGGCGCAGCGCCCGCCCAGCCCGGCTGGCTCGACCCGACGGGCGGCCTGCGCGACCTGGAGGCCCGGAGCATCCGCGCCGTGGGCGACCCGGCCGCGCGTTTCGACGAGGATGCCCTCCGGCTGCTGCGTGCCGTCCGCTTCGCGGCCCAGCTCGACTTCACCATCGAGCCGGCCACGCGGGCGGCCATCGAGGCCTCCGCCGCGCTGGTCGGGCACCTGTCGGCCGAGCGGGTGCGCGACGAGCTGCTCAAGCTGCTCGGTGCGGAGAGGCCCTCCATCGGCCTGCGGCTGCTCGACGAGACGGGCCTGCTCGACCATCTGCTGCCGGAGCTGGCGGCGCAACGCGGCGTGCCCCAGGACAAGGCGCCCGGGATGGACCTCTGGGCGCACACGCTGGCCACCGTCGATGCCGCGGCGCGCCTCGTTCCGGGCGACACCACGCTCGCCCTGGCGGCGTTCCTGCACGACGTTGGCAAGCCGGCGACGCTGGCCGAAGGACACTTCATCGGCCACGAGGACGTTGGCGCTGCGTTGACCGGCGAGATCCTGGGCCGCCTGCGCGTGCCCAACGCCGTGGTGGAGCGCGTCACCCGGCTGGTCGCGCTGCACATGTACCGCTACGAGCCGGCCTGGTCGGATGCCGCCGTCCGCCGCTTCATGCGCAAGGTCGGGCCCGACCACCTCGACGACCTCTTCCGCCTGCGGCGAGCCGACAGCATCGGCTCCGGCCGGCCTGCAGAGTCCGGCGACCAGGACGAGCTCGAGCGACGCGTCCGCCAGGAGCTCGAGGTCGGCAGCCCGCTCAGCCTGTCCGACCTGGCCGTCGACGGCGAGGACCTGATGGCGACGCTGGGGCTGCCGCCCGGGCCGCAGGTCGGGGCGCTCCTCTCGCGCCTGCTCGACTCGGTCGTGGCCGACCCGGCCCGCAACGAGCGCAGGCGCCTGCTGGCCGACGCGCGCGAGTGGCACCGGCGCGGGGCGGGCGGCGCCGTCGGGGCGGTCATGCCGGGTGAGGAGCTGACGTGATCGAGCCGCTGCTGCAGGCCGAGCGGACGCTCAACATGGGCCTCCTCGACGAGGCCGAGCGCCTCTTCCGCCAGGTCGCCGAGCACGACCCGCAGAACGCCATCGCCATGGTCGGCCTGGCGCGCGTGGCGGTCGAGCGCGGCGACGACCACGGGGCGTACGCGCTCTCGCTGCGCGCGCTCGAGATCGACCCGGAGAACGCCGCGGCAGCCCGCATGGAGACACGCCTGGCAGAGGTGCTGGCCGCCCGCGGCGAGCCGGTCGAGCGGCCGCGCCACGCGCTGCGGGCTGCCGCCAGGGCGGAGGCGGCCAGCGAGCAGGAGGCGCGCGCCCGCAGCGCCGGGCGGCCCGAGCCGGCGGTGCCGCGCGCCGTCTACGGCTTCGATCCCGGCGTCGAGGGGCCGCGGGCACGGCAGCGCGCGGGTGCGGCGGACACGGAGGCCGGTGGGTCGGGGCCCTCGCCTTCGGGGCCGGGTGCGTCGCGTCCGCCGGACGGGTCGCCGCGCCGACGCGGCCTCCTCGACCGTCTCCTCGGGCGGGGCCGCTGATGCGCGTCCTGGTGACCGGCGGCGCCGGCTACGTCGGCAGCGTCTCGGTCGAGCGGCTGGTCGAGGCGGGCCACACGGTGACCGTGCTCGACACGCTCGTCACGGGCCACCGCGCTGCCGTCCCGCCGGGCGTCGAGCTCGTCATCGGCTCCGCCGGCGACCAGGTGGGTGTGGCGGAGCTGCTGCGCCAGCGGCGCATCGAGGCCGTGCTCCACTGCGCCGCCCGCTCGCTGGTGCCCGAGTCGATGCAGGACCCGGCCCTCTACTACCGCGAGAACGTCATCGGCGGCGTGGCCCTCCTCGAGGCGATGCGCGAGGCAGGCGTGGAGCGGCTCGTCTTCAGCTCGACCGCCGCTGTCTACGGCACGCCGGGCCGGACGCCCATCGATGAGGACGACCCGCTCCGCCCGATCAGTCCGTACGGCGAGACGAAGCGCAGCTTCGAGGGTGCCCTCGAGTGGTACGGCCGGGCGCACGGGCTGCACGCCGTCGCGCTGCGCTACTTCAACGCCGCCGGCGCCAGCGAGCGCTGCGGGGAGGACCACAGCCCCGAGACGCACCTCATCCCCAACCTCCTGCGCGCCTGCCTCGACGGGCCGCCGCTGACGGTCATGGGTGACGACTACCCGACGGCCGACGGCACCGCCGTGCGCGACTACATCCACGTCGCGGATCTGGCCGAGGCGCATCTCGCCGCCCTCGAGCGCACCGCCGATCGCGGCCCGGGTCTCGAGGTCTGCAACCTCGGCTCGGGCAGCGGCGCCAGCGTGCGCCAGGTGCTGGCCGCGGCCGAGGTGGTCGTGGGGCGCCCGGTGCCGCACGTCGTCGGCCCGCGCCGGGCGGGCGATCCACCGGTGCTGCTGGCGGCCATCGACCGTGCCCGGGCACTGCTCGGCTGGTCGCCGCGGCGCGGCTCGCTGGAGGAGATGCTCGGCTCCGCCTGGGCCTGGCGCCAGGCCCACCCAGAGGGCTACGGCGACTGAGGCCCTCGGGCCGTCCGCGAGCGCGCGCGGCGCATCTTCCGCGCCCTCGGCGCATCTACCGCGCCGCAGTCCCGTCAGGCGCGCGGCTCGAGCGGCGCGGTCGAAGGCGCCAGGCGTTCCGGCGGCGCGACCGCTGCCACCTGCTCGCCCGGGGCCTCGCCGGGCCAGCCGTCCTCGACCCGGCTGACGAGCCGGTAGCCGATGGCCATCGTCACCAGCAGCGTCAGCACCGCCAGCTGGTAGGCGCCGTTGCCCAGGGCGTCCAGGAAGAGGAAGACGGTCACGCCGTAGACCAGCTGCCCGATGACCTGCGAGCCCTTACCGACGAGGCCGTAGAGGCCGAAGAACTCGCCCAGCAGCGGCGGCGGCGAGAGGCGCACCATGAGCACCCGGTCGGCGACCTGCACGCCGCCCAGGCCGCTGGCGACGATGCCGCCGGCGACGATGAAGAGGGCCGAGCCCGCCAGCGTGCCCGAGAAGCTCAGCGCGAGTGCCCCGAGGACCAGCCCGACCGCCCACGAGGCGAGCACGCGCAGCAGGGTGCGCTTCGGCCCGAGGCGGTCGACCAACCGGCCCCAGACGACACTGGCGGCCACGGCCACCACGGTCAGCCCGACCGAGAAGAGCAGGAACTGCTGTGTCGTCATGCCCATGGCGCGTACGGAGATGACGCTCATGACCACGATGATGGTGTTGACCGCGTCGCTGTAGAAGAAGCGCCCCACGAGGAAGCGCAGCAGCCCGGGCACGGCCCTGGCATGGCTGATGGTGAGGGGCAGTTGGCGCAGCCTGCTGGCCACGTCCGCCGGCCGCAGCCTCTCGGCCCCGCGGTCGGGCTCGCGCAGGACCAGGAAGATGGGCGCCGCGAAGAGCGCGAAGAGCACCGCGGTGATGACGAAGATGCCCTCGACGGGCACGTCGGCCAGGAAGAGCAGCAGGCCCACGAAGATCGTGCCCAGGTAGCCGATGGCCACGCCGATGCCCGAGAGCCGACCGCGGGCCTCCACGCGCGCCACGAGCGGCAGCGTCGCGTCGTAGTAGATGAGCGCGGCCTGGTAGGCGAAGTTGGCCAGGGTGAAGAGCGCCGCACCGATCAACGCCGGGCTGGGACCGATGAGCGCCGTGGGCACGATGCACAGGACGGTGAAGACCAACAGGTACGGCAGGCGCCGGCCGCCCCGGTCGCTGAGGGCGCCGAGCACGGGCGAGACGAGCGCGTTGAGGCCGACGCTGACGGCGACGGCGACGCCCTGCACCAGCTGTCCAGGCCCCGCGCCGAGCCGCAGCGGGTCGGTCAGCCACAAGCCGATGGCGGTGGAGACGACGGCGTAGCTGAAGATGGTGTTGGCGAAGTCGTAGAGCGACCAGGCCAGGGGCACCCGTGCCCGGCCGGTCGGCGTGAGCGCGCGCAGGACCCGCAGCGGCCCTCCATCCGCGGTCCGGGCACGGCCGTGCTGGACGCCAGCCATCGCGCCGATGGTAGTGGCCCGCCCGCGGCAGTGGAAGGCCGAAGGGCTACGATGCCGCCATGTTCGGCCGAGGCAGAGACGAGGATCCGCCGCCCGACGACCCGCTGGCCTGGCGGCCCCAGCGCCCCATGCCCGAGCGAGTCCGCGGCGGCGTCGTGCAGGACCCGATCGTCGAGCCCGAGTGGACCGGCCTGCGCGTGCTGGCGCACTTCGACAGCGAGCGCACGTGGCGCGGCGAGCCGGGCTGGCTGCACCTCCGCGACGAGCAGGGCGAGACCGCCGACGATCGGGCGCCGCTCGCCTTCGCCGCGCTCCGGGGGGCGATCGCGGCCGTCGATGCGGTCATCGACGGGGTGCTGACCGACGAGGCGACGCGCAGCGGCGTGGGCGCCTCGGTCGCGCGCGTGCCGGATATCCCGCGCTTCCAGATGATCGTGCCCCGCCCGTCGACGGTGGACGTGCGGCCCGTCGACGGCCACGACCGTGGGGGGCTGGTGGCCTTCGTGGCCGTGGATCTGTTGCGCCTCGACGGGCGGGTCCTGCTCGATCTGCCGCTGCTCGAGCGCAAACGGCTGCTGGAGGCCGTCGTGGTGCCCGGCGACCTGGTGCGCGTGACCCCCTTCACCCGTCCGCCCATCGCGCCCTGGCTGGCGACCTGGAAGGCGACCGGCATCCCGGGCATCGTGCTCAAAGGGGCCAACTCCCGCTATCGGCCCGACACGCTGAACCCTGACTGGCGCGTCATCCGCTCCGTGCGCAAGGCGGGCCTGTGAGCGAGGCGGCGCCGGCGCGCGCGGCTTCGCGGAAAGGCCAGCCGCTGCCCATCGTCGTCCGCCGCGCCCGCGCCGAGGACCGCGACGCGGTGCTCGCCTTCGCCTCGCGCACCTGGGACGGCTGGGACTACATCCCCGAGGCGTGGCCGGCCTGGCTGGACGCGCCCGACGGGGTGCTGCTGGTGGCCACCCCCGCTGCGGACGGCGAGCCGGTGGACGCTGCGGGCGAGCCCCTCGACCCGGAGCGACCGGTGGCCGTGGCGCGCGTGGCCCTGGTCGCCGAAAGGGAGGCGTGGCTGGAGGGCATCCGGGTCGATCCCCGCGTACGCGGCCGCTCCGTGGCGACCCACCTGCAGGTGGCCGAGCTGCGCTGGGCGGCAGCCCAGGGCGCGCGCGTGGTGCGCTACTTCACGGGCCGGGACAACGTCGGCTCGCACCGACTGGGCGAGCATCACGGCTTCGTGCGCCTGGCCGGCCGCCGATCCTACGGCCGGCGCGACGAGGACGAGGGCCCGCCGCTGGCGCCCGAGGTGATGCCCGCCCTACGCATGCGCCTGGCCGCGGCGGGGTTGGTGCTCGACCCCGGCGCGGATGCCGGCGAGCTCGCCGGCTGGTGGGCCCGCCTGGAGTCAGAGGCCACCTTCCAGGCCGCCGACGGCCTCTACGAAGCCCGCGCCTGGGCTCTGGCGACGCTGACGCCGGCGCGCTTCGCCGGCCACGTCGCCGCCGGTGACGTGCTGACGGTGCAGTCCGGCAGCGATTGGGCGCTGGCCATCCTGCGGCCGATCATCGATTGGCCCGCCGACGACCGCCCCCACCTCGCCCTCGTGGCGGGCAGCCTCGGGCCGCTCATCGACCTGCTGCAGCAGGTCGAGCACGCCGCCGGCCGGCAGCCGCGCGTGCGCCTGCCGGAGCCCGATCCGCCGCTGCTGCTCGGCGGCGGCGCCGAGCGGCTGCGAGCGGCCGGCTACCCGCCGGCCGGGTGGGCGCTGGTGGTCTACGCACGCGACATCGAGCCGGCGGCACTGCCGCAGCCCGAGGCCAGGGGCCTGCTCCGACTCGGCGAGGAGCCGCGCCCGGTCACGCGTCCGGCCATCGGCTGGTAAGGTGAAGCCAATGCCCGACCCCTCCCTGCCCTCCGCCCTTCGCGACGAGGTGGAGCGGCTCGGGAAGGCCGACATCATGGTCGGCATCCCGAGTTTCAAGAACGCCGCGACGATCGGCTACGTCGTGCGGGCCGCCCAGGCCGGTCTGGTCCAGTACTTCCCGGACCTGCGTCCGGTGGTCGTCAACGCCGACGCGGGCTCGCCCGACGGCACCCAGCGCGTGGTCGTGGAGACCGAGCCGCCCGACTACGTCGAGCGCATCCTGCTCGTGCGGCCGATCAACAAGCTGCAGCGCATCAGCCTCACCTACCCCGAGGTCGACGGCGTCGGCGGCAAGGGCGCGGCCCTGCGCACCATCTTCCAGATCGCGCGGGCACTCGAGGTGCAGGCGCTGGTCGTGGTCGACTCCGACCTGCGCTCCATCGGGCCCGAGTGGATCGAGCTCCTGGCCGGGCCCATCCTCAAGGGCGGCTTCGACTTCGTCAGCCCGCTCTACAGCCGCTACAAGTACGACGGCACCATCACCAACACGGTCACCTACCCGCTCACCCGCTCGCTCTACGGCCTGCGCATCCGGCAGCCCATCGGCGGCGACTTCGGCGTCAGCGGCGACCTCATCGAGCACTACCTGGCGCAGGAGGACTGGACGCCGGACATCAGCAAGTTCGGCATCGACATCTGGATGACCACCTCGGCCATCTCCGGCGGCTTCGCCGTCTGCCAGACCCGCCTCGGGGCCAAGATCCACGACCCCAAGGACCCGGGCGCCGACCTGGGGCCCATGTTCAGCCAGGTCGTGGGCACCATCATCCGGCTTACCGAGCGCCACGCCGCGCGCTGGCTCGACGTGACCGGTTCGCACGACGTGCCCGTCTACGGCTTCGAGCGGGTGATCGACCCGCCACCGCTGCAGGTCAACACGCAGCGCCTCCTGGAGGAGTTCTCCAAGGGTCGCCTGACCGTGGGCGACGAGTGGCGCGCGGCTCTCGCTCCCGAGACCGCCGGCGTCGTCGAGGCGCTCGCGGTGGAGGCCGGCGAGGCGGTCGAGGCGGCCATCCGGGCGGACACGCCGGTGACGCTCGAGCAGAGCGGCTTCCACTTCCCGGACGAGGCCTGGGCCCGCCTGGTCTACGACGTGCTGCTGGCGCACCGCGCGCGGCTGCTCAGCGTGGAGCAGCTGGTGGCGATGCTGGTGCCCTGCTACTTCGGCCGGGTGGGCAGCCTCATCCTGGAGACGCGCGAGCTGACCACCGAGCAGGCCGAGGCCTTCGTCGAACGACAGGCGCGCGCCTTCGAGCTGGCCAAGCCGTATCTCGTCGAGCGCTGGCGGCGACTGGAGACAGATGACAGGCCGCGGCCCACGAGCGGCAACGGCCGCGCCGCCCGGGGCACGGCGCGAGCGACCACACGCGCGGCGGCCACGCGCACGGCCACGAAGGCAGGGCGTACCGCCCGAGGGTCGGGTTCGTGAGCGAGCGGAACGGACTCCCGGCGCGAATCCTGCTGCCGCTGGCCAATCCGCGCACGGCAGCCGACCTGGTGCGCATCGGCGCCGCTCTGATGGCCCACGGGGGCACGCTCACCGCGCTCGGCATCGTCGAGGTGCCCGAGGGGATGCCGCTCTCGGAAGGCGCCACCAGGGCGCGCCAGGCGCGTCGCCTGCTGCAGCGCGTGCTGGAGTTCGCGCCCGAGGGCGTCGAGATCACGACCAAGGTGCGCATCGGGCGCCGCGCGGCGGAGGGCATCATCGAGGCCGCCGGCGAGGAGGAGGCCGACCTCGTCATCTTCGGCTGGGGCGGCCGCCCGGGCGGACGCAAGGGCGAGGCCGTCTTCAGCCCGACCATCGACGAGGTCGTGCGCGACGCCCCCTGCGACATCGCCGTCATCAAGCAGCGCGGCGTGGGCGAGGTGCGGCGCATCCTGGCCCCCGTGCGCGGTGGTCCTCACGCCGAGCTGGCGCTCCGCTTCGCCGACGCCCTGGGGCGCTCGCTGGATGCCGGCGTGCAGGTACTGCACGTGGTCCAACCCGACATCGATGCCACGGTGCGAGCCCAGGCCGAACGCGCCCTGCAGGGCTTCGCCAAGCAGCACACGCATGGCCGCGCCGCGCCTCTCCTGGTGGAGGGCGCCAACGTCGGCCAGGCCATCCTGCGCGAGGCAGAGTCAGCCGACCTGGTGGTGATGGGCGCCACGGTCGAGTCGGTGGCCGCCGCGGGCAGCACGGACGGGGCGCTCTTCGGCGCGCTGCCCGAGACCATCGCCCAGCACGCACGGCCGACGGTCATCGTGGTCAAGACCAAGGAGGCCCTGAGCCGCGTCACCTTCGAGAAGCGCGCCGAGCAGGCCGAGACCCTCGAGGCCGCCGAGCGGGCGGCGCTCGAAGCGCGCAGCGTGCCGGCCCGGGTCGACCGCTGGTTCGCCGAGTCGAACTTCCATCACCAGGAGTTCGCCGACCTGGCCCGGCTGGTGGCGCTCAAGGAGAAGCAGGGGACCACGGTCAGCGTCGTGCTGCCCACGCTCAACGAGGCCGAGACCATCGGGCCCATCGTGCGCGCCGTCCGGCGCGAGCTGATGCAGCGCGCGCCGCTCGTGGACGAACTGCTGGTGATCGATTCGGAGTCCGAAGACGAGACCTGCCGCATCGCCGAGAACGAGGGCGCGCGCGTCGTGGCGCACAAGGACGTGCTGAGCCGCTACGGCAGCTTCCGCGGCAAGGGCGAGGCGCTCTGGAAGAGCCTCTACGAGACGAGCGGCGACATCGTCGCCTGGTCCGACACGGACATCCGCGACTGGCACCCGCGCTTCATCTACGGCACCATCGGGCCGCTTCTGGCCGAGCCGCGCATCGGCTACGTCAAGGCCTACTACCAGCGGCCCATCGTGCAGGACGGCAGCTTCAAGGAGGGCGGCGGCGGGCGCGTCACGGAGCTGGTCGCCCGGCCGCTGATCAACCTCTTCTTCCCGGAGCTGTCGGGCTTCATCCAGCCGCTCTCGGGCGAGTACGCCGGGCGGCGTAGCCACCTCGAGCAGATCCCCTTCTTCACGGGCTACGCGGTCGAGATCGGCCACCTCATCGACCTCGCCGAGCGCCTCGGCCTGGAGGGCCTCGGCCAGGTCGACCTGGAGATCCGCATCCACCGCAACCAGGAGCTCGAAGGCCTCTCGCGCATGAGCTTCGTCATCCTCCAGGCGATCATGAAGCGCCTCGAGGAGCGCAAGAAGGCGCGTCTCTTCGCCGAGATCGGCTCGAGCATGAAGCTGCCGCGCTCGAGTCCGAACCGGTTGTCGCTCGAGGTCATCGAGCTGGCCGACCAGGAGCGGCCGCCGATGATCCGCCTGCCCGAGTACCAGGAGCGCCGCCGCCTCGCCGAGCGCGAGGCAGAGGCCGTTGCAGGGGCCACGGCGCCCGTCGGTGCCACGGCCGGCGGAGCGACCCGCGGCTAGCGTGCCGGCGCGCGAAGCGACCGACCCGCGCCCGCTGACGCTCCTCGTCGCGCCCGATTCGTTCAAGGGCTCGCTCAGCTCGGTCGAGGTCGCGCAGGCCCTGGCTGACGGCTGGAGCCGGGCTCGCCCGGGCGATCGGGTCCGGCTCAGCCCGCTTTCGGACGGCGGCGAGGGCACCCTCGAGGCCGTGCTCGCCGCGGGCGGCTGGTCGCTCCTGCCCGCCCACGCCCAGGATCCGCTCGGGCGGCCGGTCTCGGCCCGCTTCCTGCGCGATGGGAGGCGTGGGCTGGTGGAGCTGGCCGAGGCGTCCGGGCTCTCGCGCCTGGATCCGGCCGAGCGCGACGCCATGGCGGCCTCGACCTTCGGCACTGGCCAGGTCCTCGCCGCGGCCATCGGGCTGGGCATTCGGGAGCTGGTCCTGGGCCTGGGCGGCAGCGCCACGACCGACGGCGGCAGCGGCCTCCTGCGCGCGCTCGGAGCGCGCTTCCTGGACGCCGACGGGAGCGAGCTACCACCGGGCGGCGCCGCGCTGGCGCAGCTCGCACGGGTCGACCTGTCAGGCCTTTCGCCGACCCTGGCGGAGGTGCACCTGACGGTCGCCTCGGACGTGACCAATCCGCTCCTGGGCGAGCGCGGCGCAGCGGCCACATATGGCCCGCAGAAGGGCGCCAACGAGGCCCAGGTGGCGCAGCTCGACGCGGCCCTGGCACGCTACGCGGATCGCCTGGAGGCGGCCACCGGGAAGGATGTGCGCGAGGTCGCCGGCGCGGGCGCCGCGGGCGGCACCACCGCGGGCCTGCTGGCCATCGCCGACCGCTTCGCGGCGCTGGAGATCCGGCCCGGCATCGAGGTGGTCATGGAGCTGACCGGCTTCGGGGAGCGGCTCGCCGACGCCGACATCGTCGTCACCGGTGAGGGCCGCGTCGATGCGCAGACCGCCTACGGCAAGACCGCCCTCGGCGTGGCTCGCCGAGCCGCGGCGGCCGGCCGTGCATGCCTCGCTTTCGGGGGCGGCGTGACGCCCGAGGGCATCGCGGCCCTGGCCGAGTTCGGCGTGCTGGTGGTGCCCGTGGCCGAAGCGCCCATGAGCGTGGAAGAGGCGATGGCGGCCGGGGCGCCGCCGCTGCGCCGTGCCGCCGAGCGCGCCGCGAGGCTCGTCAGCCTGGGCGCCGGCATGCTGTCCGCTCGGCCGTGACGGCGGCCGCTACCGTGCCACGCACCGCCCGCGGCGGCGCGCGCCGTGCCGCAACGGGCGTGCAGCGACCGGCACGCCGGCGACGCCGGCACGCTGACCCGTCGGCCGCTTGGGCGCGCTCCCTGGCGCGTCGCCGGCCGGGCCTGGTCGATTTCACGCTCGAGGCGCTGGCCACGATGTACGGCCGGCCGACCTGGCGCCGGCGCAACGACCCGACCAGCGAGCTGATCCTGACCATCCTCTCGCAGAACAGCGCCGATACGAACGCCGAGCGCGCCTTCGAGGCGCTGCGCGCCCGCTATCCCAGCCGGTCGGCCGAGGCCATCGGGATGTCGGGGTCGGCCGAGGCCATCGCCATGTCGGGGTCGGCCGAGGCCACCGCGACGCAGTCGGCCGCAGCGACGGAGTCGGCGGACGCCGCCACGATGCCGGTCGCGAGCCCCTCGGCCGAGCCGACGTCCGAGCCACCGCCCGGCTGGGGCGGCGCCGGGCTGCGCCCGGGCGCGCCGCCTGACTGGGCCGAGGTCGAGGCGGCGCCGCTGCCCGAGCTCGTCGAGACCATCCGACCGGGCGGCCTGGCGCCGCAGAAGGCACCGCGCATCCAGGCCGCGCTGCGTGCCCTGCGCGAGGCGCGCGGCGACTACTCGCTCGAGTCGCTCGGCGCGCTCCCGGCGAGGGAGGCCGAGGCCTTCCTGACCGCGGTGCCGGGCATCGGCCGCAAGACGGCCGCCGTGGTCCTCCTCTTCTGCTTCGGCACGCCGCTCATGCCCGTCGACCGGCACGTCGAGCGCGTCTCGAAGCGGATCGGCCTGCTGCCGCCCAAGGCCACCGCGACCGAGGCGCACGACCACTTCCTGGCGTTGCTCGAGCCTCACCAGGTCTACGAGGCGCACGTCAACCTCATCACCCATGGACGGCGCACGTGCCACGCCCTGCGCCCCGCCTGTGGCCGCTGCGCGGTCCGACCGCGCTGCCGCTATGCCGAGCCCAAGGCGCCCTGAGGCAGGGCGCGCAGCAGCCGAGGAGGAACCGATGTCCGACTTCAGCAGCCTCGCCGAGGCGTTCCTGCGGCGCGAGTGGGAACTCAGCCCGGTGCGTGCCAGCGGCCTCGGCCTGACCGAGTACGACGAGCGCCTCGACGACCTCTCGGCCGAGACCTTCGAGCAGCGCGACATCGAGGTCACGGAGTGGCGAGGCCGCTTCGAGGCGCTGCCCGAGGCCGATCTGACGCACGACGAGCGCATCGACCGCGAGCTGCTGCTGGCCAACCTGCGCGGGCGCGAGATCGCCGCCGACTGGCGGGCCTGGCGGCGCGATCCGCTCGTCTACTCCGGACCCGCCCTGGACGGCATCTACCGCCTCTTCCTGCACCGCCTGCGCCCGGAGCCCGAGCTGATCGATGCGGCCGTGGCGCGTATGGAGCAGATCCCGCGGGCGCTCGAGCAGGGCCGGGCCAACCTCGAGCCGGCGCTGGCGCACGCGCTCATCGTCGGCCGCGGTGCGGCCGCCGCGCGCGGCGGCGTGCGCTACCTGCGTGAGCTGCTGCCGGCCGAGGTGAGCGAGGGCGAGGGGCGTGAGCGCCTCCAGCGCGCTGGGGAGTCGGCGGCGGCGGCGCTCGAGGCCTGGGTCGCCCACCTCGACACCCTCGCCGAGCGCGCCTCCGGCAGCTGGCAGTTCGGCGAGGAGCGGTACTCGCGGCTGCTGCAGGAGCGGGAGATGCTGGCCGACGACGCGCGCAGCCTGCGCGAGCGCGGGCGGACGGAGTACGAGCGCCTCGACGCGGAGATGCGGGCGCTGGCGCGCGACATCTCGGGCAGCGAGGACTGGGTCCAGCTGCTCGAAGAGGCCGACCAGGACCATCCGCCGACCGAGGAGGCGATGCGCCAGGCCTACGAGGATTGGACGGCTCGGGCGCGCGCCTTCCTCGAGCAGACGGGTCTGGCGAGCCTGCCGCCGGGCGAGCGCTGCCTGGTGGAGCCGTCGCCGGTCTTCCAGCGGCCCGTCATCGGCGTCGCCTCGTACATCGCGCCGCCCATGTACTCGGCCGGCATGACCGGCCACTTCTTCGTGCCCTTCGCGCCCGACGGCACGCCCGAGGAGGAGGTCCAGCAGCGGCTGGCGGCCAACAGCCACGGCGGCATCCCCACGACCGCCGTGCACGAGGCATACCCGGGCCACCACTGGCACCTGGTCTCGATGAAGGCCAACCCCTCCCGCGTGCGGCGTGCCTACGGCACCTCCTACTTCAGCGAGGGCTGGGCGTTGTACGCCGAGCGCGTGATGCGCGAGCGCGGCTTCTTCGAGGAGCCGCTGCACGAGCTCTACCACCTCAACGCGACCATCTTCCGGGCGGCGCGCATCGTGGTCGACACGAGCCTCCACCTGGGCGAGATGAGCTACGACGAGGCCGTCCGCTTCATGGTCGAGAAGACGGCCCTGCCCGAGCCGACCGCCAGGGCGGAGGTGGGCCGCTACTGCTGGTGGCCCACGCAGGCCTCCTCCTACCTCACCGGGTGCCTCGAGATCCTGCGCATCCGTGACCGCTTCCTGGCTGCCCGCGGCGCCGGGGATACGCCCGCCACGCAGGTGGACGCGGCCGTGCTGCGCGACTTCCACGACCGCCTGGCAGGCAGCGGCGCGCTGCCCCTGGGCCTCGCCGAGCGTGCGCTGATGGAGCCGCTGGCCGCCGCGGTGTAGCTGGCGCGCCGTGGCGTGCGCGGGAGGTGCCGGGTCGGGCGCGCGACGTGGCTGGCGGCGGGTGCAGCCCGCGACCGAAGGCGGCGGGCGGGCCGCTGGCGGCAGCCGTGGCCACTCAGGCCGCTGCTATCCTCGGCTGCGTGAGCTTCGTCCCGGGCCCGCTGCGGATCCTGCTCGTCGACGACGACCCGAACCTGCTCGTCTTCCTCGGCGAGCGGCTGCGCTCGGACGGCTTCCGCGTGACCACCGCCCGAGACGGCCAGGAGGCGCTGCGCCGCCTCGAGGCCGGCTGGCCCGACCTTCTGGTAGTGGACATGATGATGCCGCGCATGGACGGCATCACCCTCGCCCGGGCCGTGAAGGCCCGCGCCGACCTGCCCATCATCGTCCTCTCCGCGGTGGACGCCGGCGACTCCAAGGCCGAGGCGCTCGAGGAGGTCGCCGAGGACTACATCACCAAGCCCTTCCACTATCCGGAGCTGCGCGCTCGCATCAACCGCGTCCTGCGCCGGGTGGGCGACCACCTGCCCTCGGCCACACTCGAGCTGGGACCGGACCTGACGCTCGACCTGCACCGGCGCCGGGCGGTGGTGGGCGGCGTCGAAGCGCGCCTGACACCTGTCGAGTCGCGCCTGCTCTACGCGCTGGCGGCCAACCTCGGCCAGGTCGTCACCACCGACACGCTGCTGATGCGCGGCTGGTCGGAGACCGAGGCGCCCGACCCGTCCTATGTCTGGGTCACCATGCGCCGCCTGCGCCGCAAGATCGAGCCCGACCCGGACCATCCGACCTACCTCGAGACCGTGCGGGGGATCGGCTACCGGCTGAATCGCGTGGCCTCCACCGCGTCCGGCTGAGCGGGCCGTGCGCTCGCTCCCGCTCCGTGCCCGCATCCTGGCCGCGTTGGCCGTCGTGGCGGTCGTCCCGCTGGCGCTCTTCGGGCTGATCGTCCTATTCCAGGCCAGCCTGGCGCTCGGGCAGCGTCAGGCCGACGACCTGGCGGCGCTGACCCGGCTCGCCGCGCGGCAGACGGTGTCGGTCGGCGTGAACCCGGCTGCCGCGGCGCCCCTGGCCGAGCTGACGGCTCGCCGCGTGACCCTCTTCCGGCTGGACGGGACGGTCGTGGCCACCAGCGACCCGGACCGACGGGCAGCGCCGCCGCCAGAGAACCTGCGAGCGGGCGACCCGCCGCGCGTCGTCAGCGGCGGCGGCTCCGTGGCGGCTTACCAGGTCGTCGCTGACGGCACCCGCAGCCTGGGCATCGTCGCCCTGGCCGAGGACGCGCCCACGGCCCCGCAGGTCATCCCGGGGCTGGCCGGGGCCCTCGCGGCGGCGATCATCCTGGGAGCCTTCCTCAGCTTTGCCCTGGCGCGCAGCCTGGTGCGGCCGGCACGCGAGCTGACGGCCACGCTGGAGCGGCTCCACGCGGGGGACCTGGCGGTGCGCATGCCGGTCGAGGGCGATGACGAGCTGGCCCGGCTGGCGGAGAGCCACAACCGCCTGGCCGATGCATTGACCGCCCGCAACCGCTCGCTGGGGCTCGTGCTGCACGCCGTGGCCCAGCTGTCGCCCAGGGACGGGCTCGGTCCACTGGTGGAGGCGGCGCAGCGGGCGGCCATGGAGGCCTTCGGCTTCACCGGTGCACGGGTGGTGCTGGACCCATCCGGAGACGGGCTGGGCGAGCCACCCGAGAAGGTGCCGGGTGAGGCCTACGAGGTTCGCGTGCCCCTCACGCTGGGCAGCGAGCGCATCGGGACGCTGGTCGCGACGCAGGTGCCGACGCGCGACTGGAGCGCGGCCGATGCCGACCTCGCGGCACTCTTCGGCAGCCAGCTGGCAGTGGCCGTCCGCAACGCCGAGCTCTTCGCCGCCGTCGAGAGCCTCTCCGAGCTCAAGAGCGACTTCCTGCGCGGCGTCAGCCACAACCTGCAGACGCCTTTGACCTCGATCCGCGCCTTCGCCGACCAGCTGGCGGCAGAAACCGACGACCGGCGCCTCGACATCATCGTGGAGCAGACGGACCGCCTCTCACGCCTCGTGGCGCAGCTGCTGACCGTGGCCAAGCTGGAGGCCGGCACGCTACGGCCCGAGGTGGACGTCTTCCCGATCGGGCCGCTGCTGCAGCGCGTCTGGGAGAGCCTGGGGCGCACCGATCACGCGTTCCGCCTGCGTGACGAGACGGCCGGCTGGCTGGCCGCCGCCGACCGGGACTGGGTCGAGCAGGTCGCCTGGGCGCTCCTCGACAATGCGCTCAAGTACGGCGGCGACGGCGCCATCGAGGTCTCCGTGCGCCTCGAGGATGGTAGCGGCGAACCAGTGGCGCGCCTCGTCACGACGGTCCGCGATCACGGCGCGGGCATCCCGCCCGGAGCGGAGGAGCGAGTCTTCGAGCGGTTCTCGCGGCTCGGGCGCGGCGGCGGCGACGGCACGGGCCTCGGCCTCAACGTCGCCCGCGGCCTCGTCGAGGGCATGGGCGGGCGCCTCTGGTTCGAGCGCCCGGCCGGACCCGGGGCGGCCTTCAGCTTCAGCCTGCCCGCGGAGCGCATCGAGGAGGCCTGAAGTACTAGTCCACTCGACCGACTGGCTAGGCGTGGGGGCACCGGTGTAAGGTGCGAGGCAAGGTGAGCTCGCCATGATGCGGCACCAGATGAACGAGGCAAGAGGGGTCATGGAAGGACTTGGTCTCGTGACCGGACGGCGTCACAGCCAGCGCGAGCGCGGTCAGGCCCTCGTTGAGTTCGCGCTGGTCTTGCCGGTCTTCATGCTCATCTTCCTGGGCATCATCCAGTTCGGGTTCCTCTTCTCCGGGCACATCGGGTTGATCAACGGAGTGCGCGAGACCGCGCGCTACGGTTCGACGATCCCCACGACCACCGGCTCGACGGGCGGTTCGATCAATACGTACATGACCGGCACCGTCATGCCACGCCACGTGGCTGGCTACAGGGCCGCGAACCTGCTCTCGTCGAGCGCGACGTTCTGCCGCTACCAGGACTCCGTCTCCAAGTGGCACGTGCGCATGACCGTCACCGCCCAGTACGCCCACCCCCTGTTCATCCCGCTTGTGGGCGTGCTCGTGGACGGCATCGACGGGTTCAACGATCAGGCCTTCCGGCTGACCGTTCTGGAAAGCATGCGGATCGAGAACCCGCCGCTGAGCACTCCGCCGGCCTTGCCCGACTGCTGATGTCGATGGCTGCCACCGCCGAGCGCCGCGCCGGGGAGCGCGGGCAGGTTCTCGTCCTGTTCACATTGGGCCTGACGGTGTTCCTGCTCGCGGCTGCCATCACTTTCGATTTCGGATTCTGGCTGTCGGTCCGCCGCGATTACCAGAACGTCGCGGACGCCGCGGTGCTCGCCGGTAGCCCCTTCCTGACACGCCCGATCGGTGAGCCCTGTGGCGCCGGCATCGACAAGCCGACCTGCGCTCGGCGTGAAGCGTGGCGCTACATCAACGACCAGCTGGGCCTGGGACTGGCTCCTGGCCAGATCGTGAGCTTCGCCTCTGGGAACACGAGCCAGGGCGCCCCGGAGGTCGTACCGGTGCCGGGCGGGACCCCGTTCAACATCTGGGTCTCTACGCCGCCAGGTGGCGCCGGCACGGACTACATCGGCGCCTATGCGACCGACCGTCGGAAGCTCTGGGCCAGGATCGACCGCGTCAGGCCGACGTTCTTCTCCCGCATCGCCGCCTTCGCCGATCCCAACATCTCAGCCTGGGCGACATCTGGCTCACACCCGAACAGATTCGCCGTCATCACCCTCCGTCGGCCTGGTCAGGCTCCAGGCAGCATCGGCGAGGACATCAATCTGGCGGGCAACAGCATCCTGGAAGTCATCGACGGCGATGTTGGCGGCAACTGGAACATGAAGCTCAACTCGGGATCGCAGCTGTGGGTCCGCGGAGCGAATGACAACGACGCCGATACATACCTCATCGAGTGGCAGTCGTGCGGTAACAGCTGCTGGACCACTGGCCAGGTCAACAGTGGGCCGAACGGGAATCCGCCCAACGTCATCAACCAGCCTGACCCTCTGCCCGGAGTTCTCGACGACCCCAACTACCCGTTGCCGGCGGCCTTGACGCCACCACCCACGACGCCCGTGCCGCCGGCCGTGCCACTGGGACAGGGCAACACGCCGCTTGATACGCAGGGCGTGATCGATGTTCGGAACGGTGGCCCGAACGTCGCCCCGGGCGGGGCATCCCTTGACGGTTCCGGGGTGCTCACGTGCGATCCACTGTCGCCCCGGATCGGCCCCGGGTACTACTCGAGCATCACGGTGCGAAGTGGCAAGTGCCTGATCCTGGACCCCACGCTGTTGCACACGAGCGTCGTGGCCGCCGTGCCGGACGTGCCGACGCCGGTTCCCGGCGACCAGCTGCCGGGGATCTTCTACATCAACGGGACGATCGACATCAACTCCGATGCGCTGCTCGTCGGCGATCGGGTCACCCTGATCATGCGCCCCGGGTCGAGCAACCAGCTGGACGTCAAGGCGGGCGGCGTCGTCAGCCTGAATCGCGGGGCCTCGCCGGGAGCGCCAGCCGGGCGCCGTCTTGGTGCCTGGATGACGAACGGGACGAGCCCATACAGTTACTCGTCGCTGGGCGGCTGGCAGTACCAGACCTCGCTCGAGGCGAGCAACGAGAACGTCGGCATGGCGCTCTATGTCATCAAGCGGGAGCAGTACACGACGGCTGCAGCGGACGACAGCTCGAACGTCGTCGTCGTCAACGCACTCGGTGGCCTGGCCTGGGACGGACTGAGCTACGCACCCCACGATAACGTGACGCTCGCCGGTCGACCCGGCCACGACGGCGTGGGCCAGCTGGTCGCGTGGACCTTCAAATTCGCGGGCAACGTCGCGGTGAAGCAGACCTACCTGGGCCCTGACATCGCCATCCCGCGACTCTTTGAGCCGACGCTGGGCCAGTAGACCGGCGCGCACCGCCGTCGCGGTGGCCATCTCGTATGCACGTGGCGCCGCCCCAGGGAACGCAGGACCGCTGCTGACCTCGCCCCAGTGACCTGGCGGCCACCCACGTCATGATCGGCGCGAGGGACGTTGCCGCTGTAATGCCTTTGTAATGCGGTCGCAGGCTCCGGGTCGGCGTTCGATAGGTGGTCGCGCAGTAGATTCGACCCCTCGTACGAAATCTCCCATCCCGCGAGGGCGTCTGGTGACGGGGCGCCCCCGTGAGTAATCCGCACGGCCCGGGTCCCCTCCCCGGGCCGTGCGCGTTTTCCCGGGCCGGTCAAGGCACCACTTCGACGACCTGATTCATGGTCGGGTGGAGCAGACACGTCACGCTGATGGTGCCGGCGCGTGCGAAGCGGACGCTGACCGCCGCACCGGGAGGCAGTGCCAGGTCGAAGGCGCTGCGCTCGGCGGCCACGCCATCACGACCCTGGGTCACCGTATGCGACGCGGCATCCCGGTTCCGGTACGTGACCTCGCTCCCGACCGCCACGCGCACCACCTGAGGGCTGAAGGCGAAGTCGACGACCTCCACCACCTGTCCCCCGGCCCCCCCGCAGGCGAGCGCGAGCAGACCGAGCCAGATGGGTCGAGCGAGCGCGCTCAGCTGCCCGGGATCTCGCCGCAGGCCGTGTAGGTGGTGATGTCCGTGGCCGATTTGTGCAGGTTCACCGCGAAGTCGCCGGCCTGCAGGTCCTTGAGCGGCGCACTGACGGTCGTCTTCGAGGCACCGTTGACCACGTCGCTGAGCGGGTATCGCGGCTTCGGGTCGAGCTCCGCACAGGTGCCGGGATGGATGTGCGCCGGCATCGACTGGTTGCCGCCGTCGCTGACCTTGACCTCGACCAGCGTGCTGGTGCCCTCTTCGGTCAACGTGGCGCTGCCAGAGACGCCACTGCCGCCGACCGCGTTGAGCTGCACCGTGACCGACCTGGCGGCCGGAGGAGAGGTGGCCCCGCCCGGCGTGCCGCCGCCCGTGCCGTCCGTACAGGCCGCGGTGATGGCGGCGATCGCGATGATCGGGAGGATGGTGGTGCGATGCATGGCTCGCGTACCTCCGTGGAGTCGGGCAGGCCTGGTCCCGGGGGGCCGCTGCATGGTACGCGCCCGCCGCGCGATCGGATGCGGCCATGGCAATGGTCGCCGGGTGGTAGGCTGCCCGCCACCGCCAGTCGGCACAGCAGTTCGAGGAGGCATCGCTCGATGAGACTGGAGCCGTTCGGCCGCGTGTCCGGAGCCCGGATCCCGCGCGCTGACACCCACAGGTCCCTGGCCGCGATGGCGGCCGCCGTGATCATCGCGGCGGCCTGCGCCGGTCCGGGGGCCTCGCCCACGCCCGGCGGTAGCCCCGCCGGCTCACCCGGCCAGACCACGCCGGCGGCGAGTCCGACGGAGGCCATCACCTACCCGGAGTCGCCCATCACGTTCGTGGTCCCCTTCGCCGCGGGCGGCCCGACCGACACGGTGACACGCCTCGTGGCGGAGCCGATGAGCAAGGCGCTGGGCCAGCAGATCATCGTCAGTAACGTGGTCGGAGCTGGCGGCACGAAGGCCGCCGGCGAGGTGGCCCAGGCAGCCCCGGACGGCTACACCGTGCTGATGCACCACATCGGCATGTCCACGGCACCGTCGCTCTACAAGGACCTGCCCTACGACCCCCTCGTCGACTTCAAGACCATCGGTCTCGTGACCGAGGTGCCGATGACCATCGTGGGCAAGAAAGACCTGCCACCCACCACCCTCCAGGAGCTGGTCGACTACGTCAAGACCAACGGCGACAAGGTCAAGTACGCGCACGCAGGCGTCGGCGCCGCGTCGCAGCTCTGCGGCCTGCTCTTCCAGAGCGAGGTCGGCACCAAGGTCACTGAGGTGCCCTACAACGGCACTGGGCCGGCCCTGCAGGACCTCGTCGGCGGTCAGGTCGATTTCCTCTGCGACCAGACCACCAGCACCACGCCGCAGATCAAGGCCGGCGCGGTCAAGGCCTACGCCATCACCAGCGCCGAGCGCAATGCCGCCCTGCCCGATCTTCCGACGACCACCGAGGCCGGGCTGCCGGACGTGCAGGTGACGGTCTGGCACGGCCTCTACGTGCCCAAGGACACCCCTGACGCGATCGTGGCCAAGCTGACCGAGGCGCTCAAGCTGGCGCTCAAGGACCAGAACGTCATCGCCAAGTTCGCCGACCTGGGCACGACGCCGGTTCCCGAGGATCGCGTGACGCCCGAGGCACACCGCGCCCATCTCCAGGCGCAGATCGAGTTCTGGAAGCCGATCATCGAGGCGGCGGGGGTGACCGTCCCCTAGTCGAGCCACGCCGGCCGGGGCGGCAGTGCGCCGCCCCGGCCGGCCTCCAGGTAGCGTTGACCGCGAGGGCTGGAGATGCGGGGAGCGCCGAAAGACATCCTCTCGGGCCTGATCTTCATCGCCTTCGGTCTGGCCTTTGCCGCGGGGGCGACCTCCTACCAGATCGGCACGCCCGTACAGATGGGCCCGGGCTACTTCCCGCTCGTGACAGGCGGCCTGCTCGGCGTGCTCGGCGCCATCGTCGTCGTTCAGGGCTTCCTGGCCAAGGAGGCTGAGCCCGTCGGTGGCATCCCTCGGCGAGCGCTGCTGTTGATCGTGGGCGCGATCCTCGTCTTCGGCGTGACCGTCAAGGGTCTCGGCCTCCTGCCGGCCCTCTTCGTGGCCGTCTTCATGTCCGCCTTCGCCAGTGAACGCGCGCGGATCAACGTGGCCGCGGTCATCGCGACTGGCCTGACCGCGCTCTGCTACCTCGTCTTCGTGGTCCTGCTGAACCTGCGTCTGCCGCTTTTCGGCCCCTGGCTCAGGTTCTGAGGGGCGGACATGGAGATCCTGGGCAACCTCGAGCTCGGCTTCGCCACGGCGCTCAGCCCTGAGAACCTGATCTTCTGCTTCGTGGGCGTGCTCCTCGGCACGCTGGTCGGGGTGCTGCCCGGCATCGGGCCGACCGCCACCATCGCCATGCTCCTGCCGCTGACCTTCGGGTTCCCGCCGGTGACGTCGTTGATCATGCTGGCTGGCATCTACTACGGCGCCCAGTACGGCGGCTCGACGACGGCCATCCTGATCAACCTGCCGGGCGAGTCGTCGTCCGCGGTGACGGCCATCGATGGCCATGAGATGGCGAAGCGAGGCCGGGCCGGCGCAGCCTTGGCTACGGCCGCGCTGGGTTCCTTCTTCGCCGGCACGGTGGGCACGTTGGTGCTGGTGCTCTTCGCGCCGCCGCTGGCCCAGGTGGCCCTCTCGTTCGGGCCCCCCGAGTACTTCTCGCTGGTCGTGCTGGGGCTGATCGCCTCCATCGCCCTGGCGCGAGGGTCACCCACGAAGGCGCTGGGGATGATCGTCCTCGGCCTCCTCCTCGGCACCGTCGGGCAGGACATCTACACGGGCACGCCGCGCTTCACCTTCGGTGCCCGGGAGCTCTACTCGGGGATCAACTTCGTCTCCGTCGCGGTGGGCGTCTTCGGCGTGGCCGAGATCCTGCGCAACCTGGAGAACGAGCCAACGCGCAGCGTCGTCGTCAGCAAGGTCAAAGAGCTGATGCTGACCCGCGCGGACCTGCGCCGCATCGTGGCGCCCGTGCTGCGCGGCACCGGCCTGGGCGCCGTCCTTGGCGTGCTGCCGGGCGGCGGTCACATCCTGGCCTCATTCGCCTCGTATTCGCTCGAGAAACGCGTCTCCAAGCAGCCGGCGACCTTCGGGCATGGCGCCATCGAGGGTGTCGCCGGTCCGGAGTCGGCCAACAACGCTGCCGCCCAGACGTCGTTCATCCCGCTCCTCACGCTGGGCCTGCCAGCGCACCCGGTGATGGCCCTCATGGTCGGCGCCTTCATCATCCAGGGCATCACCCCCGGCCCCAATGTGGTGATCGAAGAGCCGGCCCTCTTCTGGGGCCTGGTCGTCTCGATGTGGATCGGCAACCTGATGCTGGTGATGCTCAACCTGCCGCTCATCCGCATCTGGGTGAAGATGCTGACCATCCCCTACCGGGTGCTCTTCCCGGCCATCGTCGCCTTCGCCTGCATCGGCGTCTACGCGCTCGAGCAGAACGCCTTCCACGTGTACGCCGTGGCCTTCTTCGGCATCCTGGGCTATGTGCTGGTCAAGCTCGGCTGCGAGCCGGCCCCACTGTTGCTCGGATTCGTGCTCGGGCCGCTGCTCGAGGAGCACCTGCGCCGGGCCATGATCATCTCCCGCGGCGACCCCACCATCTTCGTCACACGGCCCATCTCGGCTGTGCTCCTGGCGGCGGCCGTGCTGGCGCTCGCCGTGGCGGTGCTGCCCGCCATCCGCAAGAAACGCGAGGTGGTCTTCCAGGAGGAGCCTTGAGCCTGCCGAGGCTCAGGCCTCGGCGGCGGTCAGGCGTCAGGCTGCTCCGGGCCGGGCAAGTTCGCGCATCACGACCGGGCGAGCGCGCCTTCTCGTCGGCGCTCGCTCGTCGACGAGATGCTCGTTGCTGAGTGGCCGGTCGAAGAGGTAGCCCTGCCCGAAGGTGCAACCGAGCGCACGCATCCGCGCCGCCTGGGCCGCCGTCTCGATGCCCTCGGCGACCGTCTCGATGTCAAGCGATCGGCTCATGGCGATGATGGCGCGCGCCAAGGCGGCCGACTTGTCGTCCACCTCCGAGGCTCGCACGAACTCGCTGGCGATCTTCAGCATGTCGACCGGGAACTGGCGCAGATGGCTGAGCGAGAAGTAGCCGGTCCCGAAGTCGTCGATCACGATGCGGATCCCGAGCTGGCGTAGCCGCTCGAGCGTGGCGATGGTCGAAGGAGTGGTCGCGACCAGCGCCGTCTCGGTGATCTCGAGGCTGAGGCGGGTCGGCTCCAGCCCCGTCTCGGCGAGCACGGCCTGGACGGCGTCGAAGTAGCCGGCCTGCTGGATCTCGCGCCCCGACACGTTCACCGACAGGAACCAGGCACCCCGCTTCTCGCCCCAGTCGGCCGCCTGCTGACAGGCCACGCGAAGGACCCAGTGCCCGATCTGCTGGATGGCACCGTTGTCCTCGGCGATCTGGATGAAGTCGCCCGGCGTCAGAAGACCACGCGTCGGATGCTGCCAGCGCACCAGCGCTTCGACGCCGGCAGTCGCTTCGGAGTCGAAGGAGACGATGGGCTGGTACTCGAGTCGCAGCTGCCCGAGCTCGACAGCCTGCTGCAGCTCGACCCCGAGCTGATGGCGATCTCGGATGGCCGCGTGCATGCCGGGGTCGAAGAGGGCGAAGCCGGCCTTGCCGTTGGCCTTGGCCATGTACATCGCGATGTCGGCGTTCCGGACCACCTCGGAGGTGCCGTCCTCCACGTCCCGTCCGGCCGCGATGCCGATGCTGGCGCTGATCGTCACGTGCTGGCCGTCGAGCATGAACGGTGCACGGAGCTCCTGTGTCAGCCGCTCGGCCATGGCCAGCGAGCGTCGCAACTGGCTGTCATCCCTGGTGAGGACGGCGAACTCGTCGCCGCCCAGACGCGCCACGAGGTCGCCCTCGCGCACCAGACCGGCGATCCGCTCGGTGACCGCGACCAGGAGGGCGTCGCCCACGGCATGGCCGAGGCTGTCGTTGACGATCTTGAAGTCGTCGAGGTCGATGAAGAGGACCGAGATGATGTCCGTCGGCGACCAGGCCGACGAGGCGCGACGCTCCGAGAGGGCGCGCTCCAGGGTGAGCTGGAACATGCGCCGGTTGGCCGCGCCGGTGAGCGGATCGCGCTCGGCCAGGTCCTGGACATGGCGCAAGAGCGCGGCGTTTCGCAGGTTGAGCGCGGCCGTGGCGGAGATCTGGCCGATCACGTTGGCCACGCGACGCTCGACCCCCATGGCCGACCTGGAGCGGTGCTCGATGACGATGGCACCGAGCGGCCGGCCATCGGCCAGCAGGGGCGAGATGAGCAGGTTGCCCGCGTTCGGCAGCGCGGCCGCAAGCACGGGGTTGCGCGCCGCGTCGAGCCGCTTGACGGCGAGCAGCGCGCGACGCTCCCACACCCTGACGAGGATGGCATCGGGCGGCGACGCGACGCCGTCAACGGTCGAGGTGCCGCGCGAGGCCAGGATGAGCATCTGGCCGTCCGAGGCCGCGATGACGAGGCCGCGCTCGAAGCCGAACCGCTCTGCCACAGCGTCGAGCACGATCTGCGACTGCCGCACGGGGTCTGTCACGTCGTCGAGGCGGGCGCCGATGTCGACCAGGGTCTGGAGGTCCGCGCGCCGATGGCGCAGCTCACGCTCGTTAAGGGCAGAGAAGAGTGAGGTGGCGAGGGCGAACAGCCAGAACGCGGTGACATGGAGGACCGGCATCCGGCCGAATTCGACGGCCGCGCCCGGCACGACATCCACGGCGGGGATGAGCTGGGCGGCCTGCAGATAGAGCGCCACGAAGAGCAGCAGGGAGTGCCAGAGGGCGATCTTCAGGCCGGTCCGGTAGGACGCCAGGAGCGAGACGGCCACGAGGTGGAGGTAGATCAGGAACCGCATCGGGCTCTCGGTGCCGCCTGTGGCGTAGCTCGCCCACGCGAGATAGATGCCGTCGGCGAGCAGGAGAAGGTTGAGCAGAGCGAGGCTGAGGCGCGATCCGCGACGGCGGGCCCACTCGGCGATGCCGCTGCCGAGGGCGTAGACGCCGCCCACGGCTACGAGGACCAAGGTCGAGACACCGAGGACTTCCGGCCGGAGAGCGCCGAAGCCGACCACCAGGGCGACGAAGGCGAGGCGCAGTGCGAGCAGATAGGCCATGCGCGAGCGCAGCGTCGAGAGCTCGGCGTGGTGCACCGTGGTCATCAGAGGTCGTCCTCATCGTCGAAGGGCACCAGCGAGTCCGTCGGCGACGGCGCCGACTCCCGGAGCTTCGGGTCGCGGGCGTCGAGGCGCGACTGGACGACCAGGAAGATCAGCACGAGCTGCATGAGGACGAACGGGAAGCCGAATGTGGTCGCCACGGCTGCCGCGGCCGCCGGTCGGATCGTGCTCTGCGCGTGGCTTGCCACGCCGGACACGATGCCCAGCACGCCCTGGTCCGGCAGGAAGGCCGCCCGCTTCAGCTGGGGCTTGGGCAGGGCGCGCTGGCGCGGCGGCTCGGGTCGCGTCTCGGGCGCGGACGCAGCGAATGCCGCGGGTGCGGGCGGCTGGGGCGCCGCGTCTGCCGGGGTGTTGCCGTCGGGCTCCCCTCCGGGGAGGCCTGCCACGACATCCGTGTCGGGGTCCGGGAGGGCGTTCGACGGGCTGTCCTCGGGAGGACGTGTCGTGCCGTTGCCCGGATCGGTCGGCGGTGTGCCGTTGCCCGGATCCGTGGGCGGTGTGCCCTGGCCGGGGTCCGTCGGTGGTGTGCCGTTGCCCGGATCGGCCGGCGGTGTGCCCTGGCCGGGGTCCGTGGGAGGCGTGCCGTTGCCCGGGTCGGCCGGCGGTGTGCCCTGGCCGGGCGGGTCGGCCGGCGGTGTGCCGTTGCCGGGGTCCGTCGGAGGTGTGCCGTTGCCGGGGTCCGTCGGAGGTGTGCCGTTGCCCGGATCGGTCGGAGGCGTGCCCTGG
>DASSPM010000121.1:0-3402 GCA_035699625.1 Candidatus Limnocylindrales bacterium | reverse complement strand
AGACGTGGGCTTTCACCGGCGACGCCGGCAGAGGCCGAGCGAGCTCGACGGCCCGCTCCACCCGCCGGGTCGCCTCCTCCGTGTCGCCGGCCTACAAGTCCAGGTGGCTGAGCATCGCCTCGGCGAAGGCCTCGCCCTCGGCGTCACCGCGCGCGGCGAGCGCGTCGCGTGCCTCGCCGAGGACCGTGCCGGCACGCTCGTCGCCGGCCAGGTAGAGGCTGCGCCCGAGGCGGAGCGTCACCGCCGCGTCCGGCGCGATGGCCAGCGCCCGATCGAAGAAGTCGGCCGCGGCGGTCGCCGCGTTGAGGGCCAGGGCTCGGTCGCCGGCGTCGATCAGGGAGCGCCGCGCACGGTCCGCCAGCTCCTCGCCAGCCCTGCCGGCGGCCATGGCGTATTCGAGCGCGGCCGTCCAGTGGTGGGCGAGCATGTCGGCCCGGTCGTCGCTCCGGTCGGGGGCCAGCGCTTCGATCCAGCGCGCCACCGCGGCGTGCCGCTCAGCGCGCCGCGCGCGCGGGATCTGCCCGTAGGCGACCTCGCGGATGAGCAGGTGGCGGAAGGCGTACTGGCGCTCGCCGGCCACCGCGGACTGGCGGTCGCGGCGCACGAACTCCCGCCGCTCGAGCTCGTGCAGGCGCCGCTCGAGGGCACCCTTGTCCTCGCCAGTCATGGCCTCGACCGCGCCCAGCCAGAAGACCTTGCCCAGCACCGCGGCGTCCTGGATGAGCGCCTTCTCGGAGCGTTCGAGGGAGTCGATGCGCGCGGCGATCATGCCCTGCACCGAGTCGGGCACGGCCGTCTCCGCCTGGGACGGGCCGCGCTCGGCGTAGAGCCGCGCGAACTCCTCGGCGTAGAGCGGGTTGCCCCCGGCATTGGCGAGCAGCGTGTCCCGCACCTCGACCGGCATGAGCCCGCGACCCAGCACCGCTCCGGCGAGCGCCGCCGTCTCCTCGTCGGTCAGGGGCGCCAGCGAGAGGTTGACCGCGTTCGCCGTGCCGCCACCCCAGCCCGGCCGCCGCGCGAGGAGCTCGGGCCGGGCGGTGGCGACGATGAGCAGCCGCACGTCGCTGGCCCAGTCGACGAGGTGCTCGAGGAAGTCGAGCAGGGCGTCGTCGGCCCACTGCAGGTCCTCGATCACCAGCACCAGCGGCGCCTGGTCGGCGACGCCTTCGAAGAAGCGGCGCCAGGCAGCGAACGCCTCGTCCCGCCGCTCCCCGGTGAGCTCGCCATCGCTCTCCAGGCCGACGAGCGGCCGCAGGTGCCGCTCCACCCAGGCGCGCTCCCCCGCGCCCACGGCCTGGCCGACCGCCTCGCCGAGCTTGGCCTGCGCCTCGTCGGCCGTGTCGGTCTCCAGGATGCCCGCCTGGGCCTTGACGATCTCGGCCAGCGCCCAGAGGGTGACGCCGGCGCCGTAGGGCAGGCAGCGTCCCTGGCGCCAGCGCACGAGGTCGGGATCCTCGTCGGTCAGCCGGAAGAGCTCCATCACCAGGCGGCTCTTGCCCATGCCGGGCACGCCGACGAGGGTGAGCAGCTGCGGGATGCGCTCCCTGCTGGCCCGCCTGAAGGCGGTGCCCAGGACATCGAGCTCGAGGCGGCGACCGACGAAGGGGGTGGCGCTGCGCTCGCCGACGTCGAGGCCGAGCCGCGAGCGGGCGACCAGCGCCTCATGCACGGCGACCGGCGCCGCCTTGCCCTTGGCCTCGATGGGCGGATGATCGCGATAGTCGATGGCCCGCTGCGTGGCCCGATACGTCGCTTCGTCGACCAGGATACCGTCCACGGGTGCTGCCGCCTGGAGGCGGGCGGCGGTGTTGACCACGTCGCCCGAGGCCATGCCCTCGCCGCTCTCGGGGCGGGCGTCGAGGGCGACCAGGGCCTCGCCGGTGGTGATGCCGATGCGGATGTGGAGGTCGTCACCGGCGACCGCGTCGCGGATCGCGAGGCCGGCCCGCACGGCGCGCTCGGGATCGTCCTCGTGCGCTGTGGGTGCGCCGAAGAGGGCGACCACGGCATCGCCGATGAACTTCTCGACCGTGCCACCGTAGCGTTCCAGCTCCTCGCGGACGCGCGCGTGGTACGGCTGGAGTAGAGCACGCACCTCTTCTGGGTCCATCGCCTCGGCCCGGCCTGTGAAGCCGACGAGGTCGCAGAAGAGGACGCTGATGCGCTTGCGCTCCTCGCGGGTGGCCGCGCCCACGGCCGTGGCGAACGCCGAGCCGCAGGCGCCGCAGAAGCGGAAGCCGTCCGGGTTCTGCTGGCCGCACTCGGGGCAGGTCACCATGCCGTCGTGCCGGTGGCTGTCGCCCTCTCCATGGTCCGGGACGGTACACTGCGGAGCCCCGGTCGGACCAGCCCCGGCGGGCGCGCGGTCGACGCTCCGTGCTAGCCCAGCTCCGGTTCCACGCGGCGGGTGGCGTCGCGCAGGGCACGCGAGGGCGGCCGCTGGCCGCCGGCGACCGCGACCAGGTCGCGCAGCTGGCGGGTGATCCACCAGCCCAGGTCCTCCTCGCGCACGCTGGCGCGCATCCGGCGCAGGCGGGCGAGGCGCTCGGTGCGCGGCATGGCCAGCGCCTCCTCGAGCGCGCGTGAGGTGCCGGCCACGTCCGCCGCGGCCACGGCCAGGCTGTCGGCGGCGAGCTGCTCGGCGGCGCCGGCGGTCTCAGAGAGCACCAGCACCGGCTGGCCCACCAGGACCGCCTCTTTGGCCACCAGGGTCATGCCGTCGGCGATGGGGTTGACGAGCACCACGTCGGCCAGCTGGAGGGCCGCCACGGCCTGCTCGTAGTCGGAGCCGTCGAGCATCCAGATGGGCGCCTCGTCAGGGTCGGCCATGCCGTTCACGCGAGCGACGACCTCGCGCACCGCGGCGGCGTAGTCGGCGTACTCCGGGACCGACTCCCGGGTGGTCGTCTGGACGGCCAGGAAGCGCACGCTGCGGCGCAGTTCGGGCCGCCGCACGAGCAGCGCCTCGAAGGCCAGGAAGCCGCGCAGCACGTTCTTGGACGGCTCGAGACGGTCGACCCGCACGACGAGGCGGGGCTCGCCGGCGCGCGCCAGCCGTTCGCGGAGCGCCGCCCGGCGGGCGGCCACGGCCTGCGAGCGGGCGAACCGTCCGAGCGCGCCCGGGTCGACCGAGATGGGGTAGGAGCGGACCCAGATGGTGCGCCCGCGCCAGCGCACGTTGCGGCCGGCCGGGTCGACACGGGCGTCGCGCACGAAGGCGTCGACGCAGCCCAGGAAGCCCGCCGCCGAGCGGTCGGTCTGGAAGCCCACGACGTCGTTCGCCAGGAGGCCCTCGCAGATGGCTCGCCGCAGGCCCTGCGGCAGCACCTGCCAGGCCGAGACGCCCGGCCAGGGGATGTGCGTGAAGTGGAGCAGCAGCGCGTCCGGCCGCTCCCGGCGCAC
>DASSPM010000120.1:0-13176 GCA_035699625.1 Candidatus Limnocylindrales bacterium | reverse complement strand
TACTTCAACAACGACGTGGTCTTCGGCGTCGTGCTGCCCGCCGAGCCCATGCCGGCCAACGTCTTCTACCGCAACGGGGTCGCCGACGAGATGCTCTTCGTCCACGAGGGCTCCGGCGTGTGCGACACGATCTTCGGGCCGCTGCGCTACGGCCCGGGCGACTACCTGGTGCTACCCATCGGCACGACCTGGCGCCTTGACCCGGATCCCGGCTCGGCCCAGCGCTTCCTCTACCTCGAGGCGCCGTCGGAGATCGAGCCGCCCAAGCGTTACCGCAACGACTACGGCCAGCTGCTCGAGCATGCTCCCTACTCCCAGCGCGACCTGCATCCGCCGGACGAGGTCGAGCCTCGCAGCGACGAAGGCGAGTTCGTCATCCACGTCCGCTCGAGCGACCGCATCACCGCGTATCACTACCGGCACCACCCGTTCGACCTTGTCGGCTGGGACGGCTACCTGTGGCCGTTCCGCTTCAACATCGGCGACTTCCAGCCCATCACCGGCCGAGTCCACCAGCCGCCGCCGGTGCACCAGACGTTCCAGGCACGCAACTTCGTGGTCTGCAGCTTCGTGCCGCGCAAGTTCGACTACCACCCGCTGGCCATCCCGGCGCCCTACAACCACTCCAACATCAACAGCGACGAGGTCATCTACTACGTGGCCGGCAACTTCATGAGCCGGCGCGGGGTCGAGATCAGCTCCTTCACGCTCCACCCCGCAGGCATCCCGCACGGGCCCCACCCGGGCACGGTCGAGGCGTCCATCGGCAAGGAGGGGACCGAGGAGCTGGCGGTCATGGTCGACACCTTCCATCCGCTCAAGTTGACGAAGGCGGCCATGGGACTCGACGACGATCGCTACCCCTACAGCTGGCTGCCGCCCGACGACGCGGGCGAGCATGCCCGCGAGCTCGCCGAGCGGGGCCCCGAGGCCTTCCCCGACTGACCACATCCGCGCGAGCGAAGGAGCGCCCGATGATCGACCGACCCGCCCTGCTGGCACGCCTGGACGCCGTGGCCGACCGGCTGCGGGCGCTGGCCGAACGCGACCGGGAGGGCCTGACGGCGCCCGACACGGACACCGGCGAACGCTGGGAGGCGGCCCAGGTGTGGGGCCACCTGGCGGAGTTCCCCGAGTACTGGCTGCCGCAGGTGCGCGGCGTCATCGATGCCCGCAGCGAGGAGCCGGTGCCCTTCGGCCGCACCAAGCGCGATCCCGAGCGAGCGGCGCGCATCGAGGCCAGGCGTGCCCTCCGGCCGGCCGAGGCGATGGCCGCGGTGGAGGCCTCGCTGGCCGGCTGGCGCGAGCTGGTCGACTCCCTCGGGCCCGACGACCTGGCCCGCCGGGGCCTCCACCCGACCATCGGCGAGATGACCGTGCCAGCGATGCTCGAGCGCTTCCTGCTCAACCATCTCGAGGAGCACGCCGAGCAGCTCGAGAGCCTGCCGCCCGCCTGACCGCTGCCCGGCCGACCCCGCGAGAGCGACGGACGTTCGCTCAGCGGCCCTCGCGCAGCACGCTGCGCAGCACGAAGGCCAGGTTGGCCGGGCGCTCCGCGAGGCGGCGCATGAAGTAGGGGTACCACTCGTGCCCGTAGGGCACGTAGACGCGCACGGTGTAGCCGTCGCGCACCAGTCGCTCCTGGAGGTCGCGCCGGATGCCGTAGAGCATCTGGAACTCGTACCGCGTCGGGTCGATGCCGTGCTCCCGCGCGAAGGCCTGCGCCTGGCCGATGAGCACCTCGTCGTGGGTGGCGAGGGCGGGGTAGTCGCCGGCCAGCATCAGCCGCTCCATGAGCCGCCGGTAGCTGTCGTCCACCTCGGCCTTGCTGGGGAAGGCGACGCTGGCCGGCTCGTCGTAGGCGCCCTTGCAGAGGCGCACCCGGATGCCCGCGGCGATCATCGCCTCGACGTCGTCGGCGCTGCGTCGGAGGTACGACTGGATGACCACGCCCACGCCCGGGAAGCTGGCGTGGAGGTCGCGCGCGATGGCCAGCGTGGCATCGGTCCGCGTGTGGTCCTCCATGTCGATGCGCACGAAGGCCCCGGCGGCGGCACAGCGCGCCACGACCCGGCTCAGGTTGGCGCGGCAGAAGGCCGGGTCGATATCGAGGCCCATCTGGGTCAGCTTGAGGCTGACGTTGGCGTCGAGCCCATGCTCCACCAGCGCATCGAGCGTCTCGATGTAGCGATCGGCGGCCGCACGGGCTTCGTCCGCGGAGGTGACCGACTCGCCCAGCACGTCCACCGTCGTGCGCAGGCCGGCGTCACGCAGGCGGGCCAGCGCGCCGAGGGCCTCCGGCAGGGTCTCGCCGGCCACGAAGCGACGCACCAGTGCGCGGGTCAGCGGGATGGCAGTGGCCAGGCGCTGCAGCGAGCGGCGCCGCGAGGCCCACAGGAAGCCGCCGCGCAGCACACGCGCGGGCAGCTCGCGAACGGCCGGTGGTGCGCTCGCGGTCACGCGCCCGGCCTGTCGCGCTGGCCGCAGGAGCGCGCGCACGACGACGGGGTCTGGGACACGGTCGCCTCCTGGGCTCGGCGGCTGGGAGGGCAGTCTCTGCCCTCGCCTGGGGATGCGGCCTGGATCGGCTGGTGGCCATGGCTATCCTAGCGCGGGATGCCTGAGATCAACGCTCCCTTCGACCTGCCCTCGGACCTGCTCGGCGTGGCGATCCGGGTGGCTGTGGTGTACCTCTTCCTGCTGGTCGTGCTGCGCGTGGCGGGCAAGAAGGAGATCGGCCAGCTGACGCTCTTCGAGTTCATCGTCATCCTGGTCATCGCAGACGCGGTCCAGAACTCGATGGTCGGCTCGAACCAGACCATCTGGGGAGGCCTCGTGGCGGTCGTGGTCCTGCTCGCGCTCGACAAGGCCTTCTCCGGCCTCCAGGAGCGCTTCCCGGCCTTCAGCCGCTTCGTCGAAGGCGAGCCGACGCTCCTCGTCCGAGACGGCGAGGTGCTGCGGCAGTCGCTCCGGCGCGAGGGCATCACCGTCGACGAGCTCGAGCAGGCGCTGCGCAGCCACGGCCTGGCCGAGCTGGGCCAGGTCCGCCTGGCGGTGCTCGAGACCGACGGCACGATCAGCGTCGTGCCGCGCGTCGGGGAGGAGTCACGCACGAAAGAACGGCTCCTGCGCCGGCGCCGCCCGCGCAGCCTCAGGGACCGGATCTGACGTCAGGGATCGTAGAGGTCGAGCGCCGTCAGGCCTCGCGGCGTGTCGGCTCCGTCCGGGCCGTCTGCTCCTCGAGCTGGCGGCCGAGCTCCTCGGTGCGCCGGAAGGCGGCCCAGACCGCCTCCGAAAGGACCGTCCTCAGGCGCCCCGATTCGAGCTCGTGCAGGGCCGCTGCGCTGGTGCCGCCCGGCGAGGTGACCATGTTGCGCAGCTCGGCCGGGTGCATACCGCTGGCCTTGGCGAAGAGCGTGCTGCCCTCGAGCGTCTCGATGACCAGGTCGTGCGCCACGTGGCGCGGGAAGCCGAGGTGCACGGCGGCGTCGATGAGCGCCTCCATGACCAGGAAGACATAGGTCGGGCCCGTGCCGCTGACGGCCGTGGCCATGGCCACCAGCCGTTCGTCGTCCACCTCCAGCTCCGCGCCCAGGGAGCGCAGCAGCGAGCGCGCCTGGGCGCGCTGCTCCTCATCCACTTCGGGCGTGGCGTACCAGACGGTCATGCCGCGGCCCAGGCGCGCAGGGGTGTTGGGCATGCTGCGCACGATCTGGCGGTGGCGGAGCACGTTGGCCAGGGCGGTCGTCGTGGCGCCGGCGATGATGCTGATGACGAGCTGCCCCGGCCGCAGCGCTGGCGCCAGGTCGGGCCCGACGCGCACCAGCATCTGGGGCTTGATGGCCAGCACCACCACGTCCGCGCGCTCGACCGCCTCGGCATTCGAGGCGGTGACCGCGATGGAGTACTCGCGGCTGAGCTGGTCGCGTCGGTCCGCGCGCGGGTGGCTGGCGATGATGCGTCCCGGCGCCACTTCCTCGCCCCGCAGCAGCCCGGCGATCATGGCCTCGGCCATGACGCCCGAGCCGATGGTGGCGATGGTGCGATCGCTGAGCGACATGGCGGCGAGTATAGAGGTCGCCCACGCGGGCTCTGCCGCTCGACCAGGCCTGCTTCGTGCTGGGCTACACTCAGCGCAGGACGCAAGCGTTCTTGCTCAAACGACCGGCCCTGCGACGGGGCCGACTTGCGGGGAGGTCCATCGATGTCCATGCTGCCCCACGCTCGCTCGAGCCTGATCGTCGCCGCGATCCTGGTCGTTGTCGCGTGCCAGGGCCCCGCGGCATCTTCGCCCGGCAGCCCGGGTGCTTCGCCCGGCGGTTCGCCCGGTGCCTCGCCGCCGTCTGGTACGACGACCCGGCTCTCGATCGCCACCGGCGGTACCGGCGGCGTCTACTACCCCTACGGCGGCGGCCTCGCCGCGCAGATCACGGCCGGCATCCCCGGGGTCGAGGCGACCGCCGAGGTCACCAATGCGTCCGTCGACAACATGAACCTGATCGGAGCCGGCTCGGTCGACCTCGCCTTCGTGCTCGGCGACACGGCCTCCGATGCGCTCACCGGGAAGGGCGCCTTCGAGGGCAAGCCTGTGCAGGCCTGCACGCTCGGCAAGCTCTATACCAACTACACCCAGGTCGTCACGAGCAGTGACAGCGGCATCAGCACCATCGCCGGCTTGGCCGGCAAGCGCGTCTCCGTGGGCTCGCCCGGATCGGGCACCGAGATCATCGCCCTGCGCGTCCTCGAGGCCGCCGGCATCGACCCGGCCGCGGGCATCGAGCGCAGCCAGCTGGGTGTCGCCGAGTCCGTCGCCGCCCTGCGCGACGGCACCATCGACGCCTTCTTCTGGTCGGGCGGTCTACCCACGGGGGCGATCGTCGACTACGCCACGACGGGCAAGCTCGCGCTGATCCCGACGGCCGACCTGGCCGATGAGCTCCAGGGCAAGTTCGGCGCCTTCTACGAGGCTGTCGACATCCCCGCGGGCACCTACCAGGGGCAGTCGGCAGCGGTGGCCACGATCGGTGTGCCGAACGTGCTCGTCGCCAGGCCGGACCTGGATGAGCCGCTCCAGCACGACATCACGAAGCTCCTCTTCGACCGCAAGGCGGAGCTGGTCAAGGTCCATCCCGAGGCCAAGAACCTCGATCCGACAGCCGCCCAGGAGGTGGACTTCATGGACCTCTGTCCCGGAGCAAAGCGCTACTACCAGGCCGGCGGCTGAACCGGCGGGGCAGGCCCGCATCCGGCGATGCGCCCACTCGGCCTGGCGACGGCGCTCGCTCTCTGCGCCGCCGTCGCCTGGCTGGTGGTGCCACCTGGAGACGGGACCGGCGCGCGCGCGTGGGCGGACCTCGTGCTGCGTGCCGACGACGGCCGTGAAGTCCTCCGAAAGGGGCTGCCGCGCGATGGCCGCTTCTCGCTGACGTACCGGAACTCCGTCTACGGCGCCTCGGTCAGCGAGGAGTTCCGCGCGTCGACCGACGCACGGCTGACGCTGATGGCCGTCTGGTCGGATCGTCTGGCCGTCCTCGAGGAGTACTACGGGTTACCGACCGCGGCCGTCGACGGCACCGGCTGGCGGAGCGCCGTGGAGCCGGGCCGGGTCTTCGAGGAGCTGCGGCTCGTCCCCGACAGGCTGGGCGAACGGGCCCTCCGCGTCGAGGGCAGCGAGACACCGCTGGCGGGCCTCGTCGCTGAGGGCGACGTGCTCGTGCTGCGCCTCGACCCGTCCGGCGTGCGATGAACACTCCCGGCGACCGGTCCGGCCCGCGCGAACCTTCCGGGCCGGGCGGCGGGGACACCGCCGCCGGGAGTGTCGACGCGGCAGCGGTGCTGGCCGAGTACGAGGCTGAGAAGCCGGCGCGAACGCTGCACGGCCTGCCGGGGCTGATCGTGGGCGTGCTCGGCACGGTGCTCTCGCTCCTGGCGCTGGCTGTCGTCCTGCGGCCGGTGCAGGCGCACGCCTACCGAGCCGGATTCCTGCTGCTGGTGCTGGTCATGACGTTCCTCGTCTACCGCGGCTGGAGCCTGCGCCGAGCGAGTGACCGGGCTCGAGACGAGAGCGCCGACGCGGGCCGCGCGGTGACCGAGCGACCGGGTGTCACCGACGTGCTGCTCGCGCTGCTCAGCGTTGTCGCGGTCGGGTACCTGCTGCTCTTCCTGGACGCCATCGGTCGTCGCGCCGCGCGCCCCACGGAGTGGGACATCGTCTTCGGCACGCTGACGGTGCTGCTCGTGCTCGAGGCCACTCGTCGCACCGTCGGCTGGCTGCTGCCGGCCATCTGCATCGGCTTCGTGGCCTATGCCTTCGCGGGTCCGCTCATGCCCTCACCCTTCGACCATCGGGGCTACGACCTGGCCAGGCTGGTGGGCCACAGCTACCAGACGCTCGAAGGCATCTTCGGCGTGCCCCTCGACGTGGCCGCCACGTACATCGTCCTGTTCACCATCTATGGTGCCGTGCTCGAGTACTCCGGGGCCAGCCGCTTCTTCCTCGACCTGAGCTTCGCCGCCTTCGGTCGATCGGGCTCGGGTCCCGGTCGCACGGTGACCGTGGCCGGGTTCCTGCTCGGGACCGTGTCGGGCTCAGGCGTGGCGACCACCGTCACACTCGGCACGGTCGCCTGGCCCGTGCTGCGCCGGGCCGGCTACCCGCCCGCGGAGGGTGGCGGAGTCCTGGCCGCAGCCGGCATCGGGGCCATCCTCTCGCCCCCGACCCTCGGGGCTGCGGCCTTCATCATCGCCGAGTACCTGGGCGTGAGCTACCTCCAGGTGCTGCTCTACGCGACCATCCCCACGGTCCTCTATTACCTGGGCATCATCCTGGCCATCGAGATGGACGCGCGGCGCTACCGGACACGCCCCGCGACCGTGGAGACCCCGCCCCTCCGTCAGCTGTTGCTCGGGTACGGCTATCACTTCAGCTCGCTGGTGGCCATCGTCGTCTTCATGGCCCTCGGCGTCTCGGCCTTCCGGGCCGTCTTCTACGCCATCCTGCTGGCCGTGGCGCTCAGCTTCCTGCGGCGCGAGACGAGCCTGATGCCCCCACGCCTGGGGCAGGCGCTCCGTGCGGGAGCAGCGGGCGTGCTGCCTGTGGCGGCCACCTGCGCGGCGGCGGGCATCGTGGTAGCGGTGGTGACCCTGACCGGGCTCGGCCTCAAGCTGAGCTCCATCATCGTCGGGCTGGCGGGCGGCAGCCTGGCCCTGACAGCCCTGCTCTCCGGCGTGGCGGTGCTGCTGCTGGGGTTGGCGGTGCCGGTGACGGCCTCGTTCATCATCGCCTCGGTCATCATCGCCCCCGCGCTGACCACACTCGGCGTGCCCGCCTTCGCTGCCTACATGTTCATCTTCTACTACGCCGTGTTGTCGGAAGTCTCGCCGCCCACGGCGCTCTCGGCCTTCGCCGCGGCGGCCATCACCGGCGCGCGCCCGTTCCGCACGATGCTGCAGACCTGGAAGTACACCCTGCCCGCCTTCCTGGTGCCCTTCATCTTCGTGCTGGCACCCCGAGGCGAGGCCCTCCTCCTCGTGGGGGACCTCCCCACCATCATCCTCGTCACGGTCGTGGCGGCGGCCGCCGTGGGCTCGCTGGCCGTGGCGACCGGGGCGTGGCTGCTGGGACCGGCCGGGCCGTTGGAGCGTCTCCTCTTCGGACTGGCCGGCATCCTCCTGCTCTACCTGGAACCGCAGACGATCGCGCTCGGCGTGACGGCCCTGGCGGCCGGGACGGCCGTCCGCCTCGTCCGCAGGAGGATGGCGAGCGCCGTCCCCGCCTGAGCGGCCCGCTCAGGCGTGCGCCCGACCGAGCACCAAGAAGCGGCTCGTGGGTACCAGCTCGATGTCGCTGAAGCCGGCCGCGCGGAGAGCCCCTTCGAGCATCTCCGGTGAGTGGTACGCGGCGTGGCCCGGCGCCTCCACGGCCGCCGGGTCTGGGCGCGCCTCGATGAAGGCGAAGAGCCCGCCCGGCTCGAGCCAGGCGTGCGCCAGGGCCAGCGCCTCCTGCAGGCGGTCGGCCGGCACCGTCTCGAGCCAGAGGGCGGCGAAGAGGCCCGCGGCGGGCGCGGCGGCCTGGTCGGGCTCGGCCCAGGGATCCCGTCGATGCAGATGGGCGCGCAGCCCGTGCGCCACGAGGCGGGCACGGGCACGCTCGAGGAGGGCTTCGTCGGCGTCGTAGAGCCAGAGCTCGCCCTTCTGGGCCAGCAGCGGCGACCACCAGCCGGCGCCCGCGGCCAGCTCCACGATGCGGCCGCTGAAGGGCAAACCATCCACCCAGAGCGTGGCCGCATCGAGGTCGGTCTGCCAGGCCATGTCATCGATCGTGCCGCGGCTGTAGCGGCCGCGTCGCAGGTAACCATCGTCGGGGTCCCCGACCGGGCTCACGGCCACGGACGCCGCGGCCGAGGCGCCCGCGGGCCCAGCCGTCGGCGACCCAGCCCCGCGCGCCGTGGCCGGCGACCCAGCCCCGCGCGCCGTGGTCGGCGACCCAGCCCCACGCGTCGGCACGTCGGGCCCGCGCATCGTGGCCGCGCGCTCCGCCAGCGCCTCCTTCAGGCGTGCCCGGAGGAAGCCGTTCTCCTGGGCGCGACCGAGGCAGTCGGGGCAGAGCTGCGCGAAGCCCTCGAGGTCGGTGGGCGTGCGCACCGCGTGGCGCCGCCCGCACCAGAGGCAGTCGAACGTGGCACGGAAGGCCATCAGGGGTAGAGCGGCACCCAGGCCCCCGGGGGCGACTCGTCCTCGAAGGCGGCCGGGTCGAAAAGTTCGGCCAGCAGCGCGATGCCGTCGATGGCCCGCGGGCCGGGTCGGCTGAAGTACGCCGAACCGTCGAGCGCGAAGACCTCGCCCCGCCGTACCGCGCCGAGCCGGTCGAGCCAAGCCGGGCGGTCGATGCGCTGCCACTCCTCGGCCGTGCGCTGGGCGTCGAAGCCGCAGGGCATCAGCATGAGCTGCTCCGGGTCGACCTCGCGCACCGCCTCCCAGCTGGTCTCGACGGAACGGTCGCCCTCCCGGCCGAGCAGCTCCCAACCGCCCGCCCGCCGCACCTGCTCGGGCACCCAGTGGCCGCTGGCGAAGGGCGGCTCGAGCCACTCGAGGCAGACCACCCGCTTGGGCGCCACGCCCGAGAGGCGGCGCTGTAGGACCCGGTCCTCGATCACCGCCAGGCGCTCCCGCAGCAGCTCCACCAGGCCGACCGCCTCGTCCTCGGCATCGGCCATGGCGCCCACGGTCGAGATCGAGTTGAGGATGCCCTCGATGGAGGTCGGCTCGAGGCTGACCACGGTCACCTCGCCCTCCAGCGCACGCACCGCCCGCGTCACCTCGCGGTAGCTCACGGCACAGACGTCGCACAGCTCCTGGGTCAGCACGAGATCGGGCCTGGCCGCCGCCAGGGCCGCCTCGTCGAGCTGGTAGATGGAGCTGCCGCCGTGGAGCGACTGGCGCACCCGGTCGTGGATGACCCGGCTGCCGCCCTGCGGCCCGGGCCCGACGTCGGCGGTCATGACCGGCACGGCCAGCGCATCGGGCGGGTAGTCGCACTCGTGGGTACGCCCGACGAGTTCATCGCCCAGGCCGAGCGCAAAGACGATCTCCGTGGCCGACGGCAGAAGCGACACGATGCGCGGGCTCACGGCGAAGCGGCCTCCGAGGCTCCGGCATCGGGGAGCACGGCTTCCGAGGCAGCCTGCGCACCGGCCGCCACCACCGCGTCGGAACGGATGAGCGAGTACATCACGCAGTCGCGCGGCTCGCCACGGTGGTCGGCGTACGACCGCAGGACCCCTTCGCGCACGAAGCCGGCCTTCTCGGCCGTCCGGCCGGAGGCCTCGTTGCCGACATCCCGGTAGAGCGAGAGGCGCACCAGCGGCAAGGTCGCGAAGGCCCAGCGCGCGACCAGGCGCAGGGCACGCGTGGCGACGCCTCGGCCGCGCGCCTCGGGCGCCACCCAGTAGCCCACGAACGCCTCGCGCTCGCGCGCCCGGTGCAGGGTGATGGCGCCGAGCAGACGGTCGGAGGCAGCGTCGACGACGGCGAAGGCGGCCCCGATGCCCTCGCGCCAGGCCATCCGGTTGGAGCGGATGAAGTCGAGCGCATCCTCGAGCCGGTAGGGCACCGGCACGGGCACCCAGCGCGCGATCTCGGGGTCGCGACAGGCTGCTGCCACGGCGTCGGCGTCCGACTCGCGCCAGGGGCGCAGCAGCAGATCCCCGTCGTGCAGCGGCGGCTCGGGCGGATCGATGGTGCGGGGCATCCGGGCGAGCATAGAGCGAGGTGCGAGAATCGCGCCCCGTGATGCCAGCCCGCGACCCGGTCGTGACCCTCGAAGGGGTCTGGAAGCGCTACGCCGACCGGGACGTCGTGCGCGACCTCTCGTTCGAGCTGCGCCCTGGCGAGCTGCTCGGCTTCCTGGGCCCCAACGGCGCGGGTAAGACGACCACCATGCGGCTCATCCTCGACCTGGTCCGCCCCGACCGGGGCCGCCTGTCCGTCTTCGGCCTGCTGCCGGGCGGCGACCAGCAGGCACGTATCGGCTACCTGCCCGAGGAGCGCGGCCTCTACCGTGACAGCCGGCTGGTGGACACGCTGGCCTACCTGGGCACGCTCAAGGGCTTGCCGGCGGGCGAGGCCCGGCGACGGGCGGCCGGCCTGCTCACCGAGGTCGGGCTGGGCGACGTGCTGCGGCGCAAGGCCGGCGAGCTGAGCCGCGGCATGCACCAGAAGGCACAGGTCGTGGCGGCCATCCTGCACGATCCCGAACTGCTGCTCATCGACGAGCCCTTCCAGTCGCTCGATCCGGTCAACGCGGAACTGTTACGCGAGATCATCCGCGACCGTACGGCGCGCGGCGCGGCGGTCCTGATGAGCACCCATGACATGCTCGAGGCGCAATCGCTGTGCGATCGCATCCTGCTCATCGACGAGGGCAGGCGGCTGCTCTACGGCACGGTCGGCGAGGTTCGAGCGGCCTTCGGCGAGGGCGCCGTAGTGGTGCGCGGCAGGGACGTGCCGGCCGATGCCGGGCGCTACCACACGGTGGCCGTGGCGAGTCCGGCCGACGGCCGCGTACGCTTCCTGCTGCGCGAGGGCGCCACGCCGCGCGACCTCTTCGCCGAGCTGGCCGCGCTGCACCTCGAGGTCGAGCACTTCGAGGTGGAGACGCCCACGCTGGAGGAGGTCTTCCTGCGCGCCGTCGAGCGCTCACGGAGGGCGGCCTGATGCCGCCGGGCCGGTTCGTCGGGCTGGTCTGGCAGGTCGCCCGGCGGGAGTACCTGCGCACGGTACGGCGCGTCGGCTACCTCTTCGCCACGCTGCTGCTGCCGGGTTCGGCGGTCATCTTCCTGGCCGTCTCGGCAGTGGCCGCGGGGGGAGCGCGCCCCATCGAGCCCTCACCGGCGGAGCTGACCATCCACCTGGTCAACGAGTCGGGCGTCTCGCTCGGGGACACCTTCCGGCCGGGGCTGCTGCGCCTGGTCGAGCGCGGCGAGGGTATGGCGCTGCTCCAGCGCGGCGAGATCGGCGAGCTCTACATCCTCCCGGCAGGCTACCCGGGCAGCGACCGCGTGGAGCGCCTCATCCTGCCCACGCGCGGCGTGGACGTGGTGGAGCTCGAGCGGCGGCAGCGGCAGGCGGGGCTGCTGGAGGACCTGCTGCGGCGGGCACTGGCAAGCGCCTCGGACCTGCCCGGCCAGACCGTGGAGCGGCTAGTGGAGCCGATGCGCCTGGCCGAGGCCACCACCACGGGCGCCACCGGCCGCGCGCCGCTCTCGGTGGCCATGTTCGTGCTGCCCTATGCCTTCAGCACGCTCTTCGTCATCAGCATCTTCGTCACCAGCGGCTACCTGCTGCAGTCGGTGACCGAGGAGAAGGAGAGCCGGGTCATCGAGATCGTGCTCAGCTCGGTGCCGGCGCTGCCGCTGATGGCGGGCAAGATCGTCGGGCTCGGCGGCGCCGGCCTGACCCAGGTGGCCATCTGGGTGGTCACGGCGCTGGTCGGCCTGCCGCTCGCCGGGGAGCGCATCCCCGGCCTCGACCAGGTCCGACTGGCGCCGGAGATGGCGGTCCTGGCGGTGGTCTACTTCCTGCTCGGCTACCTCGTCTACGGCGCCCTCTTCAGCGCCGTCGGCGCGCTCGCCCCCGGCACGCGCGAGGCCCAGCAGTACGCCGGCTTCTTCGGCATGTTCGCGGTCGTGCCGCTGCTCTTCACGGGCGCCTTCCTGGCCGATATCGAGTCGCCCATCGTGACCGCGCTGTCGCTCTTCCCGCTGACCGCGCCGGCGGCGGTGCTGCAGGTGCTGATCCTGACGCCCGAGCCGCCCTGGCTCCTGGTCGCCGCGTCCCTGGCGCTGCTGATCGGCTTCGCGGCCCTGGCCACGGCCGCCTCGGCGCGCGTCTTCCGGGCCACCATCCTGCTCTACGGCACGCGACCCAGCCTGCGTCGCATCGCCGACGCCATCGCCCGGGGCTGAGCGGAGGCGCTGCAGGCGGCGGGCGGGCCGTCACCTACCCACCATTCACCGGGTGACTGATGTGGACCGCGGCGGACCATATCCCCGTCGTATATCCACCGTCGGCATCTTAGGCAGGCGCGGCGGGAACGGAGTCATCCGATCCGCCCCTCTCCGAGAGCGGCGCCGTGCGTGAGGCGGCGTCGCGAGACGCCCCCGGGCGCTCCAGGACCTGCCTAAGAGTCCGAGCATGCATGTAGGACAGGGACCGGCACCATCCCGGACGCGCCGGCCGCAGACGGGGGAGCTGCAGGCAGGGAAGGCGGTCCTCGGCCTCAGGCGGCAGCCGTCGGTCGGGCCGCTGCCTCAGGCGGCAGCCGTCGGTCGGGCCGCTGCCTCAGGCACCCGGCCTGGGGCGGCCGCGGGGCACGCAGACGGGAAAACCGCGCCCCATATATGGCGGCAGGCGCCGGCGATGCCTCCGCCTCAGGCGGGCGGCTTCCACTCGTCGACGGTCGCGCGCGTGGAGGCCTTGTCGCTGTACCAGCGCGCGTTGAGCTCGGTGTAGGGTGCCCACTCGCCGGGCAGCGAATCCTCGGGGTAGATGGCGTTGACCGGGCACTCGGGCTCGCAGGCGCCGCAGTCGATGCACTCGTCCGGGTCGATGAAGAGCATCCGGTCGACGCCCTGCTCGAAGTGGATGCAATCGACGGGACAGACGGAGACGCACGAC
>DASSPM010000119.1:0-21340 GCA_035699625.1 Candidatus Limnocylindrales bacterium | reverse complement strand
TACTTGGCCGGATCACAACCCCAGTGGCCTTATGGCCGGTCGGTAGGGCCCGTTGGGCCCAGGCGCGGTGTCGGCCACGCTCACGGCCGGCTGGCGGAGGGTCTCCGGAGGCGCCCGGCGCCGTCGCCAGTCGACCCAGCGTTACTGCCATTGCAGTCCGGCCAATTAGGCCCGCCGCCGCTGGGGAACGGTGGCGTAGATCGAGCCGGATCGCGCTGCTCGACCTGAAGCCCGCCTCAGTAGGCCCGCGCGAAGAGGACGCGCCGCTCCGAGGAGCCGCCACAGATGAGGCAGCGGCCGGACTCCTCGGGCGCGTCGAAGGGGATGACGCGGATGGTCGCGCCGGTCTCGGCGTTGACCTGCTTCTCGCAGGCCGCGTTGCCGCACCAGTGCGCCATCAAGAACCCCCCTTCGCCCTCGAGCAGCGCCTTGAACGCGTCGTACGAGTCCACCTCGTGGGTGTGCTGCGCGCGGAAGTCCAGCGCGCGCTGGAAGAGCACGCGCTGGTAGGCGGCGAGACGCTCGGGCAGCCGCTCGGCGAGGCCGTCGAGGGGCACCGGCTCCTTGGCCCGGTCGACGCGCTTGACCAGCACGCCCTGGCCGGCGGCAACGTCGCGCGGCCCGATCTCCAGCCGGAAGGGCACCCCGCGCAGCTCCCAGTGGTTGTACTTGAAGCCGGGTGACTCCTCGCGCCAGTCGACCGTGTAGCGCACGCGCTGGCCCTCGGGCGGCGCGTCGAGCGCGGCCTTCAAGCGCTCGATGGCCGCGGACACAGCCAGGCGGTCCTCCTCGTTGCGGAAGATGGGCACGACCACCAGTTGGACCGGGGCCACGTTGGGCGGCAGCACCAGGCCGGCGTCGTCCCCGTGGGCCATGATGGTCGCGCCGACCATGCGCGTGCTGAAGCCCCAGGACGTGCCCGAGGGGTTCTTGCGCTGGTTGTCCCGGTCGAGGAACTCGATGCCGGCGGCCTTCGAGAAGTTGGTGCCCAGCATGTGGCTGGTGCCCGCCTGGAGTGCCTTCCGGTCGCGCATCATGGCCTCGATGGCGTGCGTGTAGACGGCGCCGGGGAACGTCTCGGCGGGGCTCTTGACGCCCTTGATGACGGGGATGGCCAGCCAGTCCTCGGCCACCGCCCGGTAGGCCTCCAGGCCCGTGGCGACCTCTTCGGCCGCCTCCTGCTCGGTGGCGTGGAAGGTGTGCGCCTCCTGCCACAGGAACTCGGCCGTGCGCAGGAAGAGCCGCGTGCGCAGCTCCCAGCGCACCACGTTGTTCCAGAGGTTCATCAGCAGGGGCAGGTCGCGGTAGGACTGGATCCAGTCCTTGACCACCTCGGCGATGAGCGCCTCGCTGGTGGGCCGGATGGCCAGCCACTCGGTGAGCGGCTCGCCGCCGGCGTGCGTCACCCAGGCGACCTGCGGGTTGAAGCCCTCGACGTGCTCGGCCTCCTTCTCCAGCAGCGAGCGCGGCACGAACATCGGGAAGTAGACGTTCTGGTGGCCGGTGCGCTTGATGTGCCGGTCGAGCTCGTCGCGCATCGACTCCCAGACGGCGTAGCCGTAGGGTCGGATGATCATGCAGCCGCGCACCGGCGAGTAGTCGGCCAGCTCGGCCTTGCGGACCACGTCGTTGTACCAGGCGGGGAAATCCTCCGACTGGCGCGTGATGCTCGTGACGAAGCCGTCCTTGGGCACGGATCCTCCGGATCGCACGAGACTGGTGGCGGGGCGGATATGGTAGCGAAGTGTCCGGCCCGGGCTCCGACCCGACGATGCGGCCGAGACGGTGGGCGAGGAGGAGCAGCCGATGGATGGCGAGACGAGCGGACCCGGGGTCGATGTGCCCGCGTTGCGCGGCGTGGCCGGCCTTGACGTGCTGGACATCTGGGAGGGCGTCGTCGCCCGGCGCGTGGAGGGCGAGCGGATCACCCTCTCGGTGGTCGAGCTGGCGCCCGACTCGATCGTGCCCGAGCACCGCCACCCCAACGAGCAGCTGGGCATCGTGCTGCGCGGAGGCCTGCGCTTCCGGGTGGGCGACGAGGAGCGCGAGCTCTCGCCGGGCGACACGTGGACCATCCCCGGCGGGGTGCCGCACGAGGTTCACACGGGTCCCGATGGTGCCGTGCTGATCGACGTCTTCTCCCCTCCCCGGCGCGACTGGGATGCGGCGCCCAGGTCCGGCCCTCGGCCGCCGGTCTGGCCGGCCGACGGCGAGCCCGCGTAGGTGACTGCCGGACAGCGACGGGACCTGCCCGAGGTCAGCCGGACCGAGGTCGACGGCATCCCGGCCTACTGGTCCGAGGTGCCCGGCGATTTCACGGCGGGCCTGATCTTCCGCGTCGGCGTGGCCGACGAGGAGCTCCTGACCCGCGGCATCACCCATGCCGTCGAGCATCTTGCCGCGGGCGTGCTGGGCGAGACGCCCTATCCGTCCAATGCCTTCGTCAGCGGCATGCGGACCGTCTTCCACGCCGCCGGCCCACGCGAGGAGGTGACGGCTCACCTGAGGGCGGTGGCGGCCGCGCTGACGGCACTGCCCTCCGAGCGCTACGACGTCGAGCTCGACGTGCTGCGCTCGGAGGCCGAGGGGTTCGATCCCGGGACCGGCGTCAGGGCCTTCATGTTGCGCTACGGCTTCCAGAGCCACGGACTGAACGCCGCGCCGGAGCTCGGCCTCCACTGGCTCGGGCCCGCCGAGGTGCAGGCGTGGGCGCACGAGCGCTTCACGCGCGGCGCGGCCGCCCTCTTCTTCAGTGGACGGCCGCCGACGGACCTCTCCCTCGACCTGCCGGACGGGGTGCTGCGGCCGGTGCCGCCGGCCGAACACGCCCCGGAGGTGACCTACCCCGCGCAGGTGGCCGACGATCCCGGAGGTCTGGCGCTCGATCTGACCGGCCCGCGCGAGTCCGGCTTCAGTGCCGGGCTCCTGACCGCCGAGCGCCGCCTCCGCCAGCGCCTGCGCCACCAGGAGGGCTGGATCTACGACCTCAGCTCGGACTACCTGCCCCTTGACGCCGAGATCGCCGGCGGTGGACTGGCCATGGAGTGTGGCGCCGATCGCCTGGAGCGCGTGCGCGACGCGGTCCTCGAGGTGATGGGCGATCTCTCTGCCAACGGCCCCACCGCGGCCGAGCTGGCCCACCACCTCGACCAGTACGAACGCCAGTTCGGCGACCCGGATGCAGGCATCGGCTTCCTCGACCTGGCCGCCACCGACCACCTGCTGGGAAAGCCCGACCGGACACCGGCCAGCCTGCGAGAGTCACACCGCGAGCTCACGCCGACGGGCGTGGCCGCCACGCTGCGCGAGCTGATGGAGCGAGCGTTGCTGATGGGTCCGCCCGAGCTGCCGCTGGCGCGCGGCTTCCACGCCTATCCCGCCTGGTCGGTCGAGCGCGCCCAGGGTCGCTCCTTCCGGCCGGTGTCGGGGCCGCTCTTCGGCCTTCTGGCACGCGAGCGCCTCATCGTCGGGGACGATGCCGCGACCATCGACCTGGGCGACGGCCGCCTCGTCACCGTCAGCTACGCGACCTGCGCGGCGGCGCTGCACGATGGCGACCACGGCCGGGTGCTGTGGGGACCCGACGGCGTCCAGCTCGCGATCCACGCCGACCACTGGCGGGACGGTGCCAGGGCCATCGCGGCGCTGGATGCGCTGGTGCCCGCCGACGTGGTCATCTGCGACGACCACGGCCGCGGCCGGCCGGCCCGCCGCTGAAGACGGCCCATGGGCCGCAGCGTCAGGCGGGTGGGGCGCCCGTGCCGTAGCGCCGCGCGACGTACTCCTCGAGGATGGCGATGAACTCGTCCACGAGGCCGTCGCCGCGCAGCGTGGTGCGCAGCGCGCCGTCGACGTAGACCGGTGCCACGGGCTGCTCGAAGGTGCCCGGCAGGCTGATGCCGATGTCGGCGTGCTTCGACTCGCCGGGGCCGTTGACGACGCAGCCCATGACGGCCACGCGCAGCTCCTCCACGCCCGGGTAGCGCGCGCGCCAGTCGGGCATCCGCTCGCGCAGGTGGCCCTGGATGCGCTGGGCCATCTCCTGGAAGAAGGTCGAGGTGGTGCGGCCGCAGCCCGGGCAGGCCGAGACCTGCGGCAGGAAGGAGCGCAGCCCGAGCGACTGGAGCACCTGCTGGGCGACCTGCACCTCCTCGGTGCGGTCGCCACCGGGCGCGGGCGTGAGCGAGACGCGGATGGTGTCGCCGATGCCCTCCTGAAGCAGGATGGCCAGGCCGGCCGTGGAGGCGACGATGCCCTTCATGCCCATGCCCGCCTCGGTCAGTCCCAGGTGGAGCGGGTAGTCGCAGCGCGCCGCCAGCAGGCGGTAGACGTCGACCAGGTCCTGCACGCCCGAGACCTTGGCGCTGATGACGATGCGGTCGTGGCCCAGGCCGGTCGCCTCGGCCAGCTCGGCCGAGCGGAGCGCGGACTGGATCATGGCCTCGGTCATCACCTCGCGCGAGTCGCGCGGCTCGGCCAGCCGGGCATTCTGGTCCATCAGCTCGGTCAGCAGCTGCTGGTCGAGCGAGCCCCAGTTGACGCCGATGCGGACCGGCTTGCCGTGCTCGATGGCGGCGCGCACGATGGTCTGGAAGTTGGTGTCGTGGTGCTTCGTGCCCACGTTGCCCGGGTTGATGCGGTACTTGTCGAGGGCGCGCGCCATGGCCAGCTGCTCCACGAGCAGCTGGTGACCGTTGTAATGGAAGTCGCCCACGATGGGCACGCCCACGCCCAGGTCGCGCACCTTGCGCACGATCTCCGGCACCGCCGCGGCGGCCTGGTCGGTGTTGACGGTGATGCGCACCAGCTCCGAACCGGCGTGCGCCAGGGCGGCCACCTGGAGGGCGGTGGCGTCGGCGTCGGCCGTATCGGTGTTGGTCATCGACTGGACCACCACCGGGTGGCGTGATCCGATCCGCACGCCGGCGACGTCGACCGTGACCGTCGGGCGGCGACCCGGCAGATGCGGCTCGCCCTCGACCTCGATGCCCTCAGCGAGCGCGCGCGTCACGTGCCCAGCCGCTGGATGTCGAAGAGGCTGATCCAGATGAGCAGCGCGAAGAGGAGCACGAAGCCGACCAGGTAGGTGGCCCGCTCGGCGGCCAGGCTGATCCGCCCGCCGGCGACGGCCTTGATGAGCGAGACGGCGATGCGGCCGCCGTCCATGGGCGGCAGCGGCAGCACGTTGATGACCGCCAGGTTGGCCGAGAGCAGCCCGACCAGGTAGAGCAGGAAGACGGGTGGTAGCTGGCTGCGAATGGTGCCCACGGCGTTGGCGATGCCGATGGGCCCGGAGACCTGCGGGTCGTCGAGCTGACCGAAGAGGTCGCGCAGCGCGTTGAGCACGAGCAGCGAGGCGTCCACGGTGCGCTGCCAACCCACGCCGACGGCCTCCAGCGGCGAACGCTCGATGTCCTCGCCCAGTCCCCGGCCCGCGGCGACGATGCCCAGCGCGCCGCGCTCGGTGCTGATCTCGTTCGCCGGGCGGAGCGTCACGGTGACCTCGTCGACGCCGCCGCTGCCCCGGGCCACGCTGATGGTCACCGACTGCCCAGGGTGCTGGCGGAACCAGGCCAGCGGGTCCTCGCGCAGCAGGTCGAAGTAGGCGAAGCGCCGGCCGTCGATGGCCAGGATGGTGTCGCCCGTGCGAACGGGCGTGCCGTCGCTGGCATCGGCTGCCCCGACGAGCCCGGCGGCCGCGGCCGGCGAGCCCGGCTGGACGTAATGGATGGGCACGGTCACGCTCGGGTCGGCGACGCCGGCGATGCCGCCGAAGATGAGCCAGGCGAGCGCGAAGTTCATGACCACGCCGGCGAGCAGGATGACGATGCGCACGCGCAGGCTCTGGCGCACGAAGCTGCGCGGGTCGTCCGAATCGCCGTCTTCGCCCTCGAGGCGGACGAATCCGCCGATGGGCAGCCAGTTGAGCGTGTAGAGCGTCTCGCGGTCGCGGCCAAGCACGCGCGCCCGGGGCGGGAAGCCGATGCCGAACTCGTGCACGAGCACGCCGGCCCGGCGCGCGGCGATGAAGTGGCCCACCTCGTGCACCACGACGAGCACGACCAGGATGGCCAGCATCAGCGCCACGGTCACGATCGAGTCGAGCACGAACACGCTCAGACCTCCGTCCAGGCGGCGCCGAAGGCGCGCACCTCGGACTCCAGCTCGAGCAGCCCGGCCACGTCCGGTGCTCCCGCCGGGCCGTCGGCGAAGCGCTCGACGGCGGCTGCCACCAGGGCGGTGATGCCGGGGAAGGAGAGCCGCTCCCCGAGGAATCGTTCCACGGCCACCTCGTCCGCGGCGATGAGTGCCGCCGTGGCGCGCGGGCCGCTCCGGAAGGCGTCGCGTGCCAGCTGCACGGCCGGGAAGCGCGCCTCGTCGAGCGCCTCGAAGTCGAGGCGGCCGATGCCGGCCAGCGCCACGCTGGCGGCCGGCGAGGGGGCGCGCTCGGGATAGGTCAGGGCGTACTGGATGGGGATGCGCATGTCCGGGTGGCCGAGTTGGGCCTTCAGCGAGCCGTCGACGAACTCGACCGCCGAGTGGACGACGCTCTGGGGATGGACGACGACGTCGATCCGCTCGTCGGGCACATCGTACAGCCAGCGCGCCTCGATGACCTCGAGGCCCTTGTTCATCAGTGTCGCCGAGTCGATGGTCACCTTGGCCCCCATGCGCCAGGTCGGGTGGGCCAGCGCATCGGCGGGCCGGACGGTGGCCAGCTCGGACCGCGGCGTGCCGCGGAAGGGGCCGCCCGAGGCGGTCAGCACCAGACGCGCGACGTCGGCCGGCCGCTCCCCGGCGAGGCACTGCCAGATGGCCGAGTGCTCGGAGTCGATGGGCCGCAGCCAGGCCAGCGGGGAGGCGAAGGGGTCCGCCGGGCGTTCGGCGGCCACGCGGGCCGCCCGAGCCCGGGCGAGGGGCATGACCAGGTGCCCGCCCGCCACGAGCGTCTCCTTGTTGGCGGTGGCCACGACCTTGCCCGCCTCGAGTGCGGCGAGCACCGGGCCCAGGCTGACCAGGCCGCCCGTGGCCACCAGCACGAGGTCGACGTCCTGGCGCGTGGCCAGGCTGGCCAGCGCCTGTGGCCCGGTCTCCGCGCGGGTCCCGAACGGCAGGTCGAGTGCCCGGAGGGCCGTCTCGTCGGCCAGGGAGACAGCCGCCGGCTGGAGTCGCGCCACCTGCTCCGAGAAGCGCGCAGCGTCCCTGCCGGCGGCCAGCGCCGTGACCCGGAAGCGCTCGGACAGCGCCTCGATGACCTCCAGCGCCTGGCGGCCGATGGAGCCGGTCGAGCCGAGCAGGGCGACGCGCAGCTGCCCCTCTGCGGTGCGCGTCGCGTCAGGCGCCACTGCCGAGGACGAGCAGGAAGAAGTAGACGGCAGGCCCGGCGAAGAGCAGCGAGTCGACCCGGTCGAGCATGCCGCCGTGGCCGGGGATCAGCTCGCCCGAATCCTTCGCGCCGGCGGCGCGCTTGAGCATCGACTCGGCCAGGTCGCCGGCCTGCGCCGCGAAGGCGACCAGCGGTCCGAGGAGGGCTGCCTGCAGCGGTGGGGCGCCCACGGCCCACAGCATCAGCGCGCAGACTGCCGTCGCCGCCACGAGCCCACCGATGACGCCGGCCCACGTCTTGGCTGGCGAGATGTGCTCCATGAAGCGACGCCGGCCAAAGCGCTTGCCGGCCGCGTAGGCGCCGCTGTCGAAGGCCCATACGCCGAGCACCGCCACCAGCAGCCAGGCCCGCCCGCCGTCGGCGAACCAGGCCGCCAGCGGCGCCGTCGGGGGCAGCGCCGGGGCCTCCTCGACGATGCGCACCAGGAAGGCCGCGAGGCCGATATAAAGCGCGCCGAAGACGGTCGCCAGCCAGGACTGGAAGGCCTCGCGCGGGTCGCGCCGGACCATCGCCCCGACCGCGGCGAGGACGACGCCCGCGGCGACCACCATGGCCGACTCTCCGGCCACGTCGCGTACCAGCCAGGCGACGATGACGATGGCGGCAGCGAAGGCCATGCCCAGCAGCGGGTCGCTGGCATAGCCCGCCTGGCGCAGCAGGGCGAAGACCTCGCGGGCGGCGAGGAGGGTGATGCCCAGCACGAGGACGGCCAGGAAGGGCTGGCCGAGCACGAGCACCACCAGCAGGAGCGGGATCAACACGGCCGCGCTCCTGAGGCGGTGTTGCAGCATGGGCGGCCTCAGCGGCCGAAACGACGCGAGCGGCGGGCGTAGTCGGCGATGGCAAGGTCGAGCTGGGCCTGGTCGAAGTCGGGCCAGAGCACGTCGCTGAAGTAGAGCTCCGCGTAGGCCGTCTGCCAGATCAGGAAGTTGCTGACGCGCTGGTCGCCCCCGGTGCGGATGAGCAGGTCGGGCTCGGGCAGGCCGGCCGTATAGAGACGCGCGGAGATGGCCGACTCGTCGATGACCTCCGGCGTGAGCCCGTCGGCGATGCAGCGCCGCACGGCGTCCACGATCTCCGAGCGGCCCGAGTAGTTGAAGGCGACGTTCAGGTGCAGGCGCGTGCCGCCCTCGGTCGCCGCCAGTGCCTCGCCGATGGAGGCGCGCGTCGCGGCCGGCAGCTCGTCCAGGCGACCAAGGATGCGCACGCAGACGCCCTGCCGGACGAGCTCGGGGGTCTCCTCCCGGATGGAACGCTCGAGGAGCCCGAAGAGGGTCTCGACCTCGGCGCTCGAGCGCGCCCAGTTCTCTCGGCTGAAGGCGTACAGCGAGAGGACCTCGATGCCACGCGCCACGGCGTGGCGCAGGATGGGCCGGATCGCCTCGACGCCCGCGGCGTGGCCCTCGGCCTCGGGCACGCCGCTCTGGCGAGCCCAGCGCCGGTTGCCATCCATGATGATGGCCACGTGGCGGGGTGTGCGCCCCTCGCCCTCCGGCAGCGCCGCGGCTTCGTCGAGCTCAGGCTCGACGCCCCCGACCGTCCGCGTCGATCCCTCGGCGGCCTGGACGTGTGGCACTAGACCTCCAGGATCTCCTGCTCCTTGACCTTGCCCAGGCGGTCGACCTCGTCGATCCAGCGGTCGGTCGCCTTCTGCAGCGCCTCGAGCTCGCGGTGCGCCTCGTCGGCGCCGATGTCGCCCTCGCGCTCGCGGCGCTTGATGTCGTCGGCGGCATCGCGGCGGTGGTTGCGGATCTCCACCCGGGCATCTTCCATGCGCTTGTGGACGACCCGCACGATCTCCCTGCGACGCTCCTCGGTCAGGGGCGGCACGTTCAGCCGCACCACTGCTCCGTCCACGTTCGGGGTGAGGCCGATCTCGCTCTTGAGGATGGCCTTTTCGATGGCGCCCAGGACGCTGCGGTCCCAGGGCTGGATGACGATCTGGTGCGCCTCGGGGACGCTGATGCCGGCGAGCTGGTTGAGCGGTGTCAGCGTGCCGTAGTACTCGACCTGGATGCGATCCACGATGGCCGTCGAGGCGCGCCCGGTGCGGATGGCCTGGAAGTCGCGCTCCATGACCTCGACGGCGCGCTTCATCTTGGCTTCGATGTCGGTCAGGCCCTGGCTCGTCATGCGGGCGACCCTCCGTCGATGAGCGTGCCCACCGGCTCGCCCAGGGCGGCCCGGCGGATGTTGTCGGGGCGGTTCATGTCAAAGACGATGATGGGCAGGTCGTTCTCCATGCACAGCGAGACGGCGGTCGAGTCGAGCACCTGCAGCCGGTCGGCGAGCACCTGCCCGTACGTCAGGTGCGCGTGGCGCGTGGCGTCAGGATGGGTGACCGGGTCGGCGTCGTAGACCCCGTCTACCTTGGTCCCCTTGAGGATGACCTCGGCGCCGATCTCGGCCGCGCGCAGGGCGGCCGCGGTGTCCGTGGAGAAGTAGGGATTGCCGGTCCCAGCGGCGAAGATGACAGTGCGGCCCTTCTCGAGGTGCCGCTCGGCGCGGCGTCGGATGTACGGCTCGGCGACCTCGCTCATGGCGATGGCGCTCATGACGCGCGTGGGCATGCCGGCGCGCTCGAAGGCATCCTGCAGGGCCAGCGCGTTCATGACCGTGGCAAGCATGCCGATGTAGTCGCCCGTGGCGCGGTCCATGCCCTCGGCCGCCGCGGCCAGGCCGCGGAAGATGTTGCCGCCGCCGACGACGACGGCGACCTCGACGCCCAGTGCCCGCACGTCGCGTAGCTGGTGGGCCACGAACTCGCAGACGTCCGGCTCGACGCCGTAGGTCCGCTCGCCGAGCAGCGCCTCGCCCGAGATCTTGAGCAGGATGCGGCGGTAGCGCGGCTCGGCCACGGACGTGGCGGCGCCGGTCGGCTCCGTCGCCGCGTCGCCCGCTGCGCCCGGACCGCTCACGACCCTGCCAGCTCCTCGCCCAGGGCGAAGCGCACGAAGCGTCGGACGCGGATGTTCTCGCCGATGGTGGCGATGGCCTCGGTGACCAGCTCGCCCACGGTCCGCTCCTCGTCCCGGAAGGGCTGCTCGTAGAGCACCGCCTGCTGGAACCACTTCTTGAGCTGGCCCTCGACGATGCGCTCGCGAACGGCCTCCGGCTTCGATCGCACGGTCTCGTCGGCGAGCAGCTCGGCCTTCTTGGCTTCGAGCACGTCGTGCGGGATCGACTCGATGTTCGGGTAGAGCGGCGCCATGCCGGCCACCTGCATGGCCAGGTCGCGCACCAGCTTCTGGAACTGCTCGGTACGGGCCACGAAGTCGGTCTCGCAGTTGACCTCGATGATCACGCCCAGGCGGCCGCCCGGGTGGATGTAACTGGCGATGGTGCCCTCGCGGGCGTCGCGCCCGGCCTTGCGCTGGGCGGCCGCCAGGCCGCGCTCGCGGAGCACCGCGACCGCCTTCTCGACGTCGCCTTCGGTCTCCTCGAGGGCGCGCTTGCAATCCATGAATCCGGCGCCCGTCCGCTCACGGAGCTCCTTGACGGTGTCGGCGCTGATGGTGGTGCTGGACATCTGCTGGTGGGTCCCTTCTGGTTCTGGCTCAGGTCCTGAGCGGTCGGCCGTCACTCGGCGGCGACGACCTCCTCCTCTTCGTCATCGGTGCTGCGGTGGTGGGGCCGCGGCTCGGCCGGGATGGGCCGGCCGTGGACGGGCAGCAGCTCCTCCTCGTCGGGTCCGGGCTCGAACGAGAGCGCCTGCCCGGCCGCGAGGGCAGCGACCATCTCGTCGCTCGCGGTCTGGTCGAGCTCCTCTGCCTCGGGCTCGTAGGGCTCCACCTCCGGCTCGGCCTCGGCACGTGCGGTGCGCAGCCGCACGCCCTCCAGGGCGGCGTCGGCGACGAGGCTGCACAGGAGACGGATGGCGCGGATCGCGTCGTCGTTGGCCGGGATGATGTAGTCGAGCGTGTCCGGGTCGACGTTGGTGTCGCCCGTGCCGATGACGGGGATCTCCAGCTTGCGCGCCTCGACCACCCCGATGTGCTCGCGGTGCGGGTCGATGACGAAGAGGGCGCCGGGCAGCCGCCGCATCTTGCGCATGCCGCCGAGGGTGCGCTGGAGTCGGTGCAGCTCGTCATAGAGGCGCGAGGCCTCCTTCTTGGAGAGCCGCTCGAAGTCGCCGTTCTGCTGGCGTGCCTCGAGCTGGTCGAGCAGCGAGAGGCGCTTCTTGATGGTGGTGAAGTTGGTCAGCATCCCGCCCAGCCAGCGCTGATTGACGTAGGGCATGCTGGCGCGCGTCGCCTCCTCGGCGATCGGCTCCTGGGCCTGCTTCTTGGTACCCACGAAGAGGATGGCGTCGCCGCGCGCCGCCGTCTCGGTCACGAAGTCGAGCGCGACCTCGAGCCGCTGCACGGTCTGGGCGAGGTCGATGATGTGGATCCCGTTGCGCTCCGCGAAGATGAATGGGCGCATCTTGGGATTCCAGCGCCGCGTCTGGTGGCCGAAGTGAACGCCGGCCTCCAAGAGCTGGCGCATCGAGACCTGGGGCATGGGAAGAGAGCCTCCTGTCGGTTCGTTCCTCCGCGCGCCTCGGGTCGCCGCGGACCGGCGGTCGTGGCTCTCCCGCCCGGACCGGTCGGGGGCCACGCTGCCGGCACCCCCGCGGGGAGCAGCACGCGTGTGTGATCCCGCGGCGAACCGCCGCGGCCGGCCGGAAGTCTACCACGGGGTCGCGCTGCGGCCGGCCTGGGGGCGGCCGCGGACCTCTCGCCACTCTCCGCCCCGTTGCGATGGCAGTAACGCTGGGCCACCGCACAGGGCGGCTGCGGGGGTTTCATGGGGCTTCCGTCGGCCTTTCGTGAGCGTGTGCTCCCGCCCGGTTCCGGTGTGCCGGCTCCTCCAGCGCGCGGGCGCGGCCATAGCGTTACTGGGGTCGCAGATCGGCCAACAAGATGGCCTGCGGGGGCCCAGCCGGGGAGGGTCCGTGCGCTCAGTCCGGTCGCAGCGCTCGCAGGTGGCGGATGCGCGGGCCGCCGACACCGGCCGCGAGCCAGGGGGCGTCCTCGACACTGACCAGGTCGACCCGGCGCCCAAGCCGTGGTAGTGGACGCCCGTCGGGCAGCAGTCCTGCCGCGACCAGCGCAGCCGCGGCGCGATAGATGCGGCGCACCTTCGCAGCGTCGACGCGCTCCTCCGGCGGCCCGAAGCCGGCGGCGGCGTTGCTGCGCACCTCGATCACGACGAGCACGGCCGGCGGCCCCGGGTCGATCGCCAGCAGGTCGAGCTCGTCGCGGCCCACGGCCAGCTGGCGGCCGAGGATCGTCCAGCCGAGCCGCTCCAGGTAGCCGGCCGCGATGCGCTCGGCAGCATCGCCGCGCCGCCGCCGGAGGGTGGGGCGTCGTGGCTGACACATGACCAGCCAGCGTAGGGTCTGCGACTCACCGCCGGATCGACTGTCGCTCGACCGCGACTCGCCGCCGGTCCGGAAGGCCGGTGATCCGAGCGCAAGCCGACGGACGCCGGGCTTGCGGTCCGAGGCACGAACGGATCGACGGAGGGGCAGCGGCCGCCCGGCTCCTACCCAGGTTCGCCCACCAGCGCGACGAGCTCGTCGGCGGATGGCTCGCGCGCGTCGGGATCGCCGGCGAGCGCCGCCAGATCGAGTTCGGATCCGGCGTCACCATCCCCGGTGCTCGCCGACACAGGCGCCTCGCCATCGACGTCTTCGTCCTCCGAGCCCGTGGCGCCACTGCCGGCCGCAGCCTCGCCGAAGAGGTCGAAGGCCTCCTGGCGGCCCGCCAGCGCGGCCTGCACGGTCAGGAAGCTGCGCCGATGGTGGGGCGTCACGCCGTGCTCGAAGAGGGCGCGGCGGTGCTCGCGCGAGGAGTAGCCCTGGTTGTGCTGCCAGCCGTACTCCGGGTAGCGCGCCGCCAGGCGCGACATCATCCGGTCGCGCGTGACCTTGGCCACGATCGAGGCGCAGGCGATCGAGTAGCACAGCGCGTCGCCGTCGACGATGGCCGTGTACGGGCCGACCTCGGCCTCGAAACCGACGATGCGCCGGCCGTCCACCAGCACGTGGTCGTGCTCGCCGATGCGCGCGATGGCGCGGCGCATGGCGAGGTGTGTCGCGTGGTAGATGTTGAGCCGGTCGATCTCGCGCACCGAGGCAGCGCCGACGCCGACCGCCACGGCCTTGGCCCGAACCAGACCGACCAGCCGCTCGCGCTGCAGGGCGGAGAGCGTCTTGGAGTCGCGCACGCCGGGCACCTTGCGCGCGTTCGGGCGGATGATGACCGCCGCAGCGACGACCGCACCGCAGGTCGGCGCGACGCCGACCTCGTCCACGCCGACGACGCGCACGGCGCCTTCTTGCCAGAGGCGACGCTCGTAGCGGAGGGTCGGGACGATCACTCCCCTGACGCTAGCACGGTCGAGCCCGGGCCGCGCCATGGTCCGCCGGCGACAGGGCGAAGGGCACGGATCGCGGCCGCCGACCGGCCGGACCGGGGATCAGCTCGGGCGGCGCTCGCGCAGGGAGGCGGCCTTGCCGACGCGCTTGCGCAGGAAGTAGAGCTGCGCGCGGCGGGCCACGCCGTGGCGCACGACCTCGATGCGGTCGATGCGCGGCGAGTGGATCTTGAAGGTGCGCTCGACCCCCACGCCCGAGCGCAGCGCCCGGACCGTGATGGAACGCCCGATGCCGCCGCCGCGCAGGCGCATCACGGTGCCCTCGAAGACCTGCACGCGCTCGCGGTTGCCCTCCACGACCTTGACCGCCACGCGCACGGTGTCGCCCGAGGCGAGCTCGGGCAGGTCGGTGCGGAGCTGCTCCGCGGTGATCTCGTCGATGACGCTCACAGGCAGGGTCTCACTCGTCATGCTGGCCGGTCTGGGGGTCGTCGGGCGCGGCGACGGGGTCGCGCCGGCCCGGCCGAGCGCGGAGTATAGCAGGGGCCTCGGCTGGTGGCGGCGGGCCGGTCGCCGGCGGCGCCGAGGCGTTCGGCAGGAGGTCCGGTCGGTTGCGGCGCGTCCGCTCGAGGGCCTGCTCGCGGCGCCAGCGGGCCACCGCGGCGTGGTCGCCTGAGACGAGCACCTCGGGTACGTGTTGCCCCTCGAACTCGGCTGGGCGCGTCCACTGGGGATACTCCAGCAGCCCGTCGGCGAAGGACTCCTCGGCCGTGGAAGCGTCGTCGATCGCCCCCGGAACGAGGCGGATGACGGCGTCGATGACGACCAGCGCCGGCAGCTCGCCGCCCGAGAGGACGTAGTCGCCGATGGAGAGCTCCAGGTCGACCATCGAGCGGACGCGGTCGTCGACGCCCTCGTAGCGTGGACAGAGCAGCACCAGGTGGGCCCGAGCGGCCAGCTCGCGCGCCCGCTCCTGCCGGAAGACCTCCCCGCCCGGGTCGAGCAGCACGACGGTCGAGTCGGGCCGGCGCAGCTCGGCCAGCGCGGCGGCGATCGGCTCCGGGCGCAGGACCATGCCCGCCCCGCCACCGTAGGGGTAGTCGTCCACGCTCCGGTGGCGGCCGAGTCCCCAGCGGCGCAGGTCGTGCGCTTCCAGCGCGACCAGGCCGCGGGTGATGGCCCGGCCGGGGATCGACTCCGCCAGCGGGCCCGGGAAGAGGCCCGGGAAGAGGGTCACCACGTCGATGCGCAGGCTCACGGGGCAGGCGCCTCGCCGGGTGGTCGCTTCGAGGAGCGCCTGCCGCGCGGCCGGCGGGGCCGCGGCTCGGCGAGGTCGAGCGCCTCGGCGTCGACCACGATGCGACCTTCGCGCGGGGCGAACTCGCGCACCACGGCCGCGACGCCGGGCACCAGCAGCTCGCCGCGAGCGCCGCCGCGCACGACGTAGACCTCCCCTCCCCCGGCCCGGAAGACATCCGCCACGCGGCCCAGCGACTCGCCGCCGGTGGTGGTCACCTCGACCCCTTCCAGCTCGTGCCAGTAGACGCTGCCTTCGGGCAGCGGATGGCGCGTCGCATCGGCCTCGAGGTAGCGGTCGCGCAGCTCGTCGGCGGCCTCGCGGGTGCGGACCTCGTCGAAGCGGACCAGCAGGCCGGGCCCGTCCTGCTGCACCCAGGCCACGCGCAGCGATCGCTCCTCGCCTTCGGGGTGGAGCACGCTGCCGGGTGCGAAGCGCTCCTCGACGTCGGTGAGCACCTCGACCCGCAGCGCGCCGCGCAGGCCGTGCACGCCGCGCACCAGGCCGACCACGACGCGCGTGCTGGCGCCAGCGGGCATCGCGACCTAGACGATCTCGAGCGAGACCGCCGAGCCCTCGCGTGCCGAGACGACCTTGAGCAGGGTGCGCAGTGCCTTGGCTACGCTGCCGTTGCGGCCGATGACCTTGCCCATGTCGTCCTCGGCCACGTGGAGCTCGATGACCGTCTCGCCGTTCTCCTCGTGGACCTCGACGCTCACCGCGGCGGGGTCGTCCACGAGCGACTTGGCGACGTACTCGACCAGTTCGGCTGCTGCCATCGCTGCCTCCTACTTTGCCGGCGGCAGGATGCCTGCCTGCCGGAAGAGCCGGGCCACCGTGTCGGACGGGCTGGCGCCCTGGCTGAGCCACTTCTGCGCCTTCTCAGCGTCGACCTGGAGGGTGATCGGCTCGGTGCGCGGGTTGTAGTGGCCGAGCGTGTCGAGGGCGCGCCCGTCGCGGGCGTTTCGACTGTCGGTCACCACGAAGCGGTAGGTCGGCTGCTTCGTGGCGCCGACGCGACTGAGTCGGATGCGGACTGCCATGCGTTCTGGTTCCTCCTTCGCCCGGGGGGCCCGGGCCTGCCGTCACTTGACGCTGATGTAGGTACGCGTGATGAGCGTGTCGCCCTCGATGCTCGTCACGCTCACGAGCTGGTCGAGGGGTTCGAGGTAGGGCCTCACCTCGCGCAGGTACTCCTCGCGCCGCGGGCCCTGCAGGAAGGCTTCGATGGTCGTGCGCAGGGTCGCCACGTCCAGCCAGCCGATGGCCACGCTGCGCTCGGCACCCTGCGTGCCGACGACGCCCTTGAGACGGGGGTCGCTGCCGAGACCGGTGCCGGGTGCCGTGTCGAGCGCCCAGCGTACGGCAGACTCGCCGGGACCGGCATAGAAGCGGCCGCTGCGGAAGGCGTAGCTGACGCTGATCGTCTCGGGCAGGGAGGCACCCCCGGGCAGGCTCGGCACGTTCGGGCCGAGCGCGCGCAGCGGCAGGCTGATGGTGGTGATGGTCGTTCCGGCGTGGTCGGTCTCCCGCACCGCCGGGCCCGTGCCCGCGCCCAGGAAGGAGAGGAGCGCGCCGACCTGCCGCAGGCGGGCCTTGCCGCCCTCCTCGTCGCGGGTGGTGGCCATGAGCACACCGGTCGGCTCGACCTGCGCGCCACCGACGACGATGGCCACGTCGCCGATCCAGTCGACGAACGACTCGAGGCGCGCGCCGATGAGCCCCTCGATCTGCCGGATGGTCTCGGCGGCCTCGCCCAGCGCGGGATCCTTCTTCCAGGACTCGACGAAGCGCGCCAGCATCGGACCGACGTCGCGCGTCTCGCCGTAGGCGAAGGCCCCGGCCGGCGCGTCGGGCAGCAGGACGCTGGCGCGCCCGCTCGGGCGCTCCGTGCCGGCGGGTAGGACGAGGCGCGCCTCGACCACGAGCCGGTCCGCCTCGAAGTGCAGCTCGCCGAAGACCGAATCGGGGATGCGCGCCAGGGCATCCTTCACGGCCTGGCTGGTGCCGCCGTCCCGGCCGGCCAGCTGCTGCTCGGCCAGGCTGCGCAGGCGTGCCGTGTCGAGGTAGAGCGTCGCCAGGCGGTCCCGGCGCAGCTTCGCCAGGGCCTCGCCGAAGCCCGGCTTGCGGGCCAGCGCGGACTCGCCCGAGGCACGCCGGGCGAGCGCCTCGCTCACCGTGTCGGTCCGGCCGCTGATCAGCAGCGCCTCGTCGGTCAGGGCCAGCACGACATCGGAGATGCCGCGTCCGCCGGGGGCCTGCGGTTCGGCGATGCGCGCCGACCAGATGGTCGTGCCGTGGGCCGCCTGCGACGTCCAGGCCAGGCCCTCTCGGGCGGAGTCGGCGCGGAATTTCTCCAGGGCGACCTCGGCCTTGGCCCGGTCGGCGACGGAGACGACGAACAGCGGCATCGCCGCCGGCGCCTCGCCGGCCGAGCCGGTCGGGCCGGCCATGCCGACGGCCAGCTGGCCGGCGAACCAGGGCTTGATGTCGCTGGTGTAGGCGCTGCGGCCGCCGCTGCCGAGGCGCACCAGGCGGTCGAGCACGTCGTCGAGCTTGGCCTGCAGGTTGGCCGTGTCGGCGAAGCCCGGGAAGCGGGACAGGAAGCGGCCCACGTTCTCGCGCTGGTCCCCGGGCAGGTCGAGGCGCACCTCGCTGTACGCGAAGGTGTCCGCCGGCAGGTAGCGTGGCGCGCCCGACGTCTCGGTCGTGCCCTGGCGCGTCAGCCAGAGGATGGCCGCGATGGCCGCCACGACGAGCACGGCGCCGCTGATGGCGACCAGCCAGCGCAGGCGGTGGGAGGGCGTGCCGGGGGTCGGGCCGGTGGCGGGCGGCGGAGGCGTCGATGGAGGCATCGCGGGCGGCGGCTCGAGCGGCGTCGCCGGCTGCGTCGCGGGCGTCGGCACCTGCCCGGCGGGCGGGTAGGTCGGGCGGGTCGCGTCGCTCATCTCAACGCCGCGCGAGCAGGTTCATGGCGGCCTTGCGCGCACCCGAGCCGCCCAACTGCTTCATCAGCTTCTGCATCTCGCCGAACTGCTTGATGAGCCGGTTGACCTCGGGCAGGCTGGTGCCGGAGCCGCGCGCGATGCGCCGCCGGCGCGAGGCGTTGAGGATGCCCGGCTCGCGGCGCTCCTGGCGGGTCATCGAGCGGATGATCGCCTCGGTGCGCTTGAGCTCGCCCCGGTCGACGGCCGCCTGCGCCTCCTTGGCCATGCCGCCCAGGCCAGGCACCATCTCGAGCAGCTGACCGATGGGCCCCATGCGCTGCATCTGCTCCATCTGCTGCAGGAAGTCCTCCAGGGTGAAGGCATTCTTCTGCAGCTTGCGCGCCAGCTCCTCGGCCTGCTTCGCGTCGACCGTCTCCTGGGCACGTTCGATGAGGCTGAGCATGTCGCCCATGCCCAGGATGCGCCCGGCGAGGCGGTCGGGGTGGAATGGCTCCAGGCCGTCGAGCTTCTCGCCCGTGCCCAGGAACTTGACCGGCAGGCCGGTCACGGCGCTGATCGAGAGGGCCGCGCCACCGCGCGCGTCACCGTCGATCTTGGTCAGCACCAGGCCGGTCAGGGGCACCGCGTCGCGGAAGGCCTCGGCCACGGCGACCGATTCCTGGCCGACCATGGCGTCCACCACGAGCAGGGTCTCGACCGGCCGCACGGCCTCGGCCAGGCCGCGGATCTCGGCCATCAGCGTCTCGTCGATGGTGAGCCGGCCGGCGGTGTCGAGAAAGACCACGTCGCGCCCCGTCCGCTTGGCCTGGGCGACGCCGCCGCGGGCGATCTCGACCACGGGCGTGCCCTGCGGCGCGCTGTGCACCGGCAGCTCCAGGCTGCGGCCCAGCTGGGCGAGCTGCTCGACCGCGGCCGGTCGATATGGGTCGGCCGCCACCAGCAGCGGTTGCCGGCCCTGCTTGACGACGTGGCGGGCCAGCTTGGCCACACTGGTCGTCTTGCCCGAGCCCTGCAGGCCGACCACGGCCACGACCGCGGGCGAGCCTGTCAGGCGGAAGGTGCGGTCGCCAGCCGAGAGGAGCGCTGTCAGCTCCTCGTGCACGATCTTGATGACCTGCTGGCCGGCGTTGAGGCTGTCGAGGATCTCGGCGCCGACGGCCCGCTCGCGCACGCGCGCCACGAAGTCCTTGACGACGCGGAAGTTGACGTCGGCCTCGAGCAGCGCCAGCCGCACCTCGCGCATGGCGGCGTCGACGTCGGCCTCGCTGACCCGGCCGCGGCCGATCAACCGGCCAAGCGTCTCGCGTAGGCGGTCGCTGAGGGCGTCGAACACGGCTTGGCTGTCGGCTCCTCTCGGATGGTCCGGCCGTGACGGGCCGGCTGGTGCGCGGGTTCTGGCGACACCGGGGTGGCCGGAGTGTAGCGCGGCTAGCCCAGGAGCGCCGCCACGAAGGCGTCGGGGTCGAACTCGACCAGGTCCTCGAGCTTCTCGCCCACGCCCACGAAGCGCACCGGCACGCCCAGCGTGCGCTCGATGGCGAAGATGATCCCGCCCTTGGCCGTCGAGTCGAGCTTGGTCAGGGCGATGCCGGTGAGCGGCGCGGCGGCATGGAAGGCCTTGGCCTGGGCCAGCCCGTTCTGACCGGTGGTGGCGTCCAGCACGAAGAGCGATTCCGGCTGCGCCGCCGGCAGGCGCCGCTCGACCGTGCGTTGGATCTTGGCCAGCTCCTCCATCAGGTTGGCCTTCGTGTGCAGCCGGCCGGCGGTATCGACGATGACCACGTCGGAGCGGCGGGCCACGGCCGCGTCGAGCGCGTCGTAGACCACGGCGGCCGGATCGGCTCCCGCCTTGTGCACCACCAGGGGCACGTCGACGCGCTTTGCCCAGATGCCGAGCTGCTCGATGGCGGCGGCCCGGAAGGTGTCGGCGGCGGCGAGCAGGACACGCGCGCCGCGCGCCTTGAAGCGATGCGCGAGCTTGGCGATGGTGGTCGTCTTGCCTGTGCCGTTGACGCCGATGACCAGCACCACGGCGGGCACCTCGGGCGACGGTTTGCGCGGCCAGCCGACGGCCTCGCGCGGCGCGAAGAGCCCGCTCAGCTCGGCCCGGATGGCCGCCTCGGGACCGCCGGGGGCGAAGCGCTGCCGGGCGCGGTCGACGAGCTCGAGGGCCAGCTGCGCGCCGACGTCGGCGCGGATGAGCGCCTCTTCGACCGCCTCCCAGGTCTCTTCGTCGGTGGTCCCGCCGGCGAGCAGGCCGTGAAGGCGCGCGCCGAAGCCACGGCGGCTCTTCTCCAGGCCGGCCTCCAACGCCTGCCGGTCGTGGGCCGCGTCCACGGCGACCGCGTCGCGCTCCGCGGGCTCCATCAGGCCGAGACGCCCTCGACGGCGATGGCCTCTGCCGCCTGCGCTGCCGGATCGGCCAGGCGCAGCGAGATGATCCGGCTGACGGCGTCGTCGCCGATGGTCACGCCGTAGAGCGCGTCGGCTGCCTCGATGGTGCCCCGGTTGTGGGTGATGACGATGAACTGGATGTCGCCGGCCAGGCTGCGCAGGGCCGACACGAAGCGGCCGATGTTGGCCTCGTCGAGGGCGGCGTCGACCTCGTCCAGCACGCAGAAGGGCACCGGGCGCACCTCGAGCATGGCGAAGAGGAGCGCTACCGCGGTGAGGGCGCGTTCGCCACCGGAGAGCATCGCCAGTGGCTGGCGCTTCTTGCCCGGCGGGCGAGCCATGATCTCCACGCCCGTCTGTGATAGGTCTTCGGGGTCGGTCAGGCTGAGCTGCGCGTCGCCGCCGCCGAAGAGCTGCTCGAAGCGGCGGCCGAAGGCAGCTTCGAGGGCTGAGAAGGTGGTCCGGAAGCGCTCGCTGACCAGCTCCGACAACTCGGCGATGAGGCGGCGCGTCGACTCGATGGCCTCGAGCAGGTCGGCCTGCTGGCCCTCCAGCGCCTCCAGGCGGGCACGCACCTCGGCGTACTCCTCGGTCGCGAAGGGGTTGGCCGAGCCGAGCTCGTGGTAGCGGCGGCGCAGCGCGGCCAGGCGGCCCGGTGGCGGTGCCTCCATGGCGGGCGCGGCCGTGCGCCAGCGGTCGGTGGCCGTGGCGAGCGCGCGCTCGAGGTCGGCCGCCAGGGCCTCCTCGCGGCTGGCCGCGCCGCCGGGGTCGTGCGCCTGGCTCCCGGCACCGTGTAGCCCATCCCCGGAGGCCTCGTACGACCCGTCGCGCGCGCCGTCGGCAGTGGGCGCTCCGGGGTCCAGGCCTGCGGCCGTCTGGAGCGCGCGCAGCCCCGCCGGGCCGAGCGCTGCCAGCTCGACCAGCAGGTGCTCGCGCACGGCCTCCAGTTGC
>DASSPM010000118.1:0-5717 GCA_035699625.1 Candidatus Limnocylindrales bacterium | reverse complement strand
GCCGCCGAGCTCCTCTTGAGTCGCATCGCCGACCGTTCGGCGCCACTGCGAGTCGAGCGCATCCCCGCCACCATCCGCATCCGGCGCTCCTGCGGCTGCGAGGCCGCCGGTGCGCCGCAGGACCACGACCATCGGTCCAGTCCGAGCCTGGACCTCGACCATGGCGCCACCGGCGCCTTACGAGGAGAGGGATCCCATGTCTGACCCACGAACCACGAGATGGCGCCTGCCGGCACTCGTCACGTCGATGGCGCTCTTGCTCGCGGCCTGTGCCCCGGCTCCCGGCGAGGTGAGCCCCGGTGCGAGCGGCACTGGGGGCGGCGGAGATGGCGGCGAGGTCGTCATGATCTCCAGCCAGCTGGTGCCGACCGAAGAGCAGGAGGCGATGCGCAACGAGATCCTCGGCGACTTCGGGGGCACGGTCGAGTTCATCGGCGCCGAGGCCGGGCCCTTCAACGACCAGATCGCGGCTCAGCAGGAGGCCGGCGAGGGCGAGATCAGCCTGATCGGGGGCCTCGACGGCGAGTTCCAGGCGTTCGCTGCCGACGACGTGCTGATGGACCTGTCCGACGTCGCCGCCGAGCTCGCCGAGGTGGGCATCAACGAGGACTACCTCGATCTGGGCAAGGTCGGCACCGACCAGCAGCTGTACATCCCCTGGATGCAGGCCACCTACATCATGGTCGCCCGCACCGAGGCGCTCGACTACCTCCCCGACGGCGCCGATGTCAACGACCTCACCTGGGAGCAGCTCACCGAGTGGGGCGCCAACATCACCGCCGAGACCGGCGAGCGCAAGTTGGGCTTCCCGGCCGGCGAGGATGGTCTCCTGCATCGCTTCTTCCAGGGGTATGGCTACCCCGCCTTCACCGGCGGCGTGAACACCACCTTCACCAGCGATGCGGCGGTCGAGATGTGGAGCTGGATGACCGACACGTGGCAGTACGTGAACCCGCAGTCGACGACGTACGGCTTCATGCAGGAGCCGCTCCAGTCGGGCGAGGTGTGGGTCGCATGGGACCACGTCGTGCGCCTCATCGACGCGCTCGAGTCCGATCCGGAGGCCTTCGTGGCCTTCCCCGTTCCATCGGGGCCGGAGGGCAGGGCGTTCATGCCGGTGGTTGCCGGCCTTGGCATCCCGACCAGTGCGGCGAACCCCGAGGGAGCCAAGGAGGTCATCAAGTACCTCCTCCAGCCCGAAACCCAGGCCAAGACGCTCAACGCCGTATCGTTCTTCCCGGTCGTCGGCGGCGAGCTGACCGGCGACCTGTCGCCGGGCCTCCAGGCCGAGGCCGATGCGGTCGCCGCCCAGACCGGAGCCGACGATGCGCTGCCGGCACTGCTGCCGGTGGGCCTGGGCGACCAGGGGGGTGCGTACAGCCAGGTCTTCAAGGACGCGTTCGCGCAGATCGTGATCGAGGGCCAGGACGCCGCGGAGGTGCTCCATGCCCAGCTGCCCAACCTCCAGGCCGTCTTCGATGCGACCGGGGCGGCCTGCTGGGCGCCGGATCCGCCGAGTGACGGACCCTGCCAGGCCCAGTAGCGTCCGCATGACGGACCGATGGGCCGGGGCGGCGACCGCCGCCCCGGCCCTGACTCCCCCGCGACGACCGTGACCGCGCGGCTGGGCTGGGCCCCGTACGCCCTGCTCCTGCCCTCGTTCGCGTTCCTGGTCGTGTTCTTCGCGACACCGATGGTCCAGGCCTTCGCCCTCGCCTTCCAGGACGCGCAGGGCGCCTTCAGCCTGGCCAGCGTCCAGCGCATGCTCGGCGACTCCAACTTTCGGAATGCGCTGGTCACCACCGTCGCGCTGGTGATCCTCGTCATCCCGGTCCAGTTCGCGCTGGCTATGGCGATGGCGCTCGTCGTCAACGCTCGCCTCAAGGGCCAGGGGATGTGGCTCTACCTGTACGCCCTGCCGCTCGGCATCAGCGAGTTGGCCGCCGGGATCGTGTGGGTCAGCATCTTTACCCAGAGCGGCTGGCTGAACAGCGTGCTGGAGGGGCTCGGCATCATCGACGGCCCCATCACCTGGCAGAGCGCCGAGACGCCGTTCCTGCTCATCATGTGCGTCGTCATCGCCGAGGCGTGGCGGGCCACCAGCATCATCATGATCATCCTGGTCGCCGGACTGCAGTCGATCCCGCGCGAGTACCTGGAGGCGGCCGATGTGTACGGCGCCACCACCTGGCAGCGCATCCGGCGGGTCGTGCTGCCCATGCTGCGCCCGAGCCTGCAGGTGGCGCTGATCCTGCGCACCATCCTGGCCTTCCAGGTGTTCGCCACCGTGATCGCGCTGGCCGGCAGCGGGCTCGACGTGCTGGCCGGCGAGGCGCAGCGCTGGGCGACCGACATCGACAACGACCACGTGGCGGCCGCGTATGCGGGCCTGATCCTGGTCCTGTCGCTGTTCAGCACGGTCCTCTTCCTGGTGCTGCTACCCGCCCGCGAGGAGCACCAGGCGTGACCGCTCCCGCGCGGGCCGTTCCGCTCGCCCGGCGACGCTCGGGGCGCGAGCGCCTCATCGGGCGCGGCCTGACCTATCTGGCCGCCGTGCTGCTGGCGCTGTTCATCATCCTGCCGATCTATCTCATCGCCGTGTCGGCCTTCACACCGCGCGAGAGCGCCTTCGACTATCCCAAGAGCGTCATCCCGACCGCGCTGAGCACCGACACGATCGCCTTCTTCCTGGGCTCGTTCGGGGTGATCGACGCCTTCTGGCGCAGTGTCTGGGTGGCGCTCATCACGCTGGCCCTGTCGTTGCTCATCGGCGCGCCGGCCGGCTATGCCATCGCGCGGTACGCCTTCCGCGGCCGCAGCGCGTACCGGCTGGTCGTGCTCTCGACGCGTGCCTTCCCGATTGTGATCCTGGCGATTCCGCTGGCGGTCACCTACCGCCTCTGGAACATCGACGACACGGTCATCGGCGTCGCGCTGATGCACACCGCGCTCGCCCTGCCGTTCACCGTGCTGATCACCTCGAGCGTGTTCATATCGGTACCCAAGGAGCTGGAGGAGGCGGCCCAGACACTGGGCTGCAACGCGGTCCAGGCGTTCCTGCGCGTCTCGCTGCCGCTCGCCCTGCCCGGGCTGGCGGCGGCGGCCATCTTCACCTGGGTCCTGTCGTGGAACGACGTCTTCGCCGCCGTGATCCTGACCCTGCGCAACCCGACCCTGCCGGCCAAGGTGCTGACCGCGCTGACCCAGTCGCCGATCTACTTCCAATTCGCGGCCGGCTTCGTGATGCTCGTCCCGAGCCTGGTCGTGATCTTCGTCATCCGCCGCTACCTGCTCGGCCTGTGGGGCCGCGTCGTCAAATGAGGAGGCCCGCCAGCCATGGCTGAGATCCGCGTGGAGCGCGTCACCAAGCTGTTCAAGGGCGCGCAGGCCGTCGACGACGTGTCGCTGACCGTGGAGGACGGCGAGTTCATGGTCCTCCTCGGCCCTTCAGGCTGCGGCAAGACCACCCTCCTGCGGTCGATCGCCGGGCTCGAGCAGATCGACGGCGGCAGGATCGTGATCGGTGGCCGTGACGTGACCGACCTGCCGCCACGCAAGCGCAAGATCGCGATGGTCTTCCAGAGTTACGCCGTCTTTCCCCACATGACCGTCTTCGAGAACGTGGCCTTCGGCCTGCGGATGGCCCACGCGCCGGCCGCCGAGGTCCGACAGCGGGTCGGCGACGCCGCCGAGCTGCTGCACATCACCGAGCTCCTGGACCGCTACCCAGCCGCCACCTCGGGCGGGCAGCGGCAGCGGATCGCCGTCGCCCGGGCACTCGCCATGCAGCCCCAGGTGCTGCTCATGGACGAGCCGCTCTCCAACCTGGACGCGCTGCTTCGCCTCGAGGCGCGCGCGGAGCTGAAGCGGCTGCTCAACGAGATCGGCTCCACCACCATCTACGTCACCCACGACCAGGTGGAGGCGCTCTCCATGGGCGACCGCGTGGCCGTGATGCGCGCTGGCCGACTGGTGCAGGTGGGCGCGCCCCTGGAGGTCTACGACAACCCGGTCGACCGCTTCGTGGGCGGGTTCATCGGCAACCCGCCGATGAACTTCCTCACCGCCACCGTGCAGCGGAGCGGGAGCGGTGCGGTGGCCCGGCTGGCCGACGCCGGCGAGGTGCCGCTCGCCGACGACAACCCCCCCGAGGGGCCGGCGCTGCTGGGCATTCGCGCCGAGCACGTCGACATCAGCGAGTCTGGCTCGGGCGACCTGCGCGGCACGGTGCTGGTCGTCGAGCCGCTGGGCTCGCACCACCTGGTGACGCTGCGGATCGGCGACGAGCAGCTCAAGGCCACCACGCGTCCGGACGTGAGCCTGGAGCGCGACGCGGTGGTGCCGGTGCGCATCGACCCGCGGCGCATCCGCTGGCTCCCCACCGACCCGACGCAGCCGGCCGACCAAGCGGGGCAGGCAGCCAGCTGACCGCGGAAACGTGACCGACCGCGCGTCGAAGCCGCTCGACGTCGGCAGCGGGGCGGTCTGCGCCTCCTTCGACGCCGAAACCGCAGCCTGGCTCTCGCTCGGCTCGCCGCACGCCGACCACGGGTTCGTGGAGCTGTCGGCGGTGCCGCGCTTCGACGAGGCCGAGCGCGGCGATCCGGGGGCCACGCGACGTCACCGCGAGCGCCTCACCGATGGTCGATTCGCCTTCCTGGCGGTCCACGGCCACCCGACACTGACCCCCGACTGCGTGGACCCGCAGATGCCGCACTGGAGGGCGCCCGGATGCACCGTCGACGTCGCCACCGGCGTCGATGCGGAGATCGTCACCCAGCGCTGGAGCGTCGATCGCGAGGTCCGGCTCTCCCTGCAGGGGCGGCTCGATCGGCCGGCACTGGCCGAGATCACCGAGATCGATCCCCCGCCGCTCACCGGCGCCAAGACGCGTATCACGGTGGCCGGAGCGGTGGCGCAGCTGGATGCTCCCGAGCTCCCGGCACAGGCCAGGGTCGAAGTGCCCGGCGGCGCCTGGCGGGCGACCGAGGCGGGGGCCGAGCTGCTCATCGGTCCGGGGTCCTTCGAGATCCGCGCGTCGCTGGGCGGCGTCGCGCGTGCCGGCACCCCGCCGCCGCCGACCACCGATCCCGATCCGCTGGTGGCGCGTGCGCTGGCCTACGTGCGTGGCTGCACCGCCCTTCGCACGGCTCCCGACGAGCGAACCATCCTGACCGATCATCGCCTGCTGCCGCTGTCGTGGACGCGTGACGCGTATTACCAGGCGCTGCTCCTGCTGGCCGCCGACGCGCCCGGCGACCGTGAGCGCGTGGCGGACCATCTGCGCTGGCTGTGGCGCCGCTGCGAACGCCCGGACGGCCGCTGGGCGCGCAGCCACCACGCCAACGGGCGGCGCAAGGACCTGGCATTCCAGGCCGACCAGCAGCTCTATCCGATCGTCGAGCTGACGGACTACTGGCGGCTCACCGGGGCCCTGCCGGGCGGCGTCGACTGGACCGCCGCGGTGGCCGCCGCCTGGGAGGCGGCGATGGGTGCGGTGGACCCGGCGACCGGCCTGGTGGCGAGTGCCGAGACGGCCGCCGATGACCCGGCCGAGGCACCCTTCATCGCCGCACCGCAGATCCTGCTGTGGTACACCGCCCGCCGCCTCGACGAGCTCGACGCCGCCGGCGCGCTGCGCGCTTCGTGGGCCGCTGGGCGCGCCGCCGCGGTGCGGGCCGCGTTCGATGCGCACCTGCGACACGCCGGCCGCTGGG
>DASSPM010000117.1:0-8795 GCA_035699625.1 Candidatus Limnocylindrales bacterium | reverse complement strand
ACGAGGTACTCCGCCCGCACCTCGGAGCCGTCCGGGGCGCGCCAGGTGAAGGCGTTGCGCTCGATGGCCGCCGGCACGCCGCGCCAGACGACGGCGTCCTCGATGCCCGCCCGCCGCAGGATCTGGGGCATCTGGGCGATGTGCCCGAACATGTCGGGCAGGTAGCCGACGCGCATCGGCCGGCCCAGCGCCTCGGCCCGCCGCCAGCCGAGCTCCAGGTTGCGCACGATGGTCTCGCCCGAGACGAGCCACTCGTCCATCAGGATCTGCCACGGCCCGACGGCCAGGCGGCCCTCGGCGATCAGCCGGCGCAGGGTCGGCTCCGCCTCCGGCCGCACCTCGAGGTAGTCGTCGACGGTGGCCATCTGGCCGTCAAGCGTGAAGGTGAAGCGCGGGTCCGCCGCCATCTGCATCAGCAGCTGGTCGATCAGCTCGACCAGGCGCAGGCGGAAGGACTGGAACGGCTCGTACCACTCGCGATCCCAGTGCGTGTGTGGCACCAGGTGGAGGGTGGTCCGCGCATCGCTCACCGCGGCCGGGCCCCCACCTCGTGGGCGGTGCCGCTGAGGGTGCCCTCGACGCGGGCGGCGAAGCTGGCCATACGTCTCTCCGGCGGAAGCGTCCGCTCGATCCGCGCCGCCCAACGCCGCGCCGTCCCCCTGTGCGCCTCTGCGGACGCCTCGTCGCCCGTCGCGGCGGCCAGGCGCGCCAACACCGCGGCGGCTTCCCAGGCCACGGCGGCGATGCCGGCGGCCTCGGCCACGCCCAGCGCCTCGGTGGCACGAACCTGCGCCTCGTCGCCGCGCCCCGCCTGCTCCAGCGCCAGCGCGGCGATGAGCCCGGCAGCGGCCCGCACATCCTGCCAGCCATCGGCCTCGGCCGCCGCGAGCAGCGGCTCGACGAGCGCCAGTGCCTGTCTCGCGCGACCACCGGCCAGGTGCAGCCTGGCCAGGGCGAGGTAGGCCACGCTGCCGCCCACGAAAGCGCGCGCTGGTGGCGTCCGCACCCGGGCCAGCTCGGCTTCGATGCGTGCCCCCAGCTGTTCGGCGCGCTTCGTCTCCCCGGTGAGCCGCAATGCCCAGGCGAGCTGCGATGCACAGCGCACCAGGTGCGCCCGCCCGCCGGCACCCTTGGCCGCCGCGAAGCCGCGCTGCAGGTGCTCCAGCGCCGCCGCTGCGTCACCGAGCTCGAGCAGCGTGCGCGCCTGGACGGCCTCGCACCAGGCCAGCCACCAGCCGTGACCGAGCGAGCCGGCCGCCTCGACGGCGTGGCTGCCGTACGCCAGCGCCGCGGCGTACTCGCCGCGCGTCGCCTCGACGAGCGCCAGACCGCCCAGGAACATCGGCTCGTTGCCGCGGTCCGCGATGCGCTCGTTGACCGCCATGCCCTCCCGCATGCGGGCGATGGCGCCCTCCCAGTCGGCGCGGGCAACGCTGACGAAGGCGGATTCGAAGAGCGCGAACTGGAGGTACCAGAGGCCGCCCTCGCGCTGCAGGATGCCGATGAGCCGCTCGGTCGCCTGCTCGAGGCCCTGCACGTCACCCAGGTGCAGCAGGTTGGCCTTCAACCCATCGAGCGCCCGGGCCACGACGCGCTCGTCGCCGCTCGCCTCCGCCAGGGCCATGGCGCGCTGGGCCGAGTCGAGCCCCGCCGCCAGATCGAGCTCGTGCGCATGGACGATCGAGAGCCGGTTCAGGATGCTCACCCGGCGCACGACGTCGCCGAGCTCCTCGGCCAGTGCCAGAGACGCCTCGAGGTACGGCACCGAGTCGCCGATGCGGCTGCTGCCGCCCGAAGCGAGCAGCTCGCCCATCGCCTCCAGCGCCTGCGACTCCAGGGCGCGCTCGCCGGCTGCGCGCGCCAGGTGCAGCGCGATCTCCATGTCCTCGCGGGCAGCGGCGTGGTCGCCCGTCCGATAGGCCAGCCAGCCCCGGCCGAGCCGCAGCGCGGCCACCTGGGGCGGCGGCGCGGGGCTGTCGGGCCGGCCGGCGAGCTCGAGCGCGGTGGCGTAGTGCTCCATCGCCTCCGACCGCGCGTAGACCCGGCTCGCCGCCTCCGCGGCCATGCCGGCGTAGCGCAGCGCCTCGGACACGTCATCGGCGCGCCGGTAATGGCGCGCGAGCACCCCGTAGTGCTCATCGAGGCGCCCGGCGAAGAGGCGCTCGATGGCCCGCGCCGCGGTGCGGTGCAGATCGCGGCGCTGGCTGCGCAGCAGGGTCCGGTAGACCGTCTCCTGGATGAGCAGGTGTTTGAAGCGGTACTCCGGTTCCGGCCAGCGACGTTCCTCGCGCACGAGATCCAGGCGCAGCAGGTCGCGCAGAGCCGGCGAGGGAGCGCCTGCCCCGCCCGTCTCGCCCAGCACCGCCTGGAGCAGCGGCAGGCCGAAGCGGCGACCGAGGACCGAGGCGACCGCGAGCACCTCCCTGGCGGCCGGACGGAGGCGGTCGACGCGCGTCAGGATCACCTTCTCCACGGTTTCCGGCACCTCGATCGGCACGTGCCGTTCGAAGCGCCACCGCTCGCCCTCGGCGACGAGCGCGCCGGCGTCGATGAGCGAGCGCACCAACTCCTCGAGGTAGAAGGGGTTGCCCTCCGCCGCCTCCAGGATGCGCAGCGAGGTCGCCTCGGGCAGGGTGTCGGGCCCGACCAGCGCCTCGAGCAAGGCGCGGTCGGCACCCGAGCGGAGCTCTTCGAGGCGGACTTCGTGCGTTCGGTGCGGCGTGTCCGCCAGGGCAGCCTCGCGCAGAGCGCTGAGTGCCGTGTCACGCTCGCCGCGAGCGGTGACCACGAGCAGCACAGCCTCCTCGTCAACGATCGGCAACAGCCGCTGCATGAGCTCGACCGAGCTGGCATCGGCCCAGTGGGCGTCGTCGACGGCGACGACCACGGGTCCGTCCGCGGCGAGGCGCGCCAGCAGGCGGCGGATGGCGACGGCAGTGCGCTGGCGCAGCGACGCCGGCGTGTCAGCTGCGACGCTCGCCAGGTGAGGCTCGTCGGCGATGCCGAGGAGCAGCGCCAGAGCCGGCTCGATCTCCCCGCTGTCATCCCCGAAGAGGGCCTCGAGGCGACGCCGCAGCGCCACCTGAACGCGCAGGCGGGGCTCGTCCGCGCCCACGCCGAGCCAGTGACGCAGCAGGTCCTGGAACGGCCAGTAGGGGAGCGCCTCGCCATACGAGACGCAGGCACCCTCCAGCCAGGCCCGGTGGAGGCCCGACGACTCGGCCGCGCTGAAGCGAACCCGGAGCTCGGCCAGCAGGCGGCTCTTGCCGATGCCGGGCTCGCCGGTGACCAGGAGCAGACCACCGCTGCCGCCGAGGACCGCCTCGACCGAGCGATCGGCCTGGGCGAGCTCGAGGTCGCGGCCGACGAGGGGCGCTTCGACACCCTCCAGACCGCGCGGCCGGCCGGCGCTCGAGCGGGCGCTGAGCGCCAAGCGGGCCTCGACCGGGGCGGCGTGGCCCCGCAGCTGGAGTGTCCGCGGCGCGTCCCATTCGAAGAGCTGGCCGACGGCACGATACGTGGCACGCCCCACCAGCACGCCGCCCAATGGCGCCTCGGCCTGGAGCCGTGCCGCCACATTGACCGCGTCGCCCGTGGCGCCGTACTCGACGCGCGCTCCGCCGCCGATCGGCCCGAGCGCGAGCTCGCCGGTCTCGATGCCGACTCGCGCGCCGAAGCCGCTGATGCGCCAGCCTGCCGCGACCTCGTCGCCGTAGGCGTTCATCTCGGCCGTGACGGCCAGCCCGGCGCGCACCGCGCGCGCGGCGTCATCCTCGTGCGCCAGCGGCGCGCCGAAGAGCGCCAGCACGCCATCCCCGGCGAGGTCCTTGACCGTGCCCCCGAGCTGCTCGACGACGGCGACGATGCGCCGCAGCGCCTCCGCCACGACGAGCCGGGCCTCCTCGGGATCGAGCTGCTCTGCCAGGGCGGTCGAGCCCGCCAGGTCGGCCGCCAGCGCGGTCACCAGACGCCGCTCCTCGACCAGCCGACCGGCCATTCCCGTCCCTCCAGGATCGTGCACCGCCCATTGTGCGGCAGAATCGACGCGTGACTCCCACGGACGACTGGTGGCGCCATGGCGTCATCTACCAGGTCTACCCGCGCAGCTTCGCCGACAGCGACGGCGACGGGACGGGCGATCTGCGCGGCCTGATCAGCCGCTTGGACCATCTCAACGACGGCACGCCGGACTCGCTCGGCGTGGATGCCATCTGGCTCTCGCCCATCTACCCATCGCCGGGCCGCGACCTGGGCTACGACGTCAGCGACCACACCACGGTCGATCCGCTCTTCGGCTCGCTCGACGTCTTCGACGAGCTCGTCCGGGAGTGCCACCGGCGCGGCATCCGGGTCGTGCTCGACCTGGTCATGAACCACACCTCGGACGAGCACCCCTGGTTCCGGGCATCGCGCTCCTCGCGCGAGGACCCCAAGCGCGACTGGTACATCTGGCGCTCGGCCACGGCGGGCCGCAACTACCCCAACAACTGGCGCTCGTTCTTCGGCGGCTCTGCCTGGGAGTGGGATGCGCCGACCGGCCAGTTCTACCTGCACACGTTCCTGCGCGAGCAGCCCGACCTCAACTGGCGCAACCCGGAGGTCGTGACGGCCATGCTCGAGATGGTGCGCGGCTGGCTCGAGCGTGGCGTGGACGGCTTTCGCCTGGACGTCTTCAACGCCTTCTACAAGCACGCCGATCTACCCGACAACCCACGCCGCCTGGCCTGGCGCGCCTACGACCGCCAGCACCACGTGCACGACAAGAACCGGCCCGAGCTCTTCGACTTCCTGCGCCGTTTCCGCAGCCTCCTCGACGAGAAGCCCGGCCGGATGAGCGTGGGCGAGCTCTTCGGCGGCACGCCGCGCGACGCGGCGGCCTATTCGGGCCAGGCCGCCGATCGGCTGCACATGGTCTTTAACTTCCGCTTCCTACAGCAGCCCTGGCGGCCCGCCGCAATCCAGCGCACGGTGCTCGAGTGGGAGCAAGTGCTTCGCGGCGAGTGGCCGTGCTGGGTGCTCGGCAATCACGACCAGCCGCGGCTCGTGACGCGCTACGCCGGGGGCCGGCCGGCGGCAGAGCAGGACGCGGTGGCCAAGGTGGCGGCGACGCTGCTGCTCACCCTGCGCGGCACGCCCTTCATCTACTACGGCGAGGAGATCGGCATGCAGGACGCGCGCGTGCCGCGCTCGCGCATGCGCGACACCCCGGCGACCCGCTTCTCTCGCATCGCCGGCTTCCCCAGCCGGGACCCCTGCCGCAGCCCGATGCAATGGGATGACTCGCCCGCGGCGGGCTTCACCGCGGGCGAGCCCTGGCTGCCGTTCGCGGCGGACCACGCCACGCGGAACGTGGCACGCCAGGCGGCGGATCCAGGCTCGGTGCTCTCCTGGTACCGGCGGCTCATCTGGGCGCGGCGCGCCTCGCCGGCCCTGCACGAGGGGACCTTCCGCCCGTTGCTGCGCCGCCCGACCGCGGTCATGGCCTACCTGCGCGAGGCAGCCGGGCAACGCGTCCTGGTGGCGCTCAACTTCTCGGCCGGCACGGCGCGTCTCGAGCTCGACGAGCCGCTCGGAGGCACCTGGACGGCCTGCCTGGGCACGCACGCCGAGAGCGGGGACTCGCGGCTGCGTGGCGGGCGGCGCCTCGAGCTGGCTCCCTACGAGGCGCTGCTGCTCGAGGAGCAGTCGTGACCGAGCGCGGGCCGGAGCCACACCGCCCGGTCCGCGTGACACGCTGGACCGCCGCCGGCCCGGAGGGAGAGCGGCAGGACGCCGTAGCGGCCGAGGAGCCCCTCCAGGTCGTGCTGGACGGCCGGGAGTTCGCCGTCGTCATGCGCACCCCAGGTCATGACCTGGAACTGGTGCTCGGCCTCCTCTTCGCCGAGGGAGTCGTGCGCTCCACGGCCGACGTCGCCGCTGCGGCCGTGGCCGCGTCGGGGCTCGACGCGGTCGACGCCGCGCGCCTGCCGTTCGAGGTCCGCGCGCTGCCGGAGGCCGAGAACCTGGTCGAGCTGCGCCTCGCGCGGCCGCTCGCGGCCGATGCTCCCGTGGGCTGGCAGCGCAACCTGGTGGCCAGCTCTGCCTGCGGCATCTGCGGCGCCGCGGCGCTCGATGCGCTGCGCCGTGACCTCTCCCCGCTGGCACCCGGGCCCAGCTTCCCAGCAGCGGCCATCGCGCGCCTGGTGCCTGCGCTTCGGGCCGCGCAGCGGACCTTCCACCTGACCGGCGGGCTGCACGCGGCGGGCCTCTTCGAGCCGTCCGGCCACCTGCTGGCGGCGCGCGAGGATGTCGGCCGGCACAACGCGGTCGACAAGCTGGTCGGGCTGGCCTTCCTGGAGGGTCGGCTGCCGCTGGCCGGGCAGGCGCTGCTGGTGAGCGGTCGGGCCTCCTTCGAGCTGGCCCAGAAGGCGGTCGCCGCGGGCATCCCGCTGCTGGCGGCCGTCTCGGCACCGTCGAGCCTGGCGGTGCACGTGGCGCACACATTCGGCCTGACCCTGGTGGGCTTCCTGCGCGACACGGGCTGGAACGTCTACGCGGGTGCCGAGCGCATCGGTTGAGGCCGGCAGACAGGCGGCCAAGCGGCCGCCCGCTGCCGCGGTGGCCCCGGCCGGCGCGTGACACGCGGGGCCACCGGCCCGCGCGGTTGGCCCTACCATGACCGCCATGCCGCACGACTACCGATCCGTGAGCCCCGCCGATGTCGCGACGTCCGCCCAGCGCGCGGTCGAGCAGGCCGAGGCCATCGTGGCCGGCATCGAGGCGAGCGGCGGCGAAGGCGACTTCGACTCCCTCCTGGGCCGCCTCGACGAGGCCGCGGCCATCGTCGGCGATGCCTACGGCGAGGGTCCCTTCCTGGCCAGAGTCCATCCCGATCCGGCCGTCCGCGATGCCGGCCAGGCGGCCGAGGAGCAGCTGGAGAAGTGGAGCGCCGAGCTCCCCTTCCGGGAGCCGCTCGCCGCCGCGCTGCGCGCCTTCGCCGCGCGACCTGAGGCCGCCGCGTTGACGGGCGAGGATGCGTTGCTCCTCGAGCATTGGCTGCGCGACTTCCGCCGCGCCGGGCACGAGCTGCCGGAGGAGGCGCGCGAGGAGGTGCGCCGGCTTCGACAACGCCTGGTCGAGCTCGAGGTCGCCTTCCAGCGCAACGTCGACGAGGACACGGCTGCCCTCGAGCTCACCGACGACGAGCTCGCCGGCCTGCCCGACACCTACCTCGACAGCCTCGCTGCCGGGGAGCGCCCCGGTACCCGCCGCGTCACCACGGTCGCCTCCGACTGGCAGCCGTTCCTGGAGAACGCCACGCGGCGGGACCTGCGGCGCCGCCTGCTCGAGCTGGTCTTCACCCGGGCGGTCGAGGCGAACGAGCCGCTCCTGCGCGAGGCCATCGCCATCCGCGACCGGATGGCCACGCTGCTCGGCTACCCCTCCTGGGCGCATTACGCGGTCGAGGTCAAGATGGCGCGCCGGGCGGAGACCGTGCGCCGCTTCTACGACGAGCTCGTGCCGGCCGTCACGGAGCGCGCCACGCCCGAGCTGGAACGGCTGACCGCCGAGCTGCTGTCCGACCCCGAGGCGGTCGATGACCTGGTCCTGCGAGCCTGGGACTGGCGCTTCTACGACCAGCGCCTGCGCCGGCGCGACCATGGCGTCGACGCCAACGCCGTCTCCGAGTACCTGCCGCTCGAGCCCATCCTGGACGGCCTCTTCGAGCTCACCGGCACGGTCTTCGGGCTCTCCTACCGGCGCGTCGAGGAGACGCATGCATGGCATCCGGACGTGCGCCTCTACCAGGTGTACGACACCGACAGCGGCGAGCACCTGGGCGACTTCTACGCCGACCTCCACCCGCGCGACGGCAAGTACAGTCACGCGGCGGCCTTCCCGCTGCGCGTCGAACGCCGCGGGCCCGATGGCCGGCGCGTGCGGCCGGTCTCGGCGCTCGTGGCCAACCTCTCGCGGCCGGCACCGGGGCGACCGGCGGTGCTGCGGCACCGGGACATGGTCACCCTCTTTCACGAGTTCGGGCACATCCTGCACATGACCCTGGCGCGGGCGCGCTTCAGTCGCTTCTCGGCGGCCAACACCGAGTGGGACTTCGTCGAGGCGCCCTCCCAGATCATGGAACACTGGGCCTGGGACCCGGGGGTGCTGCGCCGCTACGCCCGCCACCACGCCACCGGCGAGCCCATCCCGGCCGACCTGGTCGAGCGTCTGGTGGCCTCGCGCCGGCTGAACGTCGCCGTCGAGACGCTGCGGCAGTGCTCGCTGGGCCTGCTCGACCTCGAACTCCACCTGGCCGGCGCCGACAAGGATCTGCACGAGGTCAACCGGCGCACGTGGGCCGTCAGCGGCCTGCCCTTCCCCGAGGGCACCTTCTTCCCGGCCAGCTTCGGCCACCTGCTGGGCGGCTACGACGCCGGCTACTACGGCTACCTCTGGGCCAAGGTCTATGGCGACGACATGTTCAGCCGCTTCGAGGAGGCCGGTGTGACCGACCCGGCTGTCGGGCGAGATTACCGCCGCGCCGTGCTCGAGCCGAACGGCTCGCGACCGGCGCTGGAGCTGCTGCGCGACTTCCTCGGCCGCGAGCCGTCGAACGCGGCCTTCCTGCGCAACCTGGGGCTGCCCGCGGCCAGCGCCGCTTAGAGGGGCACCACCTCGACCGTGGCGTTGTAGTCCGGCACCAGCGCCACGGGATCGCGCTGCCCGGCGGCGATGAGCGGGTTGGCCTCGGGGAAGAACATCTGCACATTGCCCGGGCGGATGCGCGCCAGGTGGACCCGCGCACGCACGGCGCC
>DASSPM010000116.1:0-12907 GCA_035699625.1 Candidatus Limnocylindrales bacterium | reverse complement strand
GGGTCAAGTCCCGGGACGTGGTGTAAGAGCTCCGGCTCCTCACGTCGGATCCGTCAGCTGGCGATGAGTAGCGCCTGGCCCACCTGCTCTCGTTCGGCGGCCTCGATGAGGGCCATGGTCTCGGGCCGGAAGTAACGCCGGCCGTCCTGCCACTCGTCGTCCTGCTCGGCCAGGATCATGCCCACCAGCCGGATGACCGACGCCCGGTTGGGGAAGATGCCGACCACCCCGGTGCGGCGCTTGATCTCCTTGTTGAGGCGCTCGAGCGGGTTCGTGCTGCGGATCTGGCGGCGATGGACCTCGGGGAAGGCGAAGTGGGCCAGCAGATCCGGCTCCGCGCCGGTCAGCAGCTCGGCCACGGCATCGAAGCGCGGCCGCAGGCCATCGATGACCCGGTCGAGCTGCTCACGCGCGGCGCGCCCGTCGGGCTGCTCGAAGACCATGCGGATGGCGGAGGCCACCATGCTGCGCGCCGAGCGTGGCACGAGGTCCTGCGCGTTGCGCGTCAGATGCACCCGACAGCGCTGCCAGGAGGCACCCAGCAGCTGCTCGCGGACGGCTTTGACCAGCCCGGCGTGGTCGTCGCTGATGACGAGGCGCACGCCGGCCAGGCCGCGCTCGACCAGGGAGCGCACGAAGCGTGCCCAGGCGGATCCCTCGTCGTTGCCGCTGGCCAGCTCGATGCCCAGCACCCGGCGCTCGCCCGACGCGGCCACGCCGATCGCCACCAGCACCGCCATCGACACCACCCGCCCCGCCTCGCGCACCCTGAGGTAGGTGGCGTCCAGCCACAGGTAGGGGAAGCGCGTTTCGGCCAGCGAGCGGGAGCGGAAGGTCTCGACCTCGGCGTCCAGTGCGGCGCAGATACGGCTGACCTCGCTCTTGGAGATGCCGTCGATGCCGAGGGCGCGCACCAGGTCGTCGACGCGGCGCGTCGACACCCCGCCCAGGTAGGCCTCCTGGACCACGGCCAGCAAGGCTCGCTCGGCGCGACGGCGCGGCTCGAGCAGGGAGGGGAAGTAGGAGCCGTCGCGCACGCGCGGGATGGCCAGCGCCACCGACCCGACCCGGGTGTCCCAGCGCCGCTCGCGGTAGCCGTTGCGGTGGGTCAAGCGGCGCTCCGGGTCGCGCTGGCCCTTGGCCGCGCCGGTCAGCTCGCTGACCTCGGCCTCCATGATCGCCTCGGCCAGGACGCGGACGCCCTCGCGCAGCAGGTCGATGTCGCCCTCGGCGCCCACCTTGCGCAGGGTCTCGAGCAGGGTCATGCTGGTTTCGGCCACCGTGGTGTCCCTCCTGTCGTCGGTCTGCAACTCCAACGACGTGAGGATGGCGCGGTGGCCGCTTCATTGCGCGGCCTATCCGCTGTTACACCAAGTGTGGGGACTCAACCCGAACAGCGCTGGCGTTGCTTACGTTTCGCCCACGGTATCCGTGGCGAGAACGGCTCGAGGTTCGGCACCGGCCCACCCGTCACCAGGCACTGCCCACCGTGTGTCAGCAGGCACTGGCTCGCACGCAGCGCTGGCTCGCACGCACCACGCCAGATGACAGTCCGATAAGCGCCGCCCGGCAGACTCCGCCGCATGGACGATGTGCGGCTTGGCCTGGCGATCCGGGCGGTCCGTCGCCGCCAGCGGCTGCGCCAGCGCGACATCGCGCGGCGAGCACGGGTCAGCGCGAGCACGGTGCACCGCATCGAACGCGGACAGCTGGGTAGCGTCCCTGCTGTCCGACGTGTCTGCACTGCCCTCGGCATCTCGCTCGAGTTCGCCCCACGCTGGCGCGGCACGGAGATGGCGCGACTGCTGGACGAGGAGCACGCCGCCGCGGTCGAGTGGCTGACACAGCGACTCATGGCCGGCGGGTGGGAGGTCATCCCGGAGTACACCTTCTCTAGGTACGGTGAGCGCGGAGCCGTCGATGTGCTTGCCTGGAGCGAACGGACCAGGGCCGTCCTCATGGTCGAGGTCAAGACTCGGCTGGTCGACATCCAGGCGCTGCTTTCCGGGCTCGACCGGAAGCGCCGCCTGGTGCCGGGCATCCTGGCACGGGAGCGTGGTGTCGAGGTGCGCGGCGTCGCCGCCGTGCTCGCGGTCACGGAAAGCGGCACCGCCCGGCGCAGCGTCGGACGCCACGCCGCGACCTTCGCGGCGGTGCTGCCGGCACGGACGATGGAGGTCCGCCGCTGGCTGGCGGAGCCGCGGGGCCACCTGGCGGGGGTCTGGTTCTTGCCACGAACACTGGCTGTGAACGTTCGGCACGGGCATGGGGGTCCGGACCGGGTCCGCGTACCGCGCCCGACGCCCAGCTGAGCGTGGGCCTGGCGCCGGCACGCTCCAGCGGGGCGTTGGATCTTGGATACGTGTCACCAGCGGTGTCGGTGGCGAGAACCGCCTCGGAGGTCGCCGGAGGTGGCGCGTGGCAGCTCGCGGGCGGTGCCACGCGCAGCAACCGGTGAGACACCCGGCGGCCGGTGAGACACCCGGCGACCGGTGGCACACCCGGCGGCCGGTGGCACACCCGGCGACCGGTGGCACACCCGGCGGCCGGTGGCACACCCGGCGGCCGGTGGCACACCCGGCGGCCGGTGGCCCGCGCGCCGCCCCTGCTACGCTTCGGCGTGATGAGCGACGACCGGGTCCCCGACGGCGCCAGCGGCTCCCACGAGCTCCCCGCGAGCGAGGTGCCGAGCGCCGCGGCGGCCGAGCGCGCTGGCCGCACTCCCGAGCGCGCCGGTGCCACTCCCGAGCGCGCCGGTGCCACTCCTGCCGCTGACGGTGCCACACCCGCCGCTGACGGTGCCACACCCGCCGCTGACGGTGCCACACCCGCCGCGGACAGCCGCGATGCGCTCCCCTACGAGCGTCCGAGCGACCCGCAGAAGCGCGTCTCCGCGGCGCTCACCGACGGCCCCGACCGCGCCCCGGCGCGCTCGATGCTGAAGGCCGTCGGCTTCAGTGACGAGGATCTCGCCCGCCCGCTGGTCGGCGTGGCCACGACCTGGATCGAGACGATGCCCTGCAACCTCAACCAGCGGCGGCTGGCGGAGAGCGTCAAGGCCGGCGTTCGGGCGGCAGGCGGCACGCCCATGGAGTTCAACACCATCTCCGTCTCGGACGGCGTGACCATGGGCACGCAGGGCATGAAGGCCTCGCTCGTCAGCCGCGAGGTCATCGCCGACTCGATCGAGCTCACGGCGCGCGGCCACCTCTTCGACGGCCTGGTCTGCCTCGTCGGCTGCGACAAGACCATCCCGGCCGCGGCGATGGCGCTCGGCCGCCTCGACATCCCCTCGCTCGTGCTCTACAACGGCACCATCTACCCGGGCACCTACAAGGGCCGTGACCTGACGGTGGTCAGCGTCTTCGAGGCCGTCGGCGCCTACCGGGCGGGCAAGATCACGGCCGATGAGCTGTATGCCATCGAAAGCGCCGCCTGTCCCGGCCCGGGCGCCTGCGGCGGGCAGTTCACGGCCAACACGATGAGCATGGTCTTGGAGTTCCTGGGCCTCTCGCCGGGCGGCCTCAACGGCATCCCGGCCGAGGATCCGGCCAAGGACGAGGCGGCACGGGCCTGCGGCGAGCTGGTGATGCGCCTCGTACGCGACGACCTGCGCCCCTCGGCCATCGTCGAGCGCCGCTCGCTCGACAATGCCATCGCCGCCGTGGCCGCCACGGGCGGCTCGACCAACGCGGTGCTGCACATCCTGGCCATCGCCCGCGAGTTCGGCATCCCGCTCGACATCGACGAGTTCGGCGCCATCGCCGACCGCACGCCGCTCGTGGCAGACATGCTGCCCGGCGGCCGCTTCACGGCCACCGACCTGTACGACGCGGGCGGCATCGGCCTGGTCATGCGCGAGTTGCTGAAGCGCCGCCTCATCGACCCCGACGCGCGCACGGTCGACGGCCGCACGCTGGGTGAGATCGCGGCCGCGACGGTGGAGACGCCCGGCCAGCAGGTCGTCCGGCCCATCGAGGACCCGCTCAAGCCGTCCGGCGGCCTGGCCATCCTGCGTGGCACGCTGGCGCCCGAGGGCTGCGTGATCAAGCTGGCCGGGCACGAGCGGCGCTACCACCGCGGGCCGGCCCGGATCTTCGACTCGGAGGAGGCCTGCTTCGAGGCGGTCAAGGCCCAGCGCATCGTGCCCGGCGACGTGGTCGTCATCCGCTATGAGGGGCCGGCCGGCGGGCCGGGCATGCGCGAGATGCTGGGCGTCACCGCCGCGCTCGTCGGCGAGGGCCTGGGCGAGTCCGTCGCGCTGCTCACCGACGGCCGCTTCTCCGGCGGCACGCATGGCCTGATGGCCGGCCACGTGGCGCCCGAAGCGGCGCTGGGCGGCCCCATCGCGCTCGTGCGCGAGGGCGACGCGATCGTCTTCGACGTGGACCGCCACGCGCTCGACCTGGAGGTGCCGGCCGACGAGCTGGATCGCCGCCGGGCGGCGTGGCAGCCGCCACGGCCGCAGTACACGCAGGGCGTCTTCGCCAAGTACGCGGCGCTGGTGGCCTCCGCCAGCGAGGGCGCAGTGACCACGGCACGGCGCGACTAAGCGACCCAGGGCAGTTCGGGAAGGTGCCTGTGACCATCGGGAGGTGCTTGTGACCGACGCGCAGGCGCGTCCGCCGCGCATCGTCTTCGGCGACGGGCGGCTCTTCGACGGCAGCGCTCGCCTGCAGGAGGCGGAGATCGCGGTCGAGGGCGAGCGCATCGTCGAGGTCGGCCAGCGGCTCGACGGCGACGAACGGGTCGACCTGGGCGGCCGCGCCGTGCTGCCCGGCCTCTTCGATTGCCACACCCACGTGGTCTTCAGCCACGTGGACCTCTTCAGGATCGCCCAGACACCCTTCTCGCTGCAGTTCTTCCTTGCCGCCCGCAACCTCGCGGCGACGCTGCGCATCGGCATCACCAGCGCGCGCGACGCCGGCTATGCCGACCTCGGCATCAAGGAAGCCGTGGCGCAGGGCCTCATCCCCGGTCCGCGCCTGCAGATCTCGCTGGTCATGCTCAGCCAGACAGGGGGCCACGGCGACGACTGGCTGCCCGGCGGCGCCTTCTTCGACTTCCTGCCGCCCCACCCGGGACGCCCGAGCGGCATCGTCGACGGCCCCGACGAGGTGCGCCGCAAGGTGCGCGAGCTGGTGCGCATGGGCGCCGATGTGATCAAGGTGGCCGTCTCGGGCGGCGTCCTTTCGCCGCGCGACAAGCCGACCCACGCCCACTTCCGGCCGGCCGAGCTGGAGGCCATCGTCGAGGAGGCGACCGCGGCGGGCATCCCGTGTATGGCGCACGCACAAGCGGCTCCCGGCATCAAGAACGCCGTGCGCGCGGGCTTCCGCTCCATCGACCACGGCGTCTACCTCGACGACGAGGCGATCGAGCTGATGCTCGACCACGGCACCTGGCTGGTGCCGACGCTGGTCGCGCCGGAGGGCGTCATCCGGGCCGCCGAAGCCGGCGCCGCTATCCCGGAGTCGAGCCTGGCCAAGGCCCACGAGGTCGTCGAGATCCACAAGCAGTCCTTCCGGCGAGCCGTCGAGGCGGGTGTGCGCATCGCCATGGGCACCGACTCGGGCGTCACGCCGCATGGCCAGAACCTGCGCGAGCTGGCGCTCATGGCGGCCAACGGCATGGCGCCGGCCGAGGTGCTGCAGGCGACGACCAGCAGCGCGGCCGAGCTGATGGGCCTCGAGCGCGAGCTGGGCACGCTCGAACCCGGCAAGCGCGCCGACCTGGTCGTGGTCGAAGGCGACCCCTTCGACTTCGAGGCCCTCGACGAGCGCATCGCCGCCGTGTGGCAGGACGGCAAGCTCGTGGCCGGGGGCCCCGGCGCTTCATGAGGATCGGCTTCAAGACCTCGCCGCAGGCGGTCGATTGGTCCGTGCTGGACGCGACCTGGGCGCTCGCCGGCACCCTCGACGTCTTCGACAGCGGCTGGCTCAACGACCACCTCTCGGACGTGCGGCAGTCGCGGCACGGTCCGAGCTACGAGCCGATCACGCTGGCCGCCGCGCTGGCGCACCACGTGCCGGGCCGCGACATCGGCTTCGCGGTGCTCTCCAACACTTTCCGCCACCCGGCCGTGCTGGCCAAGCAGGCGACCGTGCTCGACGCCGTCACCGGCGGGCGGCTGCTCCTGGGCCTGGGGGCCGGCTGGCACGTCGGCGAGCACGAGACCTTCGGCATCCCGCTGCCGCCCATCGGCGAACGCATCGACCGGCTCATCTCGGCCGTCGAGGTGCTCAAGGCGCTCTTCTCGCCGGAGGCGGCGGCGCCACCAGGGGTCAGTCGCCAGGACCCCTTCTACCCGCTCGTCGAGGCCACCAACGAACCGCCGCCCGTGCGCCCGGGAGGGCCGCCGATCTACCTCGGCGGCCAGAAGCCGCGCGGCATCGCCCTCGCCGCACGGCGGGGCGACGGCTGGCTGCTGCCCGGCGTGAACGTCGGCGACGTGGACTACTTCAGCGCTCGCCGGGACGAGCTGCTGCGCGCCATGCAGCGCGTCGGGCGTGATCCCTCCGGCTTCGCCTTCGTGGGACAGGTCGCCGCCGGTTCGTCCGCCGCAGACCACCGCTCGGCCGTCGAGGTCGCCCGGGCCATGGCGCGCGCAGGTGCGACGGAAGTCATCGTGGCGCTGGACCCGGCGTCCGGTCCGGATGGCCTGGCCATCGCCGCGCGGGAGGTGGCCGAGCCGATCCGCGAGGCGGTGGGCGGCGCGGCATGACCACGCCGGTGCTCTCCGAGGCGGAGCTGCGCTTCGTGGCCGGGGAGCGGCGCGCCGTGCTGGCCACGCGCTCTCCGCACGGCCAGCCGCGCCTGGTGCCGGTCTGCTACGTCCTCGCCGGCCAGGACGAGCACGGGCGGCCGATCCTCTACTCGCCGCTCGACGAGAAGCCGAAGCGCTCCAGCGACCCATACCAGCTGGCGCGTGTCCAGGACCTGCTCGTGCTGCCCGAGGCGACGCTGCTGGTCGACCGCTGGGACGAGGACTGGTCGCGGCTGGCCTGGGTCCGCCTCTACGGCACGGCCGAGCTGCTCGAGCCGCAACCGCGTGAGCGCGAGGAGCACGCTGCGGCCGTGGCGGCACTGCGTGAGAAGTACGCGCAGTACCACGAACAGCGGCTGGAGGCGCGGCCGGTCATCCGCATCGTGGTCACACGCGCCGTGAGCTGGGGCGCGCTCGAGTGAGTCGGCCGACGGACGCCCGGCCGGCGGACCTGCTCGCGGGCGAGGCTGCCCACGCCGAGCTGGTCGAGCACCTCCGCGCGCTGATCCGCCTGCGCACGGTCAACCCGCCCGGCGACGAGATCCTCGCCGCACGGTACCTGGCCGATGTGCTCGCCGCCGAGGGGCTCGCCCCGGAGGTGCTCGAGCCGTTCCCGGGACGCGGCAGCGTCGTGGCGCGTCTGCGCGGAGACGGCACGGGCGGAGGGCCGCTGCTCCTCCTGTCGCACCTCGACGTGGTGCCCGTCGAGGCGGCGCGCTGGTCGCACGAGCCGTTCGGCGCGCAGGTGGTCGACGGCGTCATCTACGGCCGCGGCGCCCTCGACATGAAGGCCATGGTGGCCATGGAGCTGCAGGTCGCGCTCGGCCTGGCGCGCGAGGCGCGGGCGGCAGGGGTCGACCCGGCACGCGACGCCATGCCCGGCCTGCGGCGCGACGTCATCTTCGCCGCCACCGCGGACGAGGAGGCCGGCGGCAGCGCCGGCATCGGCTGGATCGTCGACCAGCGGCCGGAGCTGGTGCAGGCCGACGCGGCGCTCAACGAGGCCGGCGGCATGACCGTGGAGCTGCTGGGGCGCCACTTCTACCCGGTGCAGGTCGCGGAGAAGGGCTACGCCTGGGTGCGCATCGGCGTCAACGGCACGCCGGGCCACGCTTCGATGCCACGCGCGGACAACGCCGCCGTACTCGCCGCGCGGGTCATCGAGCGGCTCGCCCGGCCGCTGGAGCGGCGCGTGGTGCCGGTCATGGAGGCCGCCATCCGCGCACTCGCCGACGCGCTCGACGGTGCCGCGCGAGATCGTGCGCTGCGCCTGCTTGAGGCCGACCCTGCCGCGGCCGAGGCCGCACTCGACGAGCTGTGCGTGGCACCCGCGCAGCGGCGCGCCCTGCGCGCCGTGCTGCGCGACACGGTCTCGCCCACGGTCGTGCATGGCGGTCTCAAGTACAACGTCATCCCGGGCCGCGCCGAGATCGAGTTGGACGTTCGGCCACTGCCGGGCACCACGCCCGAGATGGTCCTGGCGATGCTGCGCGAGCGCATCGGCGAGGAGCTCTGGCCGGCCTGCCAGGTCGAGATCGTGCGCTTCGGTCAGCCGCTGCTGCAGCCCACTGCTCATCCATTGCTCGACCTGATCGGCGCGGTGCTGCGTGCCCACGATCCGGCCGCCATCCCGCTGCCCGTGATGGCGCCTTTCGCCACCGACGCCAAGCACACCGTCCGGCTGGGCATCCCGACCTACGGCTTCTCGCCGCTCCGCCTGGCGCCTGGCGAGCCCTTCCTCGAGCTCTTCCACGGCGACGACGAGCGGGTCTCGCTCGATGCCCTGCGCTGGGGCCTGCCGGTCCTCGACGAGGTGGTGCGCCGCTACTGCGGCTGAGCCTCGCGGCTGGCGGAGCGCCTGCCCACCTCGCCGGTCTCGTCCAGCTCGCGCGGCGTGCGCCGCGCGGCCGCGCGGTCGGCTCGCTCGAAGCGCTCCCCGATGCGCCTGCGCAGGGCGGCCGCACCCCAGCCGTCGGCCAGCGCCAGCGCCTCGGCGCGGGCGGCACGGCCGACCGGGTCGTCGGCCGGCAGATACGAGCCGACCGCGACCTGGTAGTGCAGCAGCTTCCAGGCGCAGCCCACTCGGCGCAGGACCGCGGCGGCCTCCGCGATGTCGGCCGCCGTCCGCACCGGGCGTCCGTCCATGGCCGGCTCGAGTCCGTCCAGGAGCCGTCTGACGGCAACGACCGACTCGAACGCGGCCGGCATGGCGGCCAGGCCATCCCGACCCGCGCGAAACGCCGCGGGATCGTCGAACCAGGCACCGCTGACGGCTTGGATCTGCTCCGGCTCGATCCAATCGCCGGGCAATGTCGCGAGCATGCCCTCGACCGCTCGCCCGGCTGCGGGCGGATCGTCATCGAGGATGGCCAGCCAGCTCGAGCACCAGTGACCGACCCAGGCATCCTGCGGAGACCCCGCGAGGGCACGACGCATGAGCTCGTCGCGCAGGCCCACGGGCGGCTCGTCGCCTCGCATGGTGTCGATCAGCACCCGGACCGCGGCCAGCGGGATCCACGAGAGGAGAGGCAGGTCGGCATGGAAGCGGCGCTCGAGCATCGCCTCCGCCTCGTGCCAGTCTCCGGCTTCGAAGGCCAGCCAGGCGACGAAGGCCAGCTTGCCCAGCCAGTCGGCGTCGCCGATGCGCTCGGCCGCCTCGATGGCCGGGCGGGCGATCTCCAGTCCCCGTGAGGGATCCGACGCGCCGACCCAGTTGGCCAGGTTGTTCCGGGCCCGCATCATGGTCTGGAGATCGCCCAGCTGGTCGGCCATGACGATGGCCCCTTCGAGCAACGCCATCGCCTCCCGCTGGCGACCCAGGAAGCTCAGCCCCCACGACCGGCTGACCAGGAGGTCCGCGATGGCCGGGGCGTGGTCGATCCGGGCGGCCGCGCCGAGGCCGCGCTCGATGAGCTCGAGGGCGGGCGTGGCCTCGTTGGCGAAGAGGTGACCGCGCGCCAGCAGCGCCATCAGGTCGACGCCCTCCCGCGTCGACTCCGCGTCCGGCATGCCTCGCAGGGCGGTCCCCAGGGCCTCGATGGCCGGCTCGATGCGCGAGTCGAAGAGGAGGACCTGGCCGAGGACGGCCGTGGCGCGAGCCACACCAGCCGCATCGCCGCCCTCACGATAGCCCTCGATCGCCCGCCGCGCGTGCTTCTCGGCAGCCGCGTACCTGAGCGCCATATGGGCGGCGCGGGCAGCCTCCTCATGGAGGCGGGTGGCCTCCGCCGGCTCCTTCGTCACGGCGAGCGCCTGATCGAGGTACCCGAGGGCGTGCTCGGGGGCGCGCAGGGCGATGGCCCGCTCGGCGGCGCCGCGGAGCGCGAGCCGGGCCTGGACGCCGATCGTCTCGGCCTCCGGGCCGGGCGGTGATGCCTGATAGGCGGCCAGGTAGTGACTGGCGAGGACTCCCGCCAGCTCGTCGTCCCCGAGTGCCTCGTAATGGCGCGCCGCCGAGACGTGGAGCGCCCGACGTTCGCGGCGGCCGATGGTGGCGTAGGCGACCTCGCGGATGAGCGACTGGACGAAGCCGTACTGGCCTCGCTCGGGCGAGCGCGGGTCGGCGTCGTAGCGCAGCACCTCGCGCCGCACGAGGCTCCGCAGCCGTGGCTCGAGCTCGGCCGCGGAACTGCCGGCGACGTCGGCGAGTGCCGCCGCCACGAACGTCAGGCCGAGCACCGACGCCATCTGGACGATGGCTCGGTCCTCCGGGGCCAGGGCGTCGAGGCGGGCAGCGATGAGGGCCTGCAGCGACCCCGGAACCTCGAGCTCACCGAGCTCGCCGACGAGGCTGTAGCGGCCGTCCCGCACGGCCAGGTCACCGCGGTCGACGAGCATCCGGAAGGTCTCCACCGCGTACAGCGGGATGCCTTCGGCACGCGTGACGATGCTCCGCGCGGCCGCTTCGGGCAGCCCGGGCGCCAGGCGTGCCACGAGCTCCTGCATGGTCGCCTCGGGCAGGGGGTCGAGATGCAGCGAGGTCACGTGGCGCTGGCCGGCGCCCCACGTCGGCCGCCGCTCGAGCAGCTCTGGCCGGGCGAGCGTGACGACCATGATGGGCCGGTCGCGGGTCCATTCCAGCATCGACTCGATGAAGTCGAGCAGACCCGCGTCCGCCCAGTGCAGGTCCTCGAAGACCATCAACGTCGTGCCACGGTCGGCGACCCGCTCGAAGTACGTCCGCCAGGCGGCGAAGACCTCTTCCCGCTGGGCCTCGCTCGGCTCGCCCAGGCCGAGCAGGACGCGCAGGTGAGGCCGCATCCAGCGCCGCTCGTCCTCATCGGCGACGAGCTCGGCCAGGGAGGCATCGAGCTTCTGACCGGTCGTCGCCTCGTCGTCCGTCTCGGCGATGTCGGCCCGCCGGCGGATCATCTCGCCCAGGGCCCAGAAGGCGAGACCCTCGCCGTAGGCCGGGGATCGGCCCTCATGCCAGTAGATCGTCTCGACCAGCCCGTCGACGTACTTGAGCAGCTCCCAGGCGAGGCGGCTCTTGCCGATACCGGCCACGCCCATGATCGAGACGAGGCGCGGCCGCCGCTCGCGGCCCGTGGCGTGGACGGCCTCCTTGAGCAGCGCGAACTCCTCGTCACGGCCCGTGAACGGCGGCTCGACGCCCTCCGAGCGACCCGCGCCGCTGCGTTTGGCGACAACGGCCACGGCGCGCCAGGCGGCGACGGGGGCCTCCTTGCCGCGCAGCACCTGGTCGCCGGCAGCTTCGAAGGTGATGGCGCTGCCAGCCGCTCGCTGTGTCTCCTCGCCCACGAGCACGCTGCCCGGCGGCGCCACCGATTGCAGGCGCGCGGCGGTGTTGACGAGGTCGCCGGCGACGAGCCCCTGGCCCTGCGCACCGACGGTGACCGCGGCCTCGCCGGTGAGCACCGCGGCCCGCGCCTCGAGCGGCAGGCCGACCTCGTTGCCGAGGGCCGCCACCGCCGCGACCACGTCGAGCGCCGCGCGCACGGCGCGCTCGGGGTCATCCTCGTGCGCGACGGGCGCGCCCCAGACGGCCATGACCGCGTCGCCGATGAACTTCTCGACCGTGCCACCGTAGCGCCTGACGACCTCGCGTGCCCGGCCGTAATAGTGGTCGAGTAGCTCGCGCACCTCCTCGGCGTCATGATCCGTGGCGAGCCTGGTCGAGTCGACCAGGTCGGCGAAGAGGACGCTCACCAGGCGCCGCTCCGACGTCCCGGAGACCGGAGCCTGCGACGGCGGGGTGGCGACGCTGGCCATCCCGGCCGCGACGCCCGGCACCAGCGTTCCCCCGCATTCGCCGCAGAAGCGAGCCTCGGCCTCGTTCGTGGTCGCGCCGCAGTGTGGACAGCCCGAGGCGATGGGCGTGCCGCAGGAGAGGCAGAAGCGGCGGCCCTCACGGTTCTCCGTGCCGCAGGTGGAGCAGATCACGGCGCGCAGCGTATGCCGTGGCGGGCAGGCTGACTAGCCCTGCGCTGCTTAGCCCGGTGCTTTGATCAGGCGTCCCCGCCGGGTGACCGCGCGCGAGGCCAACGCCGCCACGCCCATCGCGATGAGCGCGCGCTCGGCCGGCGGCAGCGGCCGCACGACGGCCAGGAACTGGTCCGCGCGCGCCCGATCGATGAGGCCCAGCAGCGCCGTGCCCTGCGGCGTCACGCGCACTGTGCGCTGGCGACGATCGGCGATCTCAGGCTGGCGCTGCAGCAGGCCGCGCTGCTCGAGGGCCGAGACGACGCGGCTGGTGGCGGAGACCGAGCGGCCGATCTGCTCGGCCAGGTCCTGGATGGTCAGCGTGGCCGTGCCCGCTGCGGCGTAGAGGGCCGCCAGCTGCGTGAAGCCGAGGCGGAGCTCGCCCAGTTGGGCCGCGAAGCCGATGACCAGGTCACGCCAGAGGGCGCGGCCCATGGCGATGCGGTCGGAGAGCTGGCGCGGGTTCTGGAGGCTGCTGCCGGCCGACTCGACGGCTTCGCTGTAGCCGTCGGCCTCGCTGAGCGGTGTGCGTGCGTCGTCCATCCCACGCGAGCGTAGCGCCCCCGCGTGAAGGTTGCAGGCTTGCATGCGAAGAGGCGGGGTGCCCGTGCCGCGCTGGTAGGCTGGCGCCGATGGAAGTGGTGGCCTACGTCTTCCCCGGGCAGGGGTCGCAGTCGGTGGGCATGGCGCGCCAGCTGG
>DASSPM010000115.1:0-8379 GCA_035699625.1 Candidatus Limnocylindrales bacterium | reverse complement strand
GGCGTGGACGACCTGACCCTCACCACCAACGGCTCGCTGCTCGAGCGGCAGGCGGAGGCTCTCGCGGCTGCCGGGCTGGACCGGGTCACGGTCAGCCTCGACGCGCTCGACGACGAAACCTTCGGGCGTATGAACGACGTGGACTTCCCGGTCGCGCGCGTGCTGGCCGGCATCGACGCCGCCGAGCGCGCCGGCCTCACCCCGGTCAAGGTCAACATGGTCGTTCGGCGCGGGCTCAACGAGGAGAGCGTGCTGCCCATGGCGCGTTACTTCCGGGAGCGGCGCATCGCCCTGCGCTTCATCGAGTACATGGACGTCGGCCACAGCAACGGCTGGCGTCTCGACGACGTGGTGCCCGCGGACGAGATCATCGCCCGCATCGACCGGGAGATGCCGCTCGAGCCGCTGCCGCCCAACTACCCGGGCGAGGTCGCGACGCGCTATCGCTACCGCGACGGGAGCGGCGAGGTCGGCCTCATCGCCTCGGTCACGCGTCCCTTCTGCGGCGACTGTACTCGCGCCCGGCTGACGGCCGACGGCCGCCTCTACACCTGTCTCTTCGCGACCGACGGCCACGACCTGCGCGGGCCCCTCCGGGAGGGCGCCTCCGACGATGAGCTGTCGGCCCTGCTGGCCGGCATCTGGCGGGGCCGGGACGACCGCTACTCCGAGCTCCGCTCGGCGGCCACGGTCGATCTGCCAAAGGTGGAGATGTCGCGTATCGGCGGCTGAACGGCGAGGGTCGCCGCCCGCCGGCGGCGGCCGGGATGAGGCCGATCGAAAAGCCGACGACCGTTGCGCCGAGAAGCCGACGACCGTTGCGCCGAGCCCTTCCGCCGGCTTGCGGCGGCGTTTATGCTCTTCCCCGACGTCGGACGACGCGGGCCGCGAGAGGTCCGCGGACGGGCCGCCGCCGTCGACGGGGGCTGCTGGCCCGCGCACAGCACTCGTCAGCACAGAGGGCCGAACGACCTGGCAGCGGGACCGGTCGTCGTCGGGCACCGGCGCGAGGTGCCGTACGCAGGGAGGTAGAGGGAATGGAATCGACGGGAGAGCCCCGTCCGCCCGACACGCAGGCACCGCCGCCTGCCAGCGAGCCGCCGGCGTGGCAGTCCACGCCGCAGCAGCCCGCTTCATCCGGTAGTAGCTGGAGCTCACCGCCGATGTCAGCGCCCCCCGCGGCCGGGCCGGCCGGGTTCTACTACGCCGACGTCCCGAACAGGGCGATCGCCTACATCATCGACGCGATCATCCTCTTCGTGATCAACATCGTCGTCGGCATCGTCCTGGCGGCCATCATCGGTCCCACGGTCTCGCTCAACGCCAACGCGACCGACCCGAACAACCTGGTCACGGTCAACTACGGGGCCACCCTCATCGGGGCCATCGTCAGCACCGCCATCAGCGGCGCCTACTTCGTCTACACCTGGACCTCGATGCGCGCCTCGCCCGGTCAGAAGATCCTGGGCATGCAGGTTGGCAACGAGTCCGACGGTGCGACCCTGACCATGAACCAGGCGGTCACGCGCTGGATCCTGCTCGGCGCCCCGTTCGGCCTCGCCTCGGCGCTCAACCCGCTGCCCGTCATCGGCCTCCTGATCGGCCTCGCTGGCCTGGTCTGGTTCATCGCGCTGCTGGTGACCACGGCGCAGAGCCCGACCAAGCAGGGCCTGCACGACCGCTATGCCCATACGGTGGTCGTCAAGGCGGCACGCGCCGTCGGCTGAGCGTCCGTCGTCCGCCGCTCCACGGCCCCGTCCGCCAGGACGGGGCCGTTCCATGTCCACCTCCGCGCCCACGCGGACGCTTCTCCACAACTTCGTCCACAGCGCATCCACAGCCGGGCGCAGCTCGTGGACGAGATCCCGCAGGCGAGGCCGAAGTTCGTGGATAAGCGCGTTGACCTGGCCTTGCAGCGGCGGCTATCGTTCGTCTTGCCCGAAGGGGCCGTCGGAACGGGATCGGGACCGAGATCACATCAAGGACCCGGTGCCGGGCCAGCCGGTCGCTTCGGGCGCTTCCTTGTCCCGCGTCAGCGGGCGGCCGGCGGGGCGTGATCGGCATCCCGGTGTCGATACCTCCGCCGGTCGGGGAAGTCCTCCCCCTGTCCCACTCACCGGCGACGCGTGCAGGCACGCGCTGACGGGGGCTTCGCCCTGCGCTACCGTCGCGGCGTGAGCGAGCTTCCACCGATGCCACCGGCACCCGTCCCCTACAGCGTGCGCCTCGATGCGCTCGAGGCGGCGGTGCGTCGCCGAAGCGAGCTGCGCCCGAGCCTCGGGCTCGTCCTCGGTTCCGGCCTGGGCGGCCTCGCCGACGAGCTCGCCGAGGCCGTGGCCATCCCTTTCGGGGAGCTGCCCGGCTGGCCGGCCGCCTCGGCACCGGGCCATGCCGGCCGCCTGCTGCTCGGCCGGCTCGAGGGCGTCCCGGTGGCCTGCCTGCAGGGGCGCCTCCATCTCTACGAGGGCCTCTCGCCCCGCCTCGTGGTCGAGCCGGTGCTGCTCATGGCCCGACTCGGGGCGCGCCGGGTCGTGCTCACCAACGCTGCCGGCGGCCTCGACCCGAGCTTCCGGCCGGGCACGCTCATGGTCATCTCCGACCACCTCAACCTGACCGGCCACAACCCGCTGGTCGGGCCCAACGACGAGGCCATCGGGCCGCGCTTCCCCGACATGAGCGAGGTCTACGCGGCGCCACTGCGCAAGCTGCTCCACCGCGCCGCCGGCGAGGTCGGGGTCGAGTTGGCCGAGGGCGTCTACGCCGCCTTCCACGGCCCGAGCTACGAGACGCCGGCGGAGGTGCGCATGGCGCGCTCGCTCGGCGCCGACGCGGTCGGCATGTCGACCGTGCTCGAGGCGATCGCCGCCCGCTGGGCCGGCCTCGAAGTGGCCGCGGTCAGCCTCATCACCAACCCGGGAGCCGGCCTCTCCGAGACCCCGCTCAGTCACCAGGAAGTGCTCGAGGCGGCGGCCGAGGCGGGTCCACGGCTGGCGCGCGTCGTGCGCCGCTTCGTGGCCTCGCTGGAGGGAATTCCAGGCGCCACCTGACCGCGCTCGCCGACGGGCCGGCTCAGACGGTCGGCAGCTCGCGGCCGGCGGCCTTGGCGGCGGCCTTCTTCTCGGCCCAGGCGGCCAGCACGTTGTCCTTGTGTGGCCGGATGGGGCAGTGCTCGTCGCGGTTGCCCATCTCGTCGCAGTAGCCGAGCGGTACGCACTTGGGCGCCAGGAACGAGCCCAGGAAGGGGCTGACCTCGAAGATCTCGTGACGGATGAGTTGGAAGAGGCGCCGGATCTCCCACTGGGCCATGGTGCAGAGGCGCAGGCCCGACATGTGGATGAGCGCGCGCAGATTGGTGGTCATGACCAGGTTGGTGCGGGTGGCGTTGGGCATCACGAAGCGGGCGTCCTCGCCCGGCACGCCCGCCTCGAGCAGCTGACCGTAAAAGGCCAGCGACTCGTCCATCTCCTCCACGAAACGCTGGCGCAGCTCGGGCGGGGCGTCCTGGATGGTGCCCGGCACCATGTAGGCGGGATCCTTGTACTTGACGTAGCGCTGCGACTGCTGGTCGAAGGCGAGGCCCGCGCGGTGGCGCACCAGCTGGTGGCTGAGCGTGCGGCTGACGCCGCTGATGCCGAAGGTGAAGACGATGTGCTCGATGGTCGAGCCGTGGCCCGACTCGATCACCTTGCGCACCAGCTCCTGCTGCTTCTCGGTCGCCACCCGCCCGTCGGTCGCGCGCTCGAAGATCTCCTGCGGCTCGAGCTCGCTGTAGCAGGTGCGGCAGGCGGTGTAGACGATGGGCAGGTAGTAGCGCTGCACGATGTCGCGGTCGGGGAAGAGCAGCGTGGCGCGCATGCCCAACTCCCGCGCGGCGGGCGAGCGGGGCGTGGCCGGACGGGCCGCTGCCGCCTCCGGGCGCGCCGCGGTGTCGGTCACTGTCGCCCCTCCTCCATGGCCGTAGGGTACGGCGCATCGGCAGTTGACGCCGGGGCCGCGCGCAGCGGCCGCGTCAGGAGCAGCCAGCCGGCCGCCGCGACGGCCGCCAGGCCCAGCAGGACATAGATGGCGCCGTGCGGCCCGAGGAGCGTGCTGAGGGCCCCGCCCACGAGGGTCGAGACGGTCATGGTCAGCGTGACCAGCGCGAAATCGATGCTGAAGACGCGACCACGGATCCGGTCGGGCGCGGCGCGCTGCAGCCCGTAGGACGAGAGGGTCCACTGCGCGCCGCCGCCGAGGTGGCCGCCGAAGACGAAGAGTGCGGCCAGCCAGATGCTCGGCGCGGCCGGGAAGAGCAGGTAGGAGATGAGGAAGACCAGCAGTGCGCCGCCGATCCCTCGGACCAGGCCGCGGTCGTCAAGTCCGGTCATGGAGCGCGCCAGGAAGGGGCCGATCAGGGCGCCCAGGCCGCGCGCGGCAAAGAGGAGGCCGATGCCCAGCTCGCCGGCGTGGAAGACATCCGTGGCGAACACGGCCAGGAAAAGGATCACGCCGGAGCCGACGGCGAAGGTCGTCTTGGAGAGGAGCAGGGCAGTGATGTGGCGCGAGCTGCGTGCCAGGGCCAGCGTCTCGCCGAAGGCCGACAGGAAGCCGGCCGGCAGGTCGACCGCCTCCGCGCCAGCAGAGCGCGAGGCCTGGCTGAAGGGCCGGCGGATGCTCCAGATGAGCAGGCCCGAGACGAGGAAGCTGGCGGCGTTCAGCACGAAGGCTGCATCACGGCCCAGCAGGCTGGCCACCAGTCCGCCGAGACCCGCGCCGACAGCCAGCATGGTGCCCCAGGCCGAGCTCATCAGCACGTTGGCCGGGGCGAGGTCCTCCGGCTCGACCAGGTTCGGCAGGGCCGCCGACGAGGCCGGCTCGAAGAAGGCCGAGACGGTCGACAGCAGTGCCGTGAAGAGCAGTGCCAGCCAGAGCGTGCCCGGGTCGCGCGCCAGCAGGAAGCCGAGCGCGATGAGCACGCGCAGCCCATCCGCGGCGACCATCAGCCGGCGCCTGTCGAGGCGGTCGGCGAGCACGCCCGCGACGGGCGAGGCCAGGAAGAAGGGCCCCACCTGCAATACCAGGAGGACGGCCGCGAGCGCGTGCGAGCCGGCCAGCTGGAGGACCAGGCCGAGCAGGGCGACCGTAGCGAACCAGTCGCCGCCGAAGCTGATGAGCTGAGCGGCGTAGAGTCGCGTGAAGGCCGGGTTGCGCCGGAGCAGGCGGGCGTACGGACGGAGGGGCATCGCCGGGCGATGATGGCAGCCGGCGCCTCGGCACGCCTGCCGGACGTGCGGCCAAGCCTTCGACCCGGCCGGCCGGCTGGGCTGCCCCTTCTGCGGCAGCCCCGTCTGAGTCCCCGGATCGTCAGCTCGCCGGGCGCAGCTCCGCCTCAGCCTCGGAGACACGGGCCAGGATGCCCTGGCGCAGCCCGTCGAGGCCCGCCCAGAGCGCCTTGGTGGCGTTGCCCACGGAGGTGAGCTGCATCTTCATGCCGCGGATCGCGTCGAGCTGCTCCCGGATGCCGGCCAGGGCGGCCGAGATGGCCGCCGCGTCGAGCTCGACCGGCGCGTCGCGCAGCATCGCCAGGGCGAGCAGGCGCGCCAGCCGCATGGCCGCCTCGAGATAGGCAGGCTCTGGCGCCTCAGGGTCGACCACGCAGTACACGTCGCCGTTGACGACGTGGAACGGGGCGATGCCCGCCGGGGCACTGCCCGGCGTGAAGACGACCATGGCGACGGCCGCATCGCGGTTCTCGCGCGCCTCACGCAGCTCCTCGCGAATGGCGCGTGCCGACATGGAGCGGTCCTTGGCCTCGATGACGACGCGCACCTCGGCGCCGCGCGCCAGGCGCGGATCGACGGTCAGCACGAAATCGCCCTTCTTGGAGCGCAGCCGGTCGCCGCTCTCGTCGGACGTCTGCTCCAGCAGGTCGCCGGCGCCGCGCGCGATGTCGCCCAGCAGGCCGCCCAGCAGCTCCTCGAAGTCGGCCCCCTTGGCCGCCGAGCGAGCTCGTTCCGCACCGCGCGCAGCCGCCGCTGCCTCGAGCGCCGCGAGCCGCTCGTTGAGCTTGCTGAAGCCGTCGCTGATCTCTGAGCGGAACTGGTGCAGCGGGGAGCCCATGCGCGTCGGGTCGAGCAGCTGCGCCAGCCGGGAGGCGTCGCCGTCGAAGTAGCTGCCCATCAATTCGCGCAGGCGGCCGATGGCGCTGTCGCGCTTGCCCTCGTCGAAGAGGTCGCTGACGAAGGCACGCAGCGCGCCGCGGTCGCCGAGGAAGCGCTCCAGCGTGCGGGGCAGCCGGCCCTCGCCGTCGGCGAAGTTCTGGCGCAGCACCTCGTCGAGCGTGGCGGCGGCCTTCTCGTTGACGCTCACGGTGCGCGCCAGGAGGGCCTCGAACTCACGCCGCACGACGTCGACGTTGACGCTCACGCCAGCGTCCTGGAGGGCGACCAGGCCGATCTTGAGGGCGCGCTCGGCCAGTGCCGGACGGTCGTCAGCAGGTCGCTCGGCGACGAAGGTGGCCAGCGCGCCATCGACCAGCGTGAGGTGGTCGACGATGACGGTCTCGCCCTCGATGCGCACCTCGGTCGAGGCGACTGATCGGAGAGGGACGATGCGGGCGGCGTCCATCGGGCGGGCTCCTCCTACGGGTCGTGCTCAGGCAGCGGCGGCCACCCGCCGTTTCGCCGGCTCGTCAGCCAGCTCGACGCGGGTGTGGCACTCGGGGCACTCGAGGGCGCTCTCGAGGTGCGCCTCGACGGCCAGCGTCGACTCGCACCAGGGGCATTCGATGGGGACCATCCGGCTCGTCTCCTTGCCTGCGCGCCGGCCGCCCCGGCGCTCTCGCGGCGAACCATCGGTCACGCCCGTGCCAGCTCGGCTGTCACAGCCGGCCCGCCCGGCGGCGGGGCGTCCCGTACCATCTCGGGGTGCTCCTGCGTCGCTCCTCCGCCGAGGTCGCCCTGCTCGTGACGGTGGCCATCTGGAGCCTCAACTTCAGCGCCGTGAAGGCGGGCGTGACGGCCATGGAGCCGCTCGTCTTCGCTGTCGTCCGCTTCAGCCTCGGGGCGGCCACGACCGTCGCCCTGGTGCGCTGGCGCGAGGGCCCGCTCCGCTTCGCGCGCGCCGACCTGCCCGCCCTGCTGGTGGCCGCCTTCTTCGGCATCACCCTCAACCAGCTCTGCTTCGTGCTCGGCCTGGCCGTCACCAGCGCCTCCAACACGGCCCTGCTGGTGGGCACCATCCCCATCTGGACGGCGCTCGTCGCCGTCGGCCTGCGCCACGAGCGCCTCTCGACGCACCACTGGCTGGGCCTGGCCGGCGGCCTGGCTGGCGTGGCGCTCGTGGTGGCTGGGACGCAGGCTCCCGCGGTCGCCCCCGGCGCGGTCTCCCTGCCGCTGCTCGGTGAGCTGCTGGCCTTGGGCACCGCCGCCTCGTGGGGCGTCTACTCGGTGCTCATCCGCCCGCTCATGGCGCGCTATTCAGCGATGCGGCTGTCGTCCTTCATGATGACCGCGGGCACGCTGGCGCTGGTACCCCTGGCCGTCCCCGGCCTGCTCCGCTTCGACCCCGCCGCCGTGCCCGCCGAGGCCTGGTTGGCGCTCCTCTACGCGACGTTCCTCAGCGTGACCTTGACCAACATCCTCTACTTCACGGCCATCGCCCGGGTGGGCGCCTCGCGCGCCGCCCTCTACACCTACCTCGAGCCGTTCCTGGGCGTGCTCTTCGCGGTGGCCCTGCTGAGCGAGCGGGTCAGCCTGCTGCAGCTCACCGGCGGCGTGGTCATCGTGGCCGCCATCGCCTTCGCCCGGCCGCGCCAGGTGTCGATCGCGGAGCCCGGCATGTGAGCCCCTTCGGCCTGGTCGAGATGCTCCTCGGGGTGCTGCTCGTGGCGGGCGCCCTCTTCGACGTCTTCGAGTCGGTGGTCGTGCCGCGCCCCTCGCCGACGCGCTTCCGTCTCTCGCGCTATGTGGTCGCCCTGACCTGGCGCCTGTGGCGTGCGCGTGGCCTGCGCAGCACCACGCCCGAGGGGCGCGAGCGGCTGCTGGGCGGCTACGGCCCGACGGTCATCCTGCTGCTCCTCCTCGCCTGGGTCGCGCTCCTCATCACGGGCTACGGCCTGATCATCCACGCACTGCGCCACCAGCTCCAGCCGATCCCGGCCGATCTGGCCGAGTCGATCTACTTCGCCGGCGTGGCCCTGATGACCATCGGCTACGGCGAGATCGTGCCCGTGGCCTGGCCGGCGCGCCTCGTCGTCATCGCGGCAGCCGCCACCGGTCTCGCCGTGGTCGCCCTCACGGCGACCTACCTCTTCTCGCTCTACGGCTCCTTCCAGCGCCGCGAGACGCTGGTGGTCACGCTCGGCGCACGGGCCGGCACGCCGCCCTCGGGCGTGGCCCT
>DASSPM010000114.1:0-40549 GCA_035699625.1 Candidatus Limnocylindrales bacterium | reverse complement strand
CGCCGGCGATCCCGTGGATGGGCGCACGCTGCTGGCGCTGGCAGCGGAGATCGAGGGCCACCCCGACAACGCCGCCGCAGCGTTGCTGGGCGGTCTGGCCGTGGTAGGCATCGTGGAGGGTCGTCCGGAGGCGCTGCGCATCGAGCCGCCGCGCGCGCTGCGCTGCGTCCTCTTCGTGCCAGAGCTGCCGCTCGAGACGAAGGCGATGCGCGCGGCGCTGCCGCACCAGGTGCCGCTCCGGGACGCGGCCTTCAATGTCGGCCGCGCGGCACTGACCGTGGCCGCGTTCGCCACCAACCGCTCGGATCTGCTGCGCGCGTCGACCGAGGACCGGCTCCACCAGCCCTACCGGACAGCCTTCTTCCCCGAGCTGCCGGCGCTCATCGCGGCGGCGCTGGAGGCGGGCGCACTGGGCGCCTACCTCTCGGGCGCGGGCTCGACCGTGCTCGCCTTCGCCGACAGCGCGCCCATCATCGACCGCGTGGCGGCCGCGCTGGTCGACGTCGCAGGGCGCGACGGCCTGGCCGGCACGGTGCGCATCGTGGCGCCGCGCAGCGCCGGCGCGATCGTGATCGACGCGGCGTGAGCATGCCGCGGCACCCGATCCGCATCGGTGCCGCGTTCTGGTTGCAGCGCACCGGCTGGCCCGAACTGCGGGACGCGGCACTGGCCTGCGAAGCAGCCGGCTTCGACAGTCTGTGGGCCGACGACCACCTCCTGAGCGATGAAGGTGACTGGCGCGATGCGAAACTCGAGGGCTGGTCCGTGCTGGCGGCATGGGCCGTGCTCACCGAGCGCATCCGGCTCGGCCTGCTCGTCGGTGCCAACACCTTCCGCTCGCCCGGCCTGACGGCCAAGCTGGCCACGACGCTCGACCACCTCTCCGGCGGGCGTGCCATCCTCGGCCTCGGCGCGGGCTGGTTCGAACGCGAGCACGACGCCTATGGCCTCGACTTCGGCGCCAGCATGGGCGAGCGGATCGACCGCCTGGCCGAGTCGCTGGGCATCATGCGGCGGCTGCTCGACGGGGAGCGCTTCAGCCACGAGGGCCGCTTCTACCGCCTGCACGACGCGCTCTGCGCGCCCGCGCCGATCCAGCCGCGCCTGCCCGTGCTGGTGGGCGGCTCGGGGCCCCGCAAGACGCTACCGCTGGTGGCCCGCCTGGCCGACATCTGGAACACCAAGGGCACACCCACCGAGGTCGCCGCGAGCGACCAGCTGCTGCGCGCCGAGTGCGCCGCGCTGGGCCGGGATCCCGAGGCCATCGAGCGCTCCGTCTATCTCACCGTCTTCGTGCGCGACGACCCGGCGGAAGCGGACGCGGCGCTGCGGGCCTCGAAGGGTGTGCACGGCGTGCGCGCCGACCAGTACGACCTGGTCACCGTGACCGGCGACGCCGAGGGCGTGGCCGAGCGGCTGCGCGGCTACGTGGAGGTGGGCTTCCGGCACCACATCTGGGTCTTCCGCTCGCCCTTCGACCACCAGACCATGGCGGCGATGCCGGAGGTGCGCCGACTCCTGCGCGCCTGAGCGGGAGCGGGCGCGTCAGCCCCCGCTGCTCGGCTCCCCGGGCGGGGTCGGCTCCCCGCGCGCGGTCGGCTCCCCGGGCGCGGCGGCGTGTGGTGCGCCGAGGTCGGGTGCCGAGGGCGAAGACTCGGGCGGTGGCGCGTCTGCCGACGATGAAGACTCGGGCGGTGGCGCATCGCCATGGCGCATGGGGGGCACCATCAGGTCGGCTCGACCGACCAGGCTGGGCTCGACCACCTCGTCGACCAGGCCCAGCTCGAGGCACTCCTCGGGGCCCAGGAAGCGGTCCCGGCCGGACCAGATGAAGCGGCGCCACCAGCCCGTGTCCCGGTGCCCGGTGCGCGCTGCGAAGAGCGCCGCGACCGTGTCCTGGTAATGCTCCGCGAGCCGCTGGAAGTCCTTGAAGATGCGCTGGTCGTCGCCCGAGAGGATCCAGTTCGTGGCGTGCAGCATGAGCGTGCTGAAGCGGCCCATGGAGCGGCGATCGCCGGCCTGCAGCACGATGGCGCCCATCGAGTAGGCGTAGCCGAGCACGACCGTGTCGATGCGCACGTCGTGCTCGCGGCGCATGCGGTAGATGAACTCCATCATGCCCAGTCCGTCGCCGACCGAGCCGCCGCCGGAGTTGATGTAGAGCGTGATCGGCCGGTCGCGCTGCCCGCCGCGCTCGACGGCCATCAGCAGCAGCGAGTGGAAGAGGTGCTCGGCGTGGGGCGGGTCGATGTCGCTGATGACGTAGGCGCCCCGCGCCGCCAACTCGCGCCGCTGCGCCTCGAGCTGACTGATGAGGGCATTGAGATCCGGCACGAACACGCGCCGATGGTAGCGCCCGCCGCGAGCGACGATGGGCTGGAACGAGCGTCAGCGGCGCCGCTTGCCGCCGGGGCACGGGCCGCTGCTACGATCGGGCCGTGGCGCTGGTGGTGCAGAAATACGGCGGCTCGTCGCTCGCGGACGCGGATCGCATCCGGCACGTGGCCGGTCGCATCGCGCGCGAGCGCGCGCGCGACTCGGAGACGGTGGTCGTGGTCAGTGCCATGGGCGACACCACCGACGACCTGCTGGCCCTCGCCGCTCGCATCACGGACGAACCGGATCCGCGCGAGCTGGACCTGCTGCTGGCCACCGGGGAGCACATGAGCGGCACGCTGGTGGCCATGGCGCTACACGCCCAGGGCGTCGCGGCCATCTCGCTGACCGGCGCGCAGGCAGGGATCCGGACCGACGCCAGCCACGGCCGGGCGCGCATCGCCAACGTGGACCCGGCCCGGGTGCGGCGTGAGCTGGACGCGGGGCGCGTGGTCATCGTGGCCGGCTTCCAGGGCACGACCGACGATAGCCTCGCCGCCGGCGAGGTCACGACCCTCGGCCGGGGCGGCTCGGACACCACCGCCGTCGCCCTGGCCGCGCAGCTCGGCGCCGACCGCTGCGAGATCTACACCGACGTCGAGGGCATCTACACAGCCGACCCGCGGCTCGTCCCGGGGGCGCGGCTGCTGCCCATCATCGGCCACGAGGAGATGCTCGAGCTGGCCCACCAGGGGGCGCAGGTGATGCAGACCCGCGCCGTCGAGCTGGGCTGGGTCAACGGCGTGGAGATCGTCGTCCGCTCGACCTTCAGCGACCATCCCGGCACGCGCATCACGGAGGATCCGCACGTGGAGCAGCGCAACAAGGTGCGCGGCCTCGCCGCCGACCGCAAGGTGGCCAAGGTGACCATCGTCGCCGTGCCCGATCGACCGGGCGTGGCGCGCACCCTCTTCACGCCTCTCGCCGACGCGGGCATCAACGTCGACATGATCGTCCAGAACGTGAGCCACGCCGGCGCCACCGACATCTCCTTCACCATCGGCCAGACCGACCTGGCACAGGCGACGCGTCTGCTCGAGCCGCTGGTGCGCGAGATCGGCGCTCGGGAGCTGACCACCGACGCGGGCGTGGCCAAGGTCTCCATCGTCGGCGCCGGTATCCACAACGCGCCCGGCTACGCGGCGCGCATGTTCGGCGCGCTGGCCGACGCGGGCATCAACATCGAGATGATCTCGACGTCGGAGATCCGCATCACCTGCGTCATCGAGGAGGCGCAGGTCGAGGCGGCGATGCGCGCGCTGCACGCCGCCTTCGAGCTGGAGCGCCCCGAACCGACCGAGCCGCCGGGGCCGGTAGACCCGCCGGACGCCGGCGTCTCCCCGGTCTCCGCCGACGCGGACGCCTGACCCTCGCGGCCCCCGATGCGCCGGTCCGACGGTGGCTTCATCTCGCGCCTCGAGCGGTTCGCGCGCCTCGACTCCACGCAGCGCGTGGTGGCGCGCTGGCTGGCCGAGGGCACGCCGGAGGTGGCGCTGGCCGTGGCCGACGAGCAGAGCGCCGGACGCGGCCGGCACGGCCGCAGCTGGACCGCGCCGCCCGGAGCGGCGCTGCTCCTGTCGCTCGGACTGCGGCCGCCCGGCCTGCCGCTGCGCCACGGCTGGCGGCTGGCGGCTGTCGTCGGTCTGGCCATGGCCGAGGCAGCGGAGCAGCTGGCCGGCCTGCCGCAGGGCAGCATCGGCCTCAAGTGGCCCAACGATCTGGTGGCCGTGGGCGGGGACGGGGAGCCGCGCAAGCTGGCCGGCGTCCTGGGCGAGACCAGCGCCGAGGGCGACCGCGTGGCGGCCGCCGTCGTCGGCATCGGCGTCAACGTGGACTGGGCGCGCGACGACTTCCCGCCCCAGCTCGCCGACGGCATGACCAGCCTGCGCGAGCTGTCGGGCGCCCCGGTCGACCGTGAGGCCCTGCTGGCGGCCTTCCTGGAGCGCCTCGAGCCGGCCTACCGCGCGCTGACCGCGGGCCGCTTCGACGGCGAGCGCTGGGCGGCGCGCCAGGTGACCACCGGCCGGCGCGTGGAGGTGGCCACCGGGCCGGGCGAGTCGAGCGTGTGCGAGGCGCTCGGCGTGGACACCGAGAGCGGCGCGCTCATCGTCATCGGCGCGGGCGAGCGCCGCACGATCGACTCGGGCGAAGTGGTCCGCTGCCGCATCGCCTGAGCACCGCAGCGCGAGAGCCTGCCTGTAACGGATAGACTGCGGCGGTGTTCTGGAGAGCAGGGGAGCGAGCGAGCGAGCGGCTCGTGCCCTTCGACGTGGACCGTGCGGCCGTCGAGGATGCCCGCCGGGACCCGCGGCGATTCGAAGCGCTCTATCGCAGGTACGTCGCCCAGGTGTACAGCTTCGCTCTCTACGAGCTGCGTGACGCGCACGCGGCGGAGGACGTGACCGAGCAGGTCTTCCTGCGTGCCCTGGCCGGGCTGCCGCGCTTCGAGGAGCGCGACGTAGATGGCGCCGGCACGTTCCGCGTCTGGCTCTTCCGCATCGCCCGCAACACCATCAGCAACGAACGCCGGCGGCTACGCCGCCACCCGACCGGCCCCCTGGAGCTGGCCGAGCTCGTGCCCGCGGCCCAGGACGTGGCCAGCGAGGTGGTTCAGCGTGACGCCGCCGCGCGGGCCTGGAAGGTGATCCAGGGGCTGCCGGCCGATCGGCGGCGAGCTCTTGTGCTGCGCTTCGTGCACGAGCTGCCGACGGCCGAGATCGCCGCCATCCTCGGACGCTCCGAGGGGGCGGTGCGCGTCTTGATCCACCGCGCGCTGCGCGCCGTGGCCGACGAGCTCGGACGCGGCGCGGGCCGCGGCCGGCCGGCATGAGGCGTCCCGAGGAGGAGGCGGTCCAGGCCGACGCGTACCTGGAAGGCCTGCTGGCACGCATCCCGACCGGCCCGCTGCCGCTGGCGGACGTGGCCCCGGAGGCGCTCGACCCCGATCTGCGCCGCGCGGTCGACCTGTTGCGGGCAACGCTGGTCCGCTTCCATCCCTCCTTCCGCTTCGAGGAGTCGCTCGCCGCACGACTGCGCGCCGAGGCGTTGCCCGGAGCCACCGAGGGGACGCTCGTGCCCTTCCCGGCGAACGCGGCCACGACCGCCGTTCCCGCCCTCTCCACGCCACGCGGCCGCGGGCCGCTGCTGGTCGGCGGCGCCATCGCCTCCGGCTTCTCGCTGGCCGGGGCGGCGCTGGTAGCCTGGCGCCTGGCGCGCCCGTCATCGCCCTTCGCACGCGCCGTTCGCGCCGCCCACCGGGCGCGTCGCCGCACTGCCATCGGTCGCGGCGCCGCCATCGCCGCCCGGTTGCGCCGCGAGGACCTGGCCTGATGCCCGTCAAGCTGCCCTTCCGTCCGCGCGGCGGCCAGTATCCGCCCGACCTCTGGACGCGCTGCCCGAGCTGCGGCGAGATGCTCTACAACAAGCAGCTCGAGAAGAACCAGCGTGTCTGCCCGCGCTGCGGTCACCACTTCCGGCTCCGCGCGGACGCCCGCCTGGCGCTGCTCCTCGACCCAGGCAGCTTCGAGGAGCACGACGCCGGTCTCGAGTCGGTCGACCCGCTCGGCTTCGTCGACCAGAAGGCCTACCCCGACCGGGTCGCCGCGGCGAAGGTGGCGACCGGCCTGCGCGATGCCGCGGTCTGGGGCACGGGCGCCGTGGAGGGCACGCGCATCGCCATCTGCGTCATGGACTTCGCCTTCATGGGCGGCTCGATGGGCTCGGTCGTGGGCGAGAAGGTGACCCGCGCCACGGAGCACGCCATCGCCGCGCGGCTGCCGCTGGTCATCGTCGCCGCCTCGGGTGGGGCGCGCATGCAGGAGGGCACGCTGGCCCTGATGCAGCTGGCCAAGACGTGCGCCGCGCTGGCTCGACTGAGCGAGGCCGGGGTACCCTTCGTGAGCATCATGACCGACCCGACGACCGGGGGCGTCTTCGCCTCCTTCGCCGCGCTCGGTGACGTCAACCTGGCCGAGCCGCAGGCGCTCATCGGCTTCGCCGGCGCGCGCGTCGCCCAGGGCACCATCTCCGAGACGCTGCCTGACGGCTTCCAGCGCGCCGAGTTCCTGCTCGAGCACGGCTTCGTGGACCAGGTGGTGGCACGCCATGAGTTGCGCGCGCAGCTGGCCCTGCTGCTGCGGCACCTTCAGCCACGCCCGATGTCGCCGGGCGAGGTGGATGCCGGCGGCAACGGGCTGCTGCCGGGCTTCCGGCCCCTGGCCTTCCTCGACGCCCTGGCCGGCGACGATGAGCGAGGCACCCCCGAGCGCGCTGCCCCGGCTGCGCGGCCGGCCTCGACCGAGCCCGGCAGCGGACAGCCCCGATGACCGAGACCCTGCCCAACCCGGCAGTCGGCCAGGCGGGCGCCACTGACGAGGCCCTGCGCGCGGCGGTCTGGTCGCGCGTCCAGCTGGCGCGCAAGCCCCGCCGGCCGCACACGCTCGAGCTCATCTCGGCCATGGGCAGCGACGTGGTCGAGCTCCACGGCGACCGGCTCTTCCGCGACGACCCAGCCATCGTCGGCGGGCTGGCCTCGCTAGACGGGCGACGCATCGTCTGGGTCGGCCACCAGAAGGGCGACGACACCGAGGAGAACATCCATCGCAACTTCGGCATGCCTCACCCTGAGGGCTACCGCAAGGCGCTGCGCCTCTTCGAGCTGGCCGAGCGCTTCCGACTGCCGCTCGTGACGCTCGTGGACACCCCTGGCGCCTTCCCCGGCCCGGCCTCCGAGGAACGCGGCGTGGCCGAGGCGATCGCCCGCTGCATCGGCCGCCTGAGCACGCTGCGCACGCCGGTCGTGGTCGTCATCACCGGGGAGGGCGGTTCGGGCGGCGCGCTGGCACTGGCCGTGGGTGACGTGGTCATCGCGCTCGAGAACGCCATCTACTCGGTCATCAGCCCCGAAGGCTGCGCCAGCATCCTGTGGCGCACGGCCGAGGCAGCGGAGGAGGCCGCGCTGGCGATGCGCCTCACCGCCGGTGAGCAGGTCGCGCTGGGCGTCGTCGACGAAGTCGTGACCGAGCCGGGCGAAGGGGCGCACACCGATGCCGCCGAGACGGCGCGCCGCCTGCGCGGCGCCATCGCCGGCCATCTGGCCGCCCTTTCCCAGCGCGACCCGGACGAGCTGGTGGCCGAACGCTACGGACGCTTCCGCACCATGGGCGCCTACGCCACGGTCGAGGCCGCCCCTTCGGCAAGGCCCGAGCGCGGCGGGTTGACCGACCGGCTGCGCACCCTCTTCGAGGTCGGCCGCATCACCCTCGGCGGACCCGACCGCGGCCCGCTCCGGCCGCAGGCCGCCGACGAGAGCGACGAGCCGCCGCTGCGGGAGGAGATCTAGGTGCCGACACGCGAACGCGGCGAGATCCGTCGACTGAGCCAGGAGGTCCTGCCGGCCCTCATCGCACGGCTCGGTGCGAGCGAGCTGGCCGAGCTCGAGGTGGCCGAGAACGGCTGGCGCGTGCGGCTGCGCAAGCCCGCGGGCGGGGGCTCCGACCTCGCCGGCGAGCGGCGGTCGGGTCTGGAGCGTCGGCATCAGCCGCGCCCGCGCCAGGAGGCGCCCGCGGGTGGCGCCACCCCTGCGGCTGCGGCTGTCCCGGCGCCCGAGGGCGCGACGGCCACGGCCCCGGCCGGTCCGAGCACCGACGGCCGTGGCAGCTCCGCCGACGGCCAGCCAGCCGCCGATCCGGTGCGCACGCTGCTCTCGGCCGTGGGCCCCGGACGTGGCGAGCCGGCGGCCGCGACGCGCGTCGTGGGACGCGAGCTGTCGCGCGTGCCGGCCACCTCGCCGGCGGTCGGCTACTACCTGCCGCTCGAAGGCATGGCCACCGGCCATCGCGTGCATGCGGGCGACGTCATCGGCCACATCGACGTGCTGGGTGTGCGCCAGGAAGTCGTCGCCCCCGCCGATGGGGTCGTCGGGCGCCTGCTGGCCCAGCAGGGCGAAGCGGTCGAGTATGGCCAGGAGTTGTTGCGCATCGACCTGGTGGCCTCGGCTGCGGCCGCCGAGGCGGGCGGCTGATGTTCAACAAGATCCTCATCGCCAACCGCGGCGAGATCGCCCTGCGCATCCTGCGTGCCTGCGGCCGCCTCGGTATCGGCGCCGTGGTCGCCTACAGCGAGGCCGACCGCGAATCGCGCGCCGTGCAGCTGGCCGACGAGGCCATCTGCATCGGCCCGGCCGAGGCCAAGCGCAGCTACCTCTCGGCGCCGGCCATCATCAGCGCCGCCATCGTCAGCGGCTGTGATGCCATCCACCCCGGCTACGGCTTCCTGTCGGAGGACGACAGCTTCGCCGAGATGGTCATCGACCACGGACTGGCTTTCATCGGGCCCCCTCCCGAAGTGCTCGAGCGTTTCGCCTCGAAGGCCGGCACGCGCCAGCTGTTGGCGCGCCACGGCCTGCCCACCGTGCCCGGCTCCGTGGGCATGCTGCGCGACGACGAGCATGCCCTGGCCGAGGCCGAGCGCATCGGTTACCCGGTGCTCATCAAGCCCTCGGCCGGCGGCGGCGGGCGCGGCATGCGTATGGTCCGCTCGCCGCGCGAGCTCGAACAGGCGCTCACCATCTGCCGCTCCGAGGCGCGTGCCGCCTTCGGCGACGACTCCCTCTACCTCGAGAAGTGGCTCGAGGAGAACCGTCACGTCGAGGTGCAGGTGGTGGTCGATCGCTACGGCCACGGCGTGCACGTCGGCGAGCGCGACTGCAGCGTGCAGCGGCGGCACCAGAAGGTGGTCGAGGAGGCACCCACGCCGGCCTTCGACGCCGAGACTCGGGCGCGCTTCTGCGAGGACGCCGTGCGCGCCGTGGTCGCCGCCGGCTACGAGAACCTGGGCACGCTCGAGTTCCTCGTGGACGGCGACGGCCGCTACTACTTCATCGAGATCAACTGCCGCATCCAGGTCGAGCACCCGGTAAGCGAGATGCTCTCGGGCATCGACCTGGTGGCCGAGCAGATCCGCCTGGCCGCCGGCGAGCCGCTGGGCTACTCCCAGGCCGACGTCCTGCTGCGCGGCCATGCCATCGAGTTCCGCATCAACGCCGAGGACGTGGCGCACGACTTCCGCCCGCAGGCCGGCTCCGTCGAGGCGTACCTGCCGCCGTCGGGGCCGGGCGTGCGCATGGACAGCCACCTCTACGCCGGCTACGAGGTCCCCCCGTATTACGATTCGCTCCTCGGCAAGCTCGTTGTGTGGGGGCCCGACCGGGAGACGGCCATCGCCCGCGGCCGGGTCGCACTCCAGGAACTGGTGGTCGACGGGCTGCTCACCAACACCTCGTTCCACCTGGCACTGCTGGAGAACCAGCACTTCCTGGACGGCTCGTTCACCACGAACCTGTTGGATCGGGTGGGCAGCGCCGCGTTCGTGGCGGCAGCACGCGGATGACCGTGCCCGCCGTTGCGCTCTTGACTCACGGGACGCATCGATGACCGAAGCCGCTGCTGCCGATCCGACACGCTCCGCGGGCGTGGTCCACACCACGCGCGAGATCGAGGCGCTCATCCCGCATCGCTGGCCGATCCTGATGGTCGACCGCATCGTCGAGTACGACCCTGAACGGCAGCGCATCGTGGGCGTGAAGGGCGTGACCGCCAACGAGTGGTACTTCCAGGGCCACTTCCCGGGTCTGCCGGTGATGCCGGGCGTCTTCCAGGTCGAGGCACTGGCCCAGACGATGGCCGTCTACGTGGCCAAGCAGGAGGGTTTCGGCGATCGCATCGGCCTCTTCGCAGGCATCGATGAGTGCCGCTTCAAGCGCATCGTCGTGCCGGGCGACACGCTCACGCTCGAGGTCACCATGGAGAAGCTCGGCCGGCGCTTCGGCCGGGGCCGCGGCGTGGCCAGCGTCGACGGAGAGGTCGCCTGCGAGGCGCTCCTCTCGTTCATCATCCCGCCCGAAGGGGTGCTGCGCTGATGGCGCTGCGCATCGCCGTCCTGGGCGACATCCATGGCAACATCGCCGCGCTCGACGCTGCCCTGGTCGAGGTCAAGAAGGCCAAGCCCGACCTGGTCGCGGTGACGGGCGACCTGGTCATGAACGGTCCGCGACCGGCCGAGGTCGTGGCGCGCGTGCGCGAGCTGGAGGCGAAGGGCGCCGTGGTGGTGCAGGGCAACACCGACGTGGCCGTGGCCGACTTCGACTTCGCCGCCGCCTTCCCCTGGCTGGACGAGATCCCCGACGGCCACCGCGCCGCCGCCGAGTGGGCGCACGACGCGCTCACCGCCGATGACTTGGGCTGGCTGCGTCGCCTGGCCGCCGAACGGCGCATCCGCGAGGCTGACGAGGGGGACCCGCTGGTGCTCGTCTGCCACGGTTCGCCCGGCAGCCAGACGGGCGGCCTCGCGGTCGACCTCGACATCTCCGTGACCACCGAGCGACTGGCGCGCACCGATGCCATCGTGGTCGCCTGCGGCCACACCCACGTGGCCGACCTGCGCGAGGTGGGCCGCAAGCTCATCTGCAACCCGGGCTCCTGCGGCTACGCCTTCGACGGCGACCCCGGCGCCGCCTGGGCCCTGCTGACCATCGACGACGAGGGACCGCGCGCCGAGCTGCGCCGGACCGAGTACGACACGCAGCCGGTCTCGGACGAGTTGAGCCAGCGCGGCCTGCCCGGCGATATCTACCGCGCGGCGACCGTGCGGCGGGGGAGGTTCGTGGGATGAGCGTGACGCCCATCGGCAGGCGGCGCGTCGTGGTCACCGGCATGGGTGCCGTGACCCCGCTCGGCAACGACGTGGCCAGCACCTGGCAGCGGCTCGTGGCCGGCGAGTCCGGCGTGCGCACCATCGAGTCGTTCGACCCGTCCCGCCTCGCGAGCCGGATGGCCGGCGAGGTGCGTGGCTTCGATCCGAGCCGGGTCCTCGACCGCAAGGACGTGCGGCGCAACGACCGCTACACGCAGCTCGGGCTGGTGGCCACGCGCGAGGCGATGGACCAGGCCGGCCTGCCCGAGCGGCTGGAGGGCGCAGAGGCGGAGCAGACGGGCGCCATCATCGGTTCCGGTCTGGGTGGCTCGACGACCCTCTTCGAGCAGATCGGCGTGCACGTGACGCGCGGTCCCGACCGGCTCAGCCCCTTCTTCATCCCGATGGCCATCGCCAACCTCGCCTCGGGCCAGACGGCCATCAGCTTCGGCGCCCAGGGCCCCAACTACGCCACGGTGAGCGCCTGCGCCACCGGCGGCCACGCCATCGGCGAAGCGGCCGAGACGATCCTGCGCGGCGACGCCGAGACGATGCTCGCCGGCGGCTCGGAGGCGGCCGTGGTCGAGGGCATCGTGGGCGCCTTCGCCGCGATGCGTGCCCTCTCCACGCGCAACGACGCGCCCGAGGCCGCCAGCCGGCCCTTCGACGCGGGCCGCGACGGCTTCGTCCTGGCCGAGGGTGCGGCGACGCTGGTACTCGAGGAGCTGGGCCACGCCGAGCGGCGTGGTGCACGCATCCTGGCCGAGGTCTGCGGCTATGGCGCCTCGGCCGACGCCCACCACATCACCACGCCGGCGCCGGGCGGTGCCGGCGCCGTGCGCGCCGCGCGGCGTGCGCTCCAGAAGGCGGGCATCGACCCCTCCGAGGTGGACCACGTCAACGCCCATGCCACGAGCACGCCCGAGGGCGACCCGTCCGAACTGGCCGGTTTCCGAACGGTCTTCGGCGACCACGCCCCGAAGGTCAGCATCACCGCCACCAAGAGCGCCATCGGCCACACGCTCGGCGCAGCCGGCGCCATCGGCGCCGTGGCGGCCATCCAGGCGCTCCTCACCGGCTGCGTGCCGCCCACGCTCAACCTGACCGATCCCGACCCATCCGTGGGCGAGCTCGACTGCACCCCGCTCACGGCACGCCAGCGCGAGATGCGCGTCGCCCTCGTCAACGCCTTCGGCTTCGGCGGCCAGAACGCGGTGCTCGTGCTGCGGCGCTGGGAGGGCTGAGCGTGTCGGACGAGCCGCTGCCCGCCGAGGCAGCCGCCGGCGAGGCGCGACCCGGCGCCGCCAGCGACTCCACCACGGACAAGTCGGCCCGCGCCGGCAAGCGCGCCGCATCTGCGGCAGGTGGCGCACCTGTAGGCCCCACCGGCGAGCGCGGCCCGGACGGCGAGACCGCCGAGCTGCTTGCGCTCATCGACCAGCTCGAACGGCTGCTGACCAGCTCCGACCTCGACGAGCTCGAGGTGCAGGTGGGCGGCACCTCGCTGCGGCTGCGCAAGCCGGGCGTCCTGCCCGACGGCCTCGACCCGTCGCTGCTGGCCGCGCTGACGGGCCTGGCCGCGCTCCCACCGGCCGAGCGTGGAGGCGCCTCCGGAGCCGGCGGCGCGCCGCCGGCCGCTCTCGCCGCCGCGCCCGAGAGCGGGACGCACACGGTGCTGGCCCCCTTGACGGGCATCTTCTACACCTCGCCGGCCCCAGGCGCCGCGCCCTACCTGCGCGTCGGTGGCGAAGTCAGCACCGGCCAGGTCATCGGGCTCATCGAGGCCATGAAGCTCTTCAACGAGATCAAGAGCGACGTCACCGGCAAGGTCGTGCGCATCGTGGCCGAGAACGGCAAGCTGGTGAAGGCGAAGCAGCCGCTCATCGAGGTAGAACCGGCCTGAGCCGGCAGCAGCAGAGGCGAGAGGAACGAGCCATGGAGCTACCGCGGAGCGTGCGCATCACCGGCTGGGGCATGTACGCGCCGGAGCGCGTCCTCACCAACGCCGACCTGGAGAAGCTCGTCGACACCTCTGACGAGTGGATCCGCACGCGCACCGGCATCCGCGAGCGCCGCGTCGCAGCGCCGCACGAGACGACCGCCACTCTGGCCGCCGTGGCCGGCAAGCGGGCCATCGCCGTGGCCGGCCTCGAGCCCGACGAGATCGACCTCATCCTGGTGGCCACGCTCACGCCCGACTACTGGATGCCGGCCACGGCGGTGCTGGTCAAGGAGGCCATCGGCAACCGGCGTGCGGTCGCTTTCGACGTCATGGCCGCCTGCTCGGGCTTCGTCTACGCCTATGCCACGGCCGACGCCTACATCCGCTCGGGCATGTACCGCAACGCCCTGGTCATCGGGGCCGAGGTGCTGACGCGCTTCCTCGACTACAGCGACCGCAGCACCTGCATCCTCTTCGGCGACGGCGCCGGCGCGGTGGTCGTCTCGGCCTCCGACGAGCCGGGCGGCGGCATGGCCGGCCTGGAGCTCACGACCGACCCCGACGGCGCCTACATGATCTGGCTGCCTTCAGGGGGCTCGAAGAGCCCCCCTGCGCCGGAGACTTTCCAGCGCGGGGAGCACTACGTGCGCATGGAGGGCAAGGAGACCTATCGCTACGCGACCAAGACGCTGGCCTCGTCGGCGCTCACGGCCATCGAGCGCGCGGGTTGGCAGCCCGACGAGGTCGACCTCTTCATCCCGCACCAGGCCAACATCCGCATCATCGAGGCCGTCGCCAAGGGCCTCGGCCTGCCCATGGAGAAGATGTTCGTCAACGTCGACCGCTACGGCAACACGTCGGCTGCCTCGGTCGGCCTGGCGCTCGCGGAGGCGGTCGACTCCGGCCGCGTCAAGGTCGGCGACAAGGTCGTCTTCGTCGCCTTCGGGGCAGGCTTCACGAGCGGCGCCGCGGCCGTCGAGTGGACCGCCGACCCGGCGCACGGCAAGCGCGCCGAGTCGGTCGTGCCGGTGGCCTCGGTGCGCGCACCGGTCGACTGGGACTCGGTCGACCCGATGCCGCCGCGGCTGCTGGAGGTGCTCGCCTCGGGGCCGCCGGTGCCGCTCGACGACGTCGTGCCGGGCGAGCCGGAGCCGGCCTCGCACCCCGTGCGCTGAGGCGCCGGCCCCAAAGGAGGAGAAGCGGAGTGATCGACCTGACCGGCAAGAGCGCCATCGTGACGGGCGGCTCGCGCGGCATCGGGCGCGCCATCGCGCTGCGCCTGGCCGAGCAGGGCGCCGACGTCACCTTCAGCTATCGCGGTAACGAGGCGGCGGCCATGGAAACGAAGGCCCTCGTCGAGGCGAAGGGCCGCCGGGCAGTGGCGTTCCAGGGCGACGTGACCGATCCGACCACGGCGGAGGGGCTCGTGGCGGCGGCGCTCGAGGCCTGCGGCAAGGTCGACATCCTGGTCAACAACGCGGGCATCACGCGCGACGACCTGATCATGCGCATGAGCATCGAGGCCTGGCGCGACGTGCTCGAGACGAACCTCTTCGGCGCCTTCTACGCCACCAAGGCGGTCACCCGGCCGATGCTCAAGGCGCGCTCGGGCCGGATCATCAACATCAGCAGCGTCTCGGGCCAGGCGGGCAACGCCGGCCAGGCCAACTACTCCTCGGCCAAGGCGGGGCTCATCGGCCTGACCAAGGCCACGGCCCGCGAGCTGGCCTCGCGCGGCATCACCGCCAACGCCGTGGCGCCCGGCTTCGTGCTGACCGAGCTGACCGAGACGCTGCCCGAGAACATCCAGGAGGCGATCAAGGCCCAGACGCCGCTGGGCCGCTTCGGCACGGTCGAGGAGGTGGCCAGCGCGGTGGCCTTCCTCGCCTCCGACGAGGCGGCCTACATCACCGGCCAGGTGCTGGCGGTGGACGGCGGCCTGGTCATGATGTAGCGGCCTGCCATCCGCCCGCCGCCACCGTACGGGCGCGGCGGCCGCCATCGATCGGCAGAAGTGCAGCCGGCGCACCATGACCGGCCCAGTGACCACAGGTCGGCGTCCACCGGGCAGTGTTTCATCAAACGAACCAACGGAGCACGGCGCGCCCGGAACTTCGGTGAACGATGCATCGACTGCAACGGGTGGGCACGCTCAGGGGCGATCTGCTGCACCTGGTGTGCGGATCCGGCTTGAGAGACCTCCGGGCGGGTCGTCAAGGCCCGGGATATGGGCCAGCCGGAGGGTCGGGTGTCCGTGTTGGTTCGTCTGATGCAACACCGACCCACGGATCGGCAGTTCTGTTGCATTGAACGCAATCCCGGGCCCGATTCGACCGGCGGGGCTCTCGGTGGGCCGGCGGGTGGTGGGCGATGGCCCGATTCGGCCGGCGGCGACCTCGAGGCCGTGTCGGTGCCGAAGACTGCACGCCGGGCGCGCGCTCGGACTCGGCCGGGGGTCAGGGCAGCGGCGAGCTCATCGGTGCGCCGGCCGGCGAGGGGCTTGGCAGCGGCGCGGGCGACGGTGCCGGCGCGGGTGCCTTGACGGCGGGCATCCAGGCGTCGATGAGGCTGCGCACCGTCGACAGCCGCAGCGCATAGCTCGAGCCGCCGATCGAGTACGCGTAACGAGACGGTCCGAGCACGGCACGCCGCGCGTTGCGCAGGTCGGCCCGGGCGACGATCTGGAAGACGCGCGGCGCCTGGAGCAGCGGCAGGTCCGTGCGCACGAAGCGCCGGCCGAGCGAGATGATCGTGCCCAGCTTCTCGAGGCCGCGCTGCTCGACGGCCGCCGCCGCGGCGGCCACCAGCTGCTGCTGCCGGCGCGCCCGCTCGAAGTCGTTGTCGCCCTTGCGAGTGCGCGCGAAGATCAGCGCCCGGCGACCGTCGAGGTGGTTCCAGCCGCGTGGGAAGACGACTCCGCGGCGGGTCGCGCTGACCCAGTAATAGGGGTCGCGGATCGTCTTCGAGACGTAGACGTCCACGCCGCCGACCTGGTCGATGAGGCGGCGCACGCCGGTCATGCCGATGAGCACGTAGTGATCCACCTCGACCCCGAGGGCGCGGCCGACGGCCGCCTTCATGGCCCGCCCGCCGCGGGTCGCGCCGAGGCGGGAGACGTACCAGGCGTAGAGGCCGTTGACCTTCGGGCCGTAGCTGCCACCCGAGGCCAGCGGGAAGCGCGCCACGTCGCGCGGGACGCTCACGACGGCGGTGCGGCCCGTGTTCGGATCGATGCTGGCGACCATGATCGTGTCGGTCCGGGTGCCGGGATGCGAGGGCCGCGCGTCGGAGCCGAGCAGCAGCACGGTCAGGCGCCCGTCACGCCCGAGTAGCGAGCCGTTGCCGGCGCCGCCGGATCCGTCGCCCCCGAAGCAGTCGGCACAGCCACCACCACCGGTGCCGCCCGGGCCCGGGCTGGGCGAAGCGGTCGCGCTCAGGGACGGTGAGGGCGAGGCGGGCACGGCCGACGGCGCCGCCGTGACGGGCGCGGCGGTCGGGGCCTGCGTCGGCAGGGCCGCCTGGGGCGCCACTGGCGTGGGAGCCGGGGTCGTTGAGCAGGCCAGCAACAGCGAGAGCCCGAAGGCGGCCACGGCGAGGCGCCGCGCGGCGCGGGCGGGGAGCGGCCTCGGTGACGTCGAGGTCGGCATGGGCGCGGACCCTATCACGGGGCTACGCCCCGGGGGACCCCGCAGGAGTGCTTACTGGAAGGTGCCGGCGCGGACCTTTGCCGCCAGCCCCGCCATCCACGAGACCATGGTCGGGTCGCGCCGCTCGTCGATGTTGTAGTTCGGGTTCGACCAGACGTGGAAAGCGACGCCCCGGGCCCGCAGGTAGGCGAAGCCCTCGCGCACCTGCCGGTAGAGTTGGGACTGGGTCGGCCGCTGCTTCTTGTGGCAGGTGGGCTTGAGGTACTTGTGCGTCTGGACCATCAGCCAGATAGGCCGGCCGGGCGTCTTGGTGGCAACGATGCTGCGCACCTTGGGGAACCAGGTCGAGGCGCCGCCGAGGTAGACGGAGCCGCTCGTCGAGCAGCCCTTGTTGTAGGTCTCGACCGGGTACCAGTCGACCATCACGATGTCGGCCATGCCGGCGGTGTAGGGATTGACCGACTGGCCGAAGTGCGGCACGTCGCCGAAGAGGGCGATGACCGGGCGATAGGGGTCGGCCTTCTTGAAGGCGCTGTAGAGGCTGCGGATCTCGGTGGCGTTGATGCCGATCCAGGACGGCTCCTTGACCGAGAGATAGCCGTAGAGGGCCGGGTGACCCTTGACCACGCCGACCCAGTAGGCGACGCGCGAGGGGTAGACGGTGCCGCCGCTGACGGTGGCAGAGAAGTGGAAGATGACTTTCAGGCCACAGGCGGCTGAAGCGTTCAGATATGCCTTCGCGCCGAGCGGCCCGCTGGTGTTCTTGATGACGTGCGTGAAGCGGCCGGCGCGCGCGTAGGTGCAGATGCCATTGCGGTTCGCCTGCAGGTCCTCGATGGGCACGTTCTGCAGCACCATCGGCGCCGTGCGCGGGTAGGAGACCGCCGCAGAAACGGGCAGGGCACCGGGCACCAGGCCGAGGGCGAGGACGCCCAGCAGCACCAGCTGGCGGCGGCGGGCAAGGGCGGTGCGCAGGATGTCCACGTTCTGTCTCAGCTCCCTGTCGAAGATGGAGGCGGTCGCCGTGCGTTCGCGTGTGCCCTGGCGCGGCGGCCGCCGACGAGATGGTCGCAGGGCAAGGAGGCCACGGATAGCGCACCTTCGGACCAGCGAATACCGGCGGTGGTACTGGTGCAGCCTCCGTACCGGCGGCGGTGGGTCACCGAGGTACGGCTCGCCCGGCGCATGGTAGCGTCAGGCCGTGCCGACACCGCAAGAGGTCTGGCGCGGCATGGACCGGCGCAGTCGCCTCGCCGCGCTGGCCGTGCCCGTCGTCGCCGTCACCGTGCTCGCCGGGCTGCTGCTGGTGCTGGCCGGCAAGCCCGGTCTCGTCGGCGATCTCGACCCGTCGCCGAAGGTGACGCCCGCGCCGGCTTTGCCACCGACCCCGACCCCGCCCCCGCAGCCCACGCCCAGCCCGTCGCCGACGCCGCCCGGCGCCGACCCGCTGCTGGGCACCGACGGGCGGCTGACCATGCTGCTGCTCGGCTCCGACTACCGGCCGGCCCATCCGGGTAACCGGACCGACGCCATCATGGTCGTGAGCGTGGATCCGAGCACGCGCAGGACAGCGGCCTTCAGCATCCCGCGCGACGCGGTCGACTTCCCGCTCCCGGAAAGCGGGACCTATGGGCCCAAGGTCAACTCGCTCTACCAGTACCTGGAGTCTGAGACGGGCGACGGCGGTCGGGCCATGAAGGCCGCCGTCGGGCGCGCGTTCGGCATCGAGGTGGACGGCTACGTGCTGCTCGGCTTCGCTGGCGTGAAGCGCCTCGTTGATGCCATCGGCGGCGTCGACGTGGTCCTCGATCGGGCCTACTACGACCCGTACTACTCGGTCTCCCGGACCGTCACCGGCTGGGGCCTTCCCGCCGGCAAGAGCCATCTCGACGGGGACGATGCGCTCATCCTCGCTCGCTCAAGGAAGGGCGACAACGACTTCGGGCGGGCCCGGCGACAGCAGCTGCTGCTGATGGCGGTGCTCGACCGGGTACGCAGCCGGGGTGTCGCCGGGCTGCCGCGGCTGCTGGCCATCGCGGCCAGCACGGCGCGCACGGACCTGCCGCTCGAGCGGGCGCCCGAGCTGTACACCGTGCTCATGCGGGCCGACTCGGCCCGTGCCCAGCGCGTCGTCTTCGGCCCGCGGACCTATGCCACCGGCCGCGCGCCCGGCGAGTTCGCCCTCCGCCTCGATGTCTGCCGAGCCTGGATCGAGCGTCACTTCCCGCCGCCGCGCCCCTTCGGCAGCTGGTCCCCCGACCTCTCGCCGACCACGACCGCTCTCCCCTCGCCCTGAGCGTGCGCTAGAGGCGCCAGCGCAGGGTCCGGACGAGCGCCCCGTCGAGGCCGTCGAGCCTTGCCGCCAGCAGGCGCCAGCCGGCGACCAGCAGTGCCAGGAGCAGCAGGCCGTTCACGCCGAGGGCGTGCGTGCGCGCCACGAAGAGGATGGCCAGCGCGCCCGCGATGACGTCGGCGGGGCCGCGACGTCGCAGTGCGACGAGCGCCCCCAGACGCTCCACGGCGACACCCAGCAGGAAGGGCAGGCCCAGGCCGGCGGCACCGAGGTTGGCCCAGGCCTCGCCCACCAGGCCGGGCGCCAGGTAGCCCGGCGGCGTCTGCGCGGGGAAGAGCCGCGGGTAGATCCAGTAGCCCAGGTTCGGTGGTTCCGGTTGCCCCAGCGCCGGGCCCAGCCGCCGCAGCCAGGTGAGGCCACCGAAGTGCGGCTGCTCGGCGGGGATCGCCTGCTGCAGTGCGTCGAGCGTGCGCGGCTGGATGAGCAGCACCCGGTTGACGGTGCGCTCGACGGCGAACGCCAGCTCGCGCCCCGAGGCCTGCTCCGAGGCACGCAGCACCTGCACGCCGGCGAAGGCGGTGGCCGCCAAGAGGGCCACCAGCGCCAGCCCCCGCCACGGCAGTCGCCGGCCGGCGACGCCCAGTGCCAGCAGCAGCGTCGCCAGCAACTCGGCGGGCAGGTACCGGCTGGCGAGCAGGATCTCGAAGAGCAACGCCCCGCCCACGACGCCCCACGCGAGCAGCCGCGTGCGCGGCGTGCGGCGCGCCAGGTGTGCCAGCAGAGCCGCCGCCGCAGCCGCCGGCAGGGCCACGCGGACGAGTTGCACCGGCAGCCCGGTCAACTCCACGCGGGCGCCGGTCACGTCCCCCGTCAGGAAGGGGATGCCGACGCGTAACAGCGTGGGCAGGACCGCCACGAGCGCCGCGCCCGCGAGGGCGGCGGCGACCAACGGGCGCACGGCGGCGCCCGTGCCGTCGGTGACGGTCGTGACTACCGTGTCGCGGTCCTCGTCCGGCGCCGGCGATGCCCGGGCGATGCGCGACCGCGCCAGCGCGTCGCTGGCGGCGACGCCCAACCCGAACGCGGCCACGAACGCGGCCACGTAGAGGGCAGGCCCGGGCCGCCCCGTGGCGCCGGCCACGATGGGCGCGCCGATGGCGAAGAAGAGCGCCTCCAGCGACAGCCAGGCGACCGCCGGGTGCCAGATGCCGAGGCCGAGCCGGGTGACCGCAGGCCGCAGGAGCAGGAACGCCGCACCGAAGCCGGCCAGCAGGCCGATCAACGCCAGCGCCGCCGTCATCACCGGTCCGCAGCGCTCGGGGCCGGCGCTTCAGCGGCCGGCGCGTCGGCCTGGGCAAGCCCGGCGCGTGCCGCCTGCAGGGCTCCGCTCGTGCCGCTCTGCGGGAGGCTCGCCGCGAGGAGGGCATAGGAGAGGCCGCCCGCCACCCCCAGCGGCAGCGTCGAAACGAGGCGGTAGCCGAAGGTGATGGCGGCGGCTTCCAGGGGCGGCACGCCCTGCGTGCCGAGCAGCCCGACGATCACCACGTCGGTGGCGCCGAGGCCGAAGGGCAGCAGCGAGAGGACGCCCGCGGTGATGCCGAGGCCCAGGATGGCCCAGGCGGCGATCGGGTCGAGGGTCACGCCCACGGCCCATGCGACGAGCCAGAGCTGCGCCGTGTAGCAGGCCAGCACGGCGGCCGTCGAGATGGCGAAGACGGTCGCCCGGCGGGGGTCACCGAGGAGCCGCGCGATGGTGGCATCGGTTCGCCCCAGGCCGGCGCTCCAGCGGGCCCAGCGCTCGGGACCCAGGGGGCCGCCGAGGGGCAGCTCGGTCAGCATCGCCGTGGGCCGCAGTCCCATGCGGTAGAGCAGCCCGGGCAGGCCGGCCAGCAGCACCAGCCCGAGCACGACGGCGGGCAGGGGCACCAGGTCGAGGACGGCGAGCCACAGCAGGAGTGCGCTGCCCGAGAGGTAGCCGATGGCCACGACGCGCTCGATGAGCACGACCGCGGCGCCGGTGGCGTAGTCGACGCCGTGATGGGCGCGCAGCAGATAGAGGCGCAGCAGCTCGCCCACCGAGCCGGGCGTGAGGTTGTTGATGGTGTTGGCGAAGGCCGTCATGGGCACCAGCGTCGCCGCCGGCACCGGCCGGCCCGCGGCGGCCAGCAGGTCGGCCGAGCGCAGCGCCCAGAGCACGGCGATCAGCGCGCAGAGCGCCGTCGCGGCGAGGAGCGGCAGCGGCTCGACCGCCCCGAGACGCTCGGGCGCCTCCCAGACGCGCGAGCGCCAGGCCACGAGGCCGAGCAGGATCGTGCAGAGCGGCAGCCAGACGAGCGGGTTGCGCAGCAGCCGGGTCACGGCGCGCGCTCGAGGAGGACGGCCTCGGGGGTCTCACGGGCCACCTTCCAGCCCGGCGGCGGGACGGCGCCCGGCACGAAGCCGCGCACCGACTGCAGCACGAGCGGGTCAAGCGCCTCGACGGCGAGTCGCTCGCCGGGGGCCAGCGTCACCGTCGCCGGCAGCACCTGCCACAGCTCGATGCCGCTCGGTGGGGCCACCAGCGCGGCCAGCTCACGCTTCGACCCGTCGGGAGCCAGGCCGATGAGGCGCAGCCTGCGCGCCGGAGCGGGCCGGTTCTGCCGCTCCCCCTGAAGGCGCACCTCGAGCTGCAGCGGTGTGTCGGCGGGCAGCTCTCCCAGTGCCAGGCGATTCCCGGCGCCGAGCTCGACCGCGTCCCAGCCGTTGCCCTCGACGTGTGCGGCGGCGCCACTGGCCGCCGCGGGGTCGTTCGCCAGGACCACCGCCGCCGTGCGGTCCACGAGACCCCAGGCCGCGTCGCGCCGGGCGAGCAGGATGCGGTCTGCCCGGTAGGCGTCGGCGGTGCGCGCCAGAGCCGCGCCGTCACCGCTGAAGGCGGCCGCCACGTCCCGGCGCCGATCGCCCTGCGCACGCCCCGTGAAGATGGCCGGATCGTAGGCCAGCTTGGCGTAGCCGGGCGGCTTCACGGCCACCACCCAGGCCGCCGTCTGGTACCAGGCCAGCGACGACCAGTCCTCATAGGTCAGCAGGACGCGTCTCGGCCCCGGCTCGCCCACGAGGGCGGCGAAGTCGGGCACCCGGTCCTCGACCAGGTCGAGGTGCGCGTAGATGGGCAGGAACCAGGTGTCGAAGAGGACGCGCAGCGTGGCCACCGTGGTCGGCACCGACGCGACGAGGATCGCGCCCACGAGGAGTGGTGCTGCCAGCCGCGGCCGCCAGCGCCGGCCGGGCCGGAGCGACTCGACCGCGGCCACCAGGCCGATGGCGGCCAGGATGGCGGCCGGCTGGCTCGAGATGAGCCAGAGCCGCTGCGGCCGGAGCGCGTCCTCGAACGGCCACGAGGGGTCGTAGAGGACCGCCAGCAGGAAGGGCAGCGCGAACCAGGGCAGGAGCAGCAGCGGCGCCTCCGGGAAGGTCGGCCGCCAGCGGCCCACCGGTTCGCCCGCGGCGCGTGGCCCGTCCGGGCGGCGCAGGAAGAGGAGCGCAGCGCCCGAACCGACCAGCGCGAAGGGCAGGAAGAGCCCGAACTGGCGCGCGTAGGCCCAGAAGCCGAAGCGGGCCGGCAGCAGGGCCTCGGATGACTCGAGCGCCACGCCGCCGTTGCGACGGATGGCCTCCAGCTGACCGAGGAACCACGGCGCGACGACCGCCGCCGACAGCGCGCCCAGGACGACCAGCAGGCCGACCACGAGCGGACGGCTGCCGGGCTGGCGCCAGCCGACGCCTGCAGCCACGGTCGCGAAGGCGAACGGGATGGGCAGCAGGAGCTGCAGCTGGACCAGGGCGCACAGCCCGAGCAGCAGGCCCGCGCCCACCGTCCACGCCAGAGCGCGCATGGCGCCCGCGGGCTGGACGGCCGCCCGCAGTCCACGCAGCCAGGCATAGGCGGCCAGCGGCAGGAGAGCGAAGACGATGTCGCGCGGGAAGAGCGGGTATGCCTCCTGGCCGACGAGGAAGAGGCTGTTGACCCAGAGACGGTCGGGGCGCAGGTCGTAGCCGCCGCCGAAGAGCGTCAGGGCCACGGCCAGCACGGCCACCCACGACCGGCCGGTCAGGAGGCGCGCCAGCAGGAACGTCGTCAGCGGCAGGATCGGCAGCCACAGGAAGGTGAGCAGCGTGTCTGCGGCGACCGCGTCGAGTCGCAGCAGGGCCATGGTGCCCGCCAGGAGCACGTGGAAGCCCGGCGGGTAGTACGCCGGCAGGCCCTCGTACGGGCCGCCCGGTGGGAACTCGCCGCGCAGGATGGCGTGGGCCAGCCCGGCGTGGTACAGCAGGTCGCCGCGAGGGGTGACCGGGAAGAGCGCGCGCACGCCGTGGACCGCGATCGCCAGCACGATCAGGCCCACCAGCGCCGTGCCTGGACCGAGGCCTCCGAGTGCCGCCGAGGACCCGAGGCGCTGCCGTACACTCGTGGTCCACCGCCCATCCCGCCGGCCGGAGCCCGCCGGTCGTCGCACCGCGCCGAGGTTCACGCGCACCTTGGACCCGTTCGCCTCCGCGCCTGCCGCGCTCCTGACGGCGATCGCCCTCGCCCTCCTCTTCGTGCTGCCCGGCCTGGCGCTCGGACCGCTGCTGCTGCCGGGCGCGCCCACACCGCTGGTGGTCGTCGGTCGGGCGGCGGGCGTCAGTCTACTGGCCGCTGCTGGGCTGTGCACCCTGCTCGCCGGCCTGGGCCTGCTGCGCCTGCCGATCGTCGCCGCGGGCCTGCTGGCGCTGAGCCTGCTGCCGCTCGCCGGGCGCCGGGTGCGCCAAGAGCTCCGCGCGCCGCTCTCGCGCCTGCGGCGCAGCCGCGCGGCCTGGCTGGGCGGCGTCGCGGGAACCGCGCTCGCCGTGGCCGCCGTGCTCGTGCCATCGCAGGCCGCCGGCGGCGGCAGCCTGCTCCCGGCCACCTCGACGGTCTGGTACTACCTGCATCTCGCGCGGAGCGTGGCCGAGGCGGGGCGCTTCCCCGCGACCCTCGTGGAGTGGGGCCGCGAGCTGCCCTTCCCGACCGACTACGCGCCGGCCACGGCGCACGCAGCCGCGGCCATGCTGCTCGTGCCCGGCGAGGCCCTCTGGCAGCTGGAGTGGCATCGCCTCGGCCTGCTGGCCGCGGCGGTGGTGCTGGCCGCGCTTCTCTTCCACCGCTGGCTCTCGAGCTGGCAGGCGCTGCTGGCTGGCGTGGCGCTGCTGGCCACGGTCCGGCTGGCGGGCAAGTTCCTCGACCACCGACCCGAGACCTTCGGGCTGGCGCTCGCGCTGTTCACGCTCTGGTTGGCCGACCGCGCTCTCGCCGAGCGCTCTCGGCGCGCCCTGGCCCTGGCCGGCGCGGCGGCCGCGCTGACGTTCCTCAGCCACGCCGAGGTCTTCCTGCTGCTCGGCCCGGGCCTGCTCGGACTGGCCGGGGGCAGGCTGCTCGTGGCACGGCTGGGCGCGGGCCGCCTCGGCCTGCGGCGACCGGCGATGCCCCGCGTGCGTCGGCTGGCAGGCGCCTGCGCGCTGATCTTCGTGGGCGGGCTGATCGCCGGCTCGCTGGTCAACGGCCTGCTCACCGGGCACCTGCGCCTGCTGGGATTCGTGGCGGGCTCGGGACGTAGCGTGGGCGCCCTGCCTCCGCCGCCGGAGGCCGAGATGCCGCCCGGCTGGCGCTTCTCGGGCGACCCGACCTTCGACTTCCTGGTGGCGTCGGTCGCGCCCGCGCTGGTCGGCCAGCCGCCGCCCAGCCGCTTCCTTGACAGCCGCCTGCTGCCGCGCTCGATCCTGCAGGTCTGGCATGGCCTCGACGGCCGCGACCGGGGCGGGCTGGTGATGCTCGGCGCCCTGCTCCTGCTGCCGGCGGCGGCGTGGCCCTGGCTGGACGCCCGGCGGCGGCGGATGGCCCTCACCTGGTGGCTCTTCGGTGGCGGCCTGCTCGCCGGTTCGTGGCTCCTCTTCGAGCTGTCGTCGACCTACGTCCCGGCCCGGGTCGGGCCGCGCCGCCTGATGCCCTACCAGCTCATGCTGCCCGTGGCCGCCTTCGCCATCGCGCTCTGGGGTCTCGACCGGCTCCTCGTGACCGGCTGGCGCGCGCTGCTGCCGCGGCGCGGGGCGATGCTCGCCGCCGGCGCGGCCCTCGCGCTGGTGACCCTGGCGGCCATCGCGCCCGCGCCGGCACGCGAGTCGGAGGAAGAGCTGCCGGAGCAGGGCGCAGCCACGAGCGAGGTCGGCTACGAGGCCCTGCGCTGGATCGACGCCAACCTGCCGCCCGACGCCCGGCTGCTGGCGAACGCCTACACGGATGGCTCCATCGCCGCCGTCGCGCGCCGGCCGGGCATCCTCGACGGGCGCGCCGTCTACCTCGAGTCGCCGGCCCTCCTGTCGGAGTCCACGCGCCTGCTGCTGCTCGCGCGCCGCCTCTTCCTCGAGCCCGACGGGGAGGCCGCGGCCAAGCTGCTCGAGCGCCGGCACGTGACCCACCTGCTGGTGGCCACGTCGGGTCCGGAGGGACGCGACCTGGGCGGCTACTTCCTCTTCCAGACCGACCTCGAGGCCCTGCGGGGGAGCGGTCGGTACACTCTGTTGCGGACCTTCGGCGACGGACGCGTCCTGCTGTTCCGCGTGGAGCGGCCGCCCCCGCCGCCCTGACAGGAGCTCACCCGGCCGATGACCATCAGCCTGCTGCGCATCGTCGGGCTGCTGCTCGCGCTCGGCCTCCTCTGGCTCGGCCTGGTCCGCTTCCGGCGGCGCGGCAGCGGCAGCCGCCTCCCGGCCGCGCTCCTGCTGCTGACCGGGCTGGGGCTGGCCGCGGTGGCCATCGCGCCGGACCTGGTGCGGCCCATCCAGGACATCCTCGGCCTCGAGGGCGAGCCGCTCGGACGCCTCGTGACCGTGCTGGTGCTCTCGGTCGCCCTGGCCTACCTGCTGCTTTTCTACGCGCTTGCCCGGGCCGATCGTGCCAACCAGCGCGTCAGCCGCCTCGTCCGGGCGCTCTCCGCCGCGCAGCTGGAGGTGGCCCGCGTGGGCGAGCACCTGGGCGGCGTGCTGGTGGTCATCCCGGCCTACGAAGAGGCCGACAACCTGCCCTCGGTGCTGGCCGAGGTGCCGTCGGAGGTGGCCGGCCTGCCGACGCACGTGCTGGTCGTCGACGACGGGTCCCGCGACCGGACGGCCGCGGTCGCGGCGGCCCACGGCGCGCACGTCGTCAGCCACCCGGTCAACAGCGGCCAGGGCGCCGCGCTCCAGACCGGCTACCTCGTGGCCGAGCGGCTCGGCGTCGACGTCGTGGTCACGCTCGACGCCGATGGCCAGCACGACCCGGCCGAGCTGCCGCGTCTCGTCGGGCCGATCGTGGCCGACGCGGCCGACTTCGTGGTCGGCTCGCGGCGCAAGGGCGCCTACGAGGCCGAGTCGCGCACGCGCAACGTGGGCATCAGCATCTACACGCGCCTGCTCAACCTGCTCGGCGGCACGGAGGTGAGCGACATCGCCAACGGCTACCGCGCCATCCGCGCCAGCCGCCTCTCGGAGATCGCCTTCACCGAGGACCAGTTCCACAACCCGGAACTGCTGCTGGGCGCGGCGCGCGCGGGCCTGCGAGTGGTCGAGGTGCCGGTGACCATCCGGCGGCGGGCCTCGGGCACCTCCAAGAAGGGCACCAGCCTGCGCTACGGGCTCGGCTTCCTGCGTGTGATGCTCAAGACGTGGCTGCGCTAGGGGAGCGCAGCGGGCAGCCGCCGGGCCCGACGCCGGGACGCGCGCCGGGTGTGATCGACCTCTACCGATCGCTCCATGCCGCCGGCCTGGAGCTCGCCGAGCGCAGCCGGGCCGGCGTGCTGGTCCCGGCGCTGCTCGTGGCGGCATGGTTCGTGCTGCGCACCGCCGACGCCTGGGACCGGCCCGCGGCCATCGCCTGGGCGGCGGCGGCCGTGCTCGTCGCGCTCGTCTCGCCCTCCGCCGGCCTGGTCCTCGCGGCGGCCATCGCGCCCTTCCCCGAGCCGCCGGTCGTCGGGCGCCTCCTGGGCGTGACGCATCTCGTCATCGGCGCCACGGGCCTGGCCGTCCTGGTGAGAGTCCTCGCGCGCCCGCGCTCGATGCCCTGGTCGCCGCCCCTCCTGCTCGGGCTCGGCGTCGGTGCCGGCACCGCCGCGGGTGTCGTGCTCACCTTCCGCACCTTCGACCGCGCCTATGCCCAGGCGGCGCTCGACAACTGGCTGGCAGGGGTCGGTGCCGGCATCGTGGTCCTGGCAGCGGTGGCCTGGATCGCTCGCGGGGGCGACCGCCGCCCGCTCGTGGCAGCGGTCGCCAGTGCCACGCTCGCCGGCTGGCTGACGCTGCTCGACCATGCGTCCCCGGCGCTCGGCGGGAGCCTCCTCGGCTGGCTGATCGCGCCCAAGGACTTCGGCTTCCGCATCAGCGGCGTCATCCCCTCGCCCAACGCGCTGGCGTCGATGCTCGTCGGACCGACGGCGCTCCTCGTGGCCGCCGCTGTGCTGGGACCGCGGGCGGCCCGGCGTTGGCGTGCGGCCGCGGCGGTGGCCGTCCTGCCGCTGGTCGCCTGCCTGCTGCTGACGTTCAGCCGAGCGGCACTGCTGGCGCTTTTCGTCCTGGCCGTGGTCCTCGCCTGGCGCGTGCGGCGTGCCCTGGCCGTCGGGCTGCTGGCGGCCGGGCTTGTGCTCGGCGTGCTGCTGCTGCCGGAGTACATCGAGACTCGCGCCCGCTACGTGCCCGAGGGCCGTGTGGCGCCCGGGCAGGTGCTTGTGGCCAGCGACGTCCACCGGCTGCGCGCCTGGGGCGCGGCGACGGCCATGTTCCTCGACCGGCCGCTCACCGGGCACGGCTTCCGGAGCTACCGTCGCGTGGGCGACGTCTACGGCGACCCGATCCTCAACTCGCCCCACAACGAATGGCTTCGCTTCTTCGCCGAGGAGGGCGCCGTGGTGGGCGTGCTGGGGCTGGCGTGGGGGTTGCTCACGTTCGCCTGGTTGCTGCGGCGCCCCGGCTGGTTGGGCGCCGGGCTGGCCGCCGCGTTCGCCGGCTGGGCCATCACGGCCACCTTCAACAACCCGCTCCTCTTCGTGCAGGTCTCGAGCATCGCCTTCACGCTGGCCGGGACCGGCCTCGGGCTGCCTGCGCCACCGGGCGTCGTGGCTGCCGATGCCGCCACCCCGGAGGACGCGCCGGTCAGCTCCTGACGGTCCACTCGGCGCGGTGCCAGGTCTCGATGCGCCGGCCCCGCAGCACGTTCAGCCACGCGGCGGCAAAGGCCAGGTTGACGACCGCGAAGGCGCGTGCGAAGGCCAGCACGCGAGGCGGCCTCCGACCGCTGCCGGCGACCAGGTGCCCCGCGGCCGCGGCCGCCAGCCCGAGCAGGATGCCCAGCGGCACGAGGCCGTAGAGCGGTGCCCCGGCGAGGGCCAGGCCGAGGCCCGTGATCGCCGCCAGCCCCAGCAGCCAGGGCGTGGCCCAGCGCAGGATCTTGTGCGTCCAGATCGCCGTGGCAGCGCGAGCGTTCCGCCACGGCGTGAGGCGCCGGGCCATCGACAGGTTGGCCTGCAGGCCGCGCGTGGCCGTGCGCGACCGGTTGCGGAATTGCTCGCGCAGGCCGCTGATGGGCCGGTCGGTGGCCACCGCGGACGGTTCGTAGACGATGAGCCCGCCCGCTTCGCGCACGTAGAGCGGCAGCAGGTGATCCATGGAGGCCGTCGCCGGCACGGGGCGGTAAGCGGTGCGACGCAGCGCGAAGAGGGCGCCCGTCACGGCGGTCAGGAAGCCCGCCCGACTCTCCAGCGCCCGCACGCGGCGCTCGTAGCGCCAGTAGAGGCCCTCGTTGGCCGAGGTCGCCGTGGCGTGCTCGTCGCGCCACTCGAGACGCCCGGTGACACCGCCCACGCGCGCGTCGCGGAAGGGTCGCGCCAGCGCCGCCAGGCAACCGGGGGCGAAGCGCGTCTCGGCGTCGGTGAGCACGACCACCTCGCCGCGCGCCGCCTCGAAGAGCGCGTTCTGCGTGGAGGTCTGTCCGCCGCGTGGCAGGCTCAGCAGCCGGAGGCGCGGCTCGGCGGCGGCCAGATCGCGCACCACGGCGTCGGTGGCGTCCGTGGAGCCATCGCTACCCACGAGCACCTCGGCCAGCTGGACGCCCGGTCCCTCCTGGGCCAGCACGTCGGCGATGCGCGCCGCGATCTGGGCTTGTTCGTCGTGCACGGCGATGGCCACGCTGATGCTCGGCGCCGGAGCGTCCTCGCGCAGCCTGAGCGGGCGCAGGCGGCCGACGAGCGCCACGAGCACCGGGTAGCCGAGGTAGACCCAGCCCAGCAGCAGCACGGCCGACCAGAAGACGGGGGCGAGGAGCACGCGCCCAAGGGTAACGCAGCAGCGCAGCGCCTCTGCCGCCCGCCCACGTCGTCTGGCGCTCACGAGACGAGGCGCCGGGGTTGCACCCTCTCAGTGATTCATGTTTCACTGAGACACGGCTCACTGAAGGAACTGACCAGATGACGAGTGGACGTGGTCGTTTCGTCGACCGGATCCTCGAGCTCGGCCGCCTCGATGAGGCGTGGGCTTCCGGAGAGGCTCAGCTGATCATCGTCTCCGGTCGCCGTCGTGTCGGAAAGACCGAGCTGCTCGCCAGGTTCAGCCGCGGGAAGCCTGTCGCCTACATCGCCGCGGCGCAGCGTCTCCGGTCCGATCAGCTCGCGGACGCAGCCCGCGACCTTGCGGCTCTCGCGAACCGGTTCCGCAGTGGCCGGCCACCAGCCATCCGGCTGGACGATTGGCAGGCGATGCTCGACCTCATCGCCGAACGAGCGACGGAGCGACGGATCGGAGTCGTGATCGACGAGTTCCCCTATCTGGTCGAGCAGTCGCCCGAGCTTCCGTCGCTTCTCCAGCGATGGTGGGACCAGGCCGGGTCGAGAACGAAGATATTTCTCGTCCTTGCCGGGTCTGACCAGGCGCTCGTCGATCGCCTGGTCTCGCAGCGGGCACCTCTCTTCGGGCGGGCGACCATGAGGCCCCGCATCGAGCCGATGGACTACTACAACGCCGCGAGATTCGTGCCCGCATGGCCGCCAGTGGACCGGGTCCGGGGCTATGCGGTGGCCGGCGGGATGCCGTACTACCTCCGGCTCTTCGATCCGTCGCTCTCACTTCGCGCCAACCTCCAGCGGCTCGCTTTTTCGCCGGACGGCGCACTCTTCCGTGAGGCTGAGTACCTGCTCGAGGCCGAGTTCCGCGAGGTGAGCCGGCGCGGTTCGATCTTCCGCGCCATCGCGAGGGGCGCTGTGACCCCGAACGAGATCGCTCAGCGGATCGGACTCGGTGGCGCTGCGGACGTTCAGGCCAATCTGGCCGATCTGGTCCGTATGGGCCTGCTGGAGCGGGTCGTGCCGGTGACCAGGCGCGCCGAACTGCGCTCGCGTCAGGTGGCATACCGGATCGCAGACCCATACCTTGCCTTCTACTTCACGATCCTCGAGCCGCGCCGCTCCGTCATCCAAATGGGACCGCCAGCGATCGTGGACCGGTCCCTGCCGGACGAGGAGCTCGATGCCTATGTCAGCCGGCTGTTCGAAGAGGTCGCCCGCCAATACGTTCGCCGTGCAGGCGCGGCAGGGGCGATGCCGATCGTCCACGAGGTCGGCACATGGTGGCAGGGGGAGGACGAAGTCGACGTCGTCGGCGTCGGCGCCTCGCGGGTCGAGCTGGTCGGCGAGGTGAAGTGGTCCCGTTCTCCGGTCGGCCAGGACGACCTCGAACTGCTCCGCCGGCGGGCGCGGTCTCTCGGGGATGGCCGGATCCGACTCGTGCTGGTCTCGCGCTCCGGGTTCACGCGCTCGGTCACGAGCGCCCCGGATGTCATCACGGTGGGCTTGAGGGAACTCTTCGCGCGCGAGCTTGCATTCGAGCGCGACGCCTGAACGCCATCAACCGTCCAGCCAGGGCAGTCCGGGGTAGCGTTCCCGCCACAGTTCCACGAGACGTGCGGCCTCGGCGGCCCGCGTGTGTCGCGCGGCGAACGCGGCGCCGTCCGCCCGCAGCTGGACTGCCTTCTCGGGGTGCTCATGGAGACTGCGCACCGCCCGGGCCACGGCAGCCCCGTCGACGGCCGGCAGCGGCTCGATGATGCCCGCCGCCGCCAGCTCTCCGAGCTCGCCCGAGGGCGCAGCCACCACCGGCACGCCGACAGCCATGGCGTCGAGCACGACCTTGGGGAAGCCCTCGGCAGGGGAGGGGAAGACGAAGAGGTCGGTGGCGGCCAGCGCCGCCAGGTAGGGGGCCCGCTCGGCGATGTAGCCGCGCCAGGTGACGTGGTCGGCCACGCCGAGTTGTGCGGCCAGCTCCTCGAGCCGGGCACGCGCCGGACCGTCGCCCAGGATGACCAGCTCCACGCGGCGATCGGCCGGCTGGCCGGGCAGCCCAGCGAGTCCGGCGAGTCCCGCCAGCAGCGCCTCGAGACCCTTCCCCTCGGCCAGTCGGCCCGCCCACGCCAGGCGCAGCGCTTCCGGGTCGGAAGGCCACGGCTGGCCGCTGCGGTCGAGCACCTCCGACTCCTCGACGAGGCTGGTGACGACGCCGCCGCCGTCGACGAGCCCGCGCCCGACGATCACGCGCGGGGCGCCCGCGCTGGCCAGGCCGCCGGCGGCGTCGTAGGCCTCCCCGACGAGCCGGGCGGCGACGCCGCCGAGCCGTCCGCGCCGCTGCCCCTGGGCGACGTCTGCCGCCGAGCCGGCCACGTATCCGAAGCGAGGCGTGCGCGCGGCGACGGCCAGCGCGGCCGCCAGGAGGCCGTTGGAGGCCGGCAGCTTCAGCCAGAGCAGGTCGGCGCGCGCGATGACCGGCCGCAACACCCGCGCGTTGCGTGCCGCCAGCAGCGGCGCGCGGCGCAGATAGCCGGCGATGCCGTCGAAGGGTGCCGTGGCCACGACCCGCAGGCGCGGGTCGAGCGGCAGCGTGGGCGGCGGCTCGGTCGCCGGACGCAGCGGCACGCAGTGGTCGATGGTCGCTACGGGCGAGCCCGGCAGATCGAGCAGCGCGGCCAGGAAGCGATGGAAGGTGGCATTCACCGGGTGGACGCGCCCCTGCCACGAGAGATGCGGATTGTCGTCGAGGACCGCCAGCCGGATGCCTCCGCCGGTCCGGTGCGGCGGGACGCCGCCGCTCACAGCTCCTCGCCCGGCTCGTGCTCGCCCATCACCAGGCCAGCCGCCACGCCGCCGCCGCGCAGGCCGATCAGCGGACCGACGCGCCGGCCGGTGAGCCGCTCCACGAGCGCCCCGAGGGCCCGGGCCAGCGCGCGCAGGTCGGAGACGCGGATGACGAGCGCCTCGAGGAACCCGCGTCCTGACAGGCGCCGGAAGAGCCAGAGCATCAGCACCGCCGTGGCACCGTAAGAGAGCGACGAGCTGAGCGCCGCGCCCTCGATGCCGAGTCGCGGCACGAGCAGCAGGTTGGAGGCGATGTTGGCCGCCAGGCCGGCCACCAGCACCGCGGTGCCCAGGCCCGGCCGTCCCTCGCCCACGATGTAGCGTGAGAGGATGGCGACCACGCTGTAGGCGACCACGCCGGGCAGGATCCAGCGCAGCGCCAGGCCGGCCTCCGCGAAGTCGCTGCCGTAGACGACCTCCACCAGCCACGGCCCGAGCAGGAAAGCGGGCACGGCGGTGGCGATGGTCACGGCGATCGTCGTGCGCGTCAGCACCGCCGCGATGCGACCGCTGTCGGCGGCCGGGTCGACGGCACGGCTGAACATGACCACGCCGAGGGCATTGGGGATGTACCAGAGCGTCTCGGCCAGGCCGCTGGTGACGGAATAGACGCCCGTGGCGCGCACGCCGACCACGGCATTGACGATGAAGGTGTCGGCGCGGAACTGGAGCCGCTCGGCCAGCGTGCCCACGATGGCCCGGCTGCCGAAGCCGAGCTCCTCGCGCATCAACTCGCCCGACGGTCGGAGCGACAGGATCTCGTCGCGACGCGCCACCCACAGGATGGCCGCCGCGGTCGCTCCGAGGGCGACGAGGTTGATGACCAGCGCCACGTCCAGGCTGAGCCGCGCGACCGCCGCGGCGCCCACCACGGCCACCAGCAGCAGTCCCCGCCGCAGCAGGCGGATGGCGCCGTACTCGATGACCCGGCCCCGGCCGAGCAGGGCGTACAGCCCGAGGGCGAAGAAGAGCTCGAGCGGGATGGCCAGCGCCGCGAAAGCGAACTGGGCGGCCGACAGGTTGGGGATGACCTGTGCCAGGGGTCCGCGCGGCCGGACGTCGGTGGGCAGGCCGTAGAGCAGGCCGGTCGCGATGACCGCCATGCTGCCCGCCACGGCGGTCCAGATGAGCGCGTTGGCGAAGCCGCGCCGCGCCGAGTCCCGGTCGCGCGCGGCGACCACCGCCAGTGCCATGTCCATGCCCCAGCCGACGACCACTGCCACCAGCTGGCTGAAGAGGAGCACCAGCGCGAAACGGCCCTTGGCCGACGGACCGAGCAGCCGCGCCAGGACGATGTCCGTGGCGAAGATCAGCAGCGCCAGCCCGAAGCGCGTGGCGATGGTCGCCAGCGCGTCGCGCAAGAGCGGACCACGCGGGGCGGCGCCGCCGTTCGGCGCGCTGGCACCGCCGTCCGGCGCGGCCTCCCGGGTCACGTCCGGGCTACTCGGAGCCCGAGGCAGCGTGCGCCGTGACGCCCGCAAGGGCGGGGTCGGCCAGCGCGGCCGCGAACCAGTCGGCCGTGCGCCGGAGGCCCTCGTCGAGCCCGACCTGGGCCCGGTAGCCCAGCCGTTCGGCCGCCTTGTCCACCCGGCTCACGTTGCGCCGCACGTCGCCCTCGCGCGCCGGCCCGTGGTGGATCGCGAGCGGCCGGCCCACGGCCCGGCCGATGGCCGTCGCGAGTTCGTTGACCGTCGTCTCGCGGCCGGTGCCCGCCTGGAAGACCTCGCCGGCGACGCGCTCCTCGGGCGCATCGAGCGCCGCCAGGACGGCCCGCGCCAGGTCCCCGGCGAAGACGAAGTCGCGCGTCTGCCCGCCGTCGCCGTGGATGGTCACCGGCGCGCCCGCCAGGGCAGCCCGCAGCCAGGCCGCGACGACGCTCTTCTTGTGCAGCGAGTAGGGCCCGTAGGCGTTGGAGAAGCGCAGGGCGCAGGCCGCCAGGCCGTAGGTCGCGGCGTAGGCCTGGCAGTAGGCCTCGCCGGCCAGCTTCGAGGCGCCGTAGGGCGAGACGGGGTGGGCCAGCTGCAGCTCATCCGAGGGCGGCTCGTGGTCGCCCACGGCGGCGTTCGAGCTGGCGAAGACGAAGCGCCGCACGCCCGCACGCCGGGCGGCGTCGAGGAGCCCCAGCGTCTGCGCCACGTTCACGGCGAAGGTGCCCAGCGGATCGGTCACCGAGTCCGGGATGCCGGCCCGGGCCGCCAGGTGAACCACGGCGTCGGCGCCCTCCACGGCGGCGGCCACTGCGGCGGCGTCGCTCAGCGTCGCCTCGACGAGCTCGTGGGAGACGCCGGCGAGGTAGTCGCGGCGGCCGATGGAGAGGTCGTCCAGGACGCGCAGCCGGTCGCCGCGGCCGACCAGCAGCCGCGCCAGGTTGGCGCCGATGAAGCCGGCGCCGCCGGTGATGAGGACGAGGCGGCTCACGCCGGCGACCGGGAGGCGCTCCGCCCGGCCCTCCCGCGCCGCCTGCCGGTCACGCCGGGACGTGCTCCCGCCGGGGCGCCCAGGTCACGCCCATCACCAGCTGGGCCGGGTCGATGCGGTCGCGGTAGCGCTCGATCTTGCGCAGCATCGTCTCGATCAGCTCCTCGCCCAGGAGGTGGGGCTCGAGACCGAGCTCCAGCAGCTTCGAGTGCTGCGCGTTGTAGTAGTGCTCCTCGGCCTCGATGCGCGGGTTGTCGGCGTGCACGACCTCCGCCTCGATGCCCAGGTGGGCGGCCGCTGCGCGCACCTTCTCGGCCAGCTCGCCGACGGTGAACTGCTCGGTGAACTGGTTGTAGATGCGCATCTCGCCGCGCTCGGCCGGGTTGGCCACGGCCAGCTCGACGCACTGCATGGTGTCGCGGATGTTGAGGAAGCCGCGCGTCTGCCCGCCCTTGCCGTAGACGGTCAGCGGGTGCCCGGCCACGGCCTGCACGCAGAAGCGGTTGAGCGCCGTGCCGAAGACCTCGTCGTAGTGGAAAGCGGTCGCCAGGCGGTCGTCCATGGCGGACTCGTCGGTCTCGACGCCGTAGACGACACCCTGGTTGAGGTCCGTCGCGCGCAGCTTCCAGATGCGGCAGGCGAAGTGGATGTTGTGCGAGTCGTGCACCTTCGAGAGGTGGTAGAGCGAGCCGGGCGTCTTGGGGTAGAGGAAGGTGTGCGAGCGGCCCTTGTGCTCGACCGTCAGGTAGCCCTCTTCGATGTCGATGTCGGGCGTGCCGTACTCGCCCATCGTGCCCAGCTTGACCAGGTGCGCGTCGGGCGTGATGTCGCGCATGGCGAAGAGCACGTTGAGCGTGCCGATGACGTTGTTGTATTGCGTGTAGGCGGCGCGGCGGACGTCGATCATCGAATAGGGCGCCGACGGTTGCTCGCCGTAGTGGATGACCGCGTCGGGCTGGAAGTCGCGGAAGACGGACTCGACGAAGCGGTAGTCGCACAGGTCGCCCACGTGGAGCTCGATGTCGCGCTCGCTCACCTCGCGCCAGGCGCGCACTCGTTCGTGCAGCGTGCCGATGGGGAAGAGCGGCTGCACGCCGATCTGCTGCTCCCAGTCGCGCTTGGCGAAGTTGTCGACGACCGCCACGCGGTCGCCGCGCCGGGAGAAGTGCATGGCAGTGGGCCAGCCGAGATAGCCGTCGCCACCCAGCACGAGCACGCGTCGTGACACCGATCAGGACCCTCCGGAGCGTCGGGCAGGCGCGCCCCGCGTGAACGCCCTGCGAGCTAGCTGACGGGGGCGGAGTCTAGCACGGCCATCGCTACGACCCGGCCCTGGGCGGCCGCTCTAGCGGCCCTGGCCGAGGATCATGGCCGGGATGGTACGCAGCATGATCTTGAGATCGAGCCAGATGGACCAGCGGTCGATGTAGTCGAGGTCGATCTCGACCCAGCGGTCGAAGTCCGGCTCGCGGCGCGCGCCGACCTGCCAGAGGCCGGTGATGCCCGGCTTCATGGACAGCCGCCGACGGTGCCAGATGTCGTAGCCGGCGACCTCGCGCGGCAGCGGCGGCCGCGGCCCGACGAGGCTCATCTCGCCCTTCAGCACGTTCCACAGCTGCGGCAGTTCGTCGAGGCTCGTGCGCCGGAGGAAGCGGCCCGTGCGCGTCAGGCGCGGGTCGTCCGACAGCTTGAAGGCGTTGCCGCGGATCTCGTTGTGCTGCTCCAGCTCGCTCAGGCGCGCCTCGGCGTCGGGCACCATGGTGCGGAACTTGAGCAGCGTGAACGGCCGGCCGTGCAAGCCCACCCGCATCTGCCGGAAGAGGACCGGAGGGCCGTCGGCGGCACGCACCCAGAGCGCCACTACCAGCAGCACCGGGCTGAGCACCACCAGGCCGGCCGCCGAGATGGCCACGTCGAGGATGCGCTTGAGCGCCAGGCCGAGCACCCGGTCGGGGCCATAGAGCAGGGAGAGCACCGGGCTACCTTCGAATTCTTCCAGGTGGCCGCCGGTCAGCGCCGGGCCGATGGCGTCGAGGGGGATGCGCACGATCTTGCCCTCTTCCTCGCAGATGCGGGTGACCGGCTCGACCAGGTGCCAGGCAGCCGGCGGCAGGCAGACCGCGACCTCGTCCACGACGCGCCGGTGGAGGATCTCCTCGATGCGCTGGATGTCGCCCAGGATCGGCCGGCGCACGTTCGGCTCGCTCTCGCCAGCGCTGAGGTGGCCGATGACGCTCAAGCCGAGCTCGCGGTGGCGCTCGATGCGATCCGCGAAGCGATCCGCCTCGGCGCCGGCGCCCACCACCAGCAGGAAGCGCTGGTTCATGCCCCGCTGGCGGATCCAGCCGAAGAAGAGGCGCATCGCGACGCGCGTCACGAAGGTCACCAGCGGCTGGGTCACGAAGAGCAGCGAGAGGAAGAGCCGGCTGACGTCGATCAGCTTCAGCACGAAGAGCACGGCGAAGGTGCCCACGGCGAGGATGATCACCGCGCGCAGGATGTCGATCAGCTCCGACCGGATGGACCAGCGCGCCCGCAGGCGGTACATGCCCTGCAACCAGAGGATGCCGACCCAGGAGAGGGCATAGACGATGGCGACCGTGCCGGGCGCCACACCGACCGCCTGCCAGATGGCGTCGGGCGAGGCATCGCCGAAGCGGATGGTGGCGGCGACCAGGAAGACGGCGACGGCGATCGCCGCGTCGGCGCTCATCAGCGCCAGCCGCAGCGTGGTGACGTGCCGTCGGATCACGTCGTCCCTCCCTCCTCACGTGCCGGGGCGAGTGCAGCGATTGTACGACGCCCCAGGCGGGCCGACGCTACGCTCTGGCCGTGGACGACTCGCGCGCATGGATCCCCAGCCGCATCCCGGAGGTGCGGCGCCGACGACTGACCGCCCATCCCGACGAGCGCGGCGAGTTCAGCGAGCTCTGGCGCGCCAGCTGGCTGCCGCCCGGGGTGCCGCCCTTCGTGCAGTCCAACCTCTCCCGCTCGCGCGCCGGTGTGCTGCGCGGGATGCACTTCCACCGCCGCCAGTGGGACCTCTGGGTCGTCGTCTCGGGCAGCGCGCTGGCGGCCGTGGCGGACGTGCGGCCGCTGCTGGATGGGTCGGCGGGACGGCCCAGCGTGGAGACGCACGCGCTTGCCGCGGGCGACGCGCTGCTCATCCCGCCGCACGTGGCACACGGCTTCCATGCGCCCGAGGAGATGGCGCTGGTCTACTTCGTGAGCGCCGAATACGACGGCAGCGACGAGCACGGCTTCCGCTGGGACGACCCCGATGCCGCCATCGACTGGCCGGCAGGAGAGCACGTGGTCTCCGACCGCGACCGCGCCAACCCGAGCCTGCACGAGGCGGTCGCTAGGCTGCGGGGGTAGGCGTTAGCCGCCGAGGCTGCCGCCGGCGTACTCGTCGAAGGCGTCCTGCCAGGGCCGCAGGGAGATGCCGAGGCCGGCCGCCAGAGAGGAGTCGAGGACCGCCCAGGCCGGGGGCGTCGAGGCGCGCGGGAAGTCTGCCCGGAAGGCTGCCATGAGCGGCGCGTCGAGGCCGGCTGCCGCGAGCACGCGCTGGGCCCAGGCATGGCGCGACGCGGCGCCCAGGCCGGCGAGGTGGTAGACGCCGCCGGGCGCGGCATCCAGGAGGCGGACGATGGCGGTCGCGAGGTCCGGGGCGTAGGTCGGCGAGCCGGTCTCGTCGGTCACCACGCGCAGCGGCTCGCCCGGTGGCAGGCGTCGTGCCGCGGCCAGGATCTTCGAGGGGAAGTCGTTACCCGGCGGGCCGTAGAGCCAGGCCGTACGCACGATCCAGAGCGGCGCGGACTTGCCGGCTGCCGCGTAGGCCCGGCGCGCGGCGACCTCGCCGGCGAGCTTGGAGGCGCCGTAGGGGTTGATCGGCCGGGGGGCGTCGGCCTCGCTGTAGCCCTGGCCGTCGCTGCGCTCGCCGTCGAAGACCTCGTTGGTGGAGACGACCACCAGCGCCGTCCCGGCCTGCGCGCAGGCCTCGGCCAACTCGGCTGCGGCGGCGGCGTTGCGCCGCATGGCGATCTCCGGCTCGCGGGCGCAGCCGTCGACGTCGGTCCAGGCTGCCGCGTGGATGACCACCGCCGGCCGGTCCCGCGCCACCAGGCGCGCGGCCGCAGTCGGGTCGTCCAGGTCGTAGTCCGGGCGACCCCACCCTGCCGCCTCCCGCCCGCTCTCACGCAGGCGCGCCATGAGCGCGCGCCCGAGCCGCCCGCCGGCGCCGGTGACCGCGACGCGCCTGGTCGTCGTGCTCAGGCCTCGACCGAGCCGGCCAGTCGCTCGCCGTACTGGCGGAGGTAGTAGTCGTGCCAGTCGCCGGAGCGGACGGCGCGCCACCACGCCTCGTTGTCCCGGAACCAGTCCACGGTGCGCGCCATGCCCTCCTCGAAGGCCACCGACGGCCGCCAGCCGAGCTCGGCCAGGCGGGTGCCGTCCATGGCGTAGCGGCGGTCGTGGCCGGGGCGGTCCTCCACGCTGCGCACCAGCGACCAGGGCTTGCCCAGGCGCTGCAGGATGGCCTGCGTCACCTGGCGATTGGTGCGCTCCATGCCGCCCGGCACGTTGTAGGCCTCGCCCGAGCGGCCGTGGTCGAGCACGAAGCCGACGGCGTCGGCATGGTCGTCCACGTAGAGCCAGTCGCGCCGCTGGAGACCGTCGCCATAGAGCGGCAGCGGCTCGTCGTCGATGGCGTTGGTGACGAAGAGCGGCACCAGCTTCTCGGGGTGCTGGTAGGGGCCGTAGGTGTTGGCGCCGCGGGTGGCGACGACGTCGAGGCCGTGGGTCGCGACGTACGACCAGCAGAGCAGCTCGCCGGCAGCCTTGGCCGCGGCGTAGGGGCTGCGCGGGGCCATCGCGTCAGACTCGCGGCTGTGGCCCTCCTCGACCGAGCCGTAGACCTCGTCGGTCGAGACCTGCACGAAGCGCAGCGGCCGATCCCAGGTAGTGGAGACGGTGCGCACCGCCTCGAGCAGCACGTGCACGCCGATGACGCCGGTGCGCAGGAAGGCCTCCGAGTCGAGGATCGAGCGGTCCACGTGCGACTCGGCCGCGAAGTTGACCACGGCGTCGGCCTCCGCCACGAGCGGGCCCGCCATCTCGGGGTCCGCGATGTCGCCCTGCACGAAGCGGAAGCGGGAGGCCTGGCGCTCGCCGGCCTCGACCTCGGCCAGGTTGGCCCGGTTGCCGGCGTAGGTCAGCTTGTCGAGCACGACGACGATGTCCTCGGTGGCGGCGAGGCGGCGGCGCACGAAGGCCGAGCCGATGAAGCCCGCGCCGCCCGTGACGAGCAGCCTCACGGGCTCGACGTGCCCCGCACGGGCGGTGCCAGGCGACCCTCGGCGGCGGCCTCGGCGGCCATGCTCGAGGCGTGCAGCAGCGACTCGACCGTGCCCGCGTCGGACCAGTGGCCATCGTACTCGCGCCAGAAGAGGCGGCCGTCGGGCAGGTAATGGTTGAGCACGTCGGTGATCTCGAACTCGCCCCGGCCGGAAGGCACCAGCTGGTCGATGACACCGAAAGCGTCGGGCCGCAGGAAGTAGACGCCGATGGGGATCAGGTCGCTCTTGGGCAGCGCCGGCTTCTCCTCGAAACCGACCAGCCGACCCTCGCCGTCGAACTCGGCCACGCCGAAGCGCTCCGGGTCCGGCACGCGGTAGAGGAGCGTGCCGGCACCCCAGGGCCCCGTCTCGAAGTCGCGCGCGACCGGCTCCAGCTCGGGTCCGCGCAGCACGTTGTCGCCGAGCACGACACAGAAGGAGTCGTCGCCCACGAAGTCGCGCGCCAGGCGGATGGCGTCGGCGATGCCGTGCGCTCCGCGCTGGTAGCGGTAGGTCAGCTCGAGCCCGAAGTCGGCGCCGTCGGCCAGCAGCTCGACGATGTCGCCGATGCTGCGCCCGCCCAAGATGACCATCACTTCGCGGATGCCCATGCCGCGCAGCGTGTCGATGGGCCAGAAGATCATCGG
>DASSPM010000113.1:0-21671 GCA_035699625.1 Candidatus Limnocylindrales bacterium | reverse complement strand
CGTGCAGCGCGACTTCATGCGGCCGTTCCTCGAGCGCTCCGACCGCATCGTCGTGCCGGTCGCCATCACCACCATCGTGCTGGGCGTCCTGCGCGGCACCGTCTTCGGTCGGATCCATAGCCTGGCCGACCTCGCCACTCCCTACGGCATCGCCTGGCTGATCGGCCTCGTCCTCGCCACCACGCTGCTGGCCGTCGGCGTGTTCTACCTGGCGCCGGAGGCGAAGCGGCTCCTCCAGGGCGCCGAAGCCGGCCAGGGTCTCGGTGCGGCCGGCCGCCGCCTGCAGGTCGTGGCGCTGCTGGATCTGCTCGGCTTCTTCGTCGTCTTCTCGGCGATGATCGCGATGCGCTTCCTGTGACCCGCCGGTCGCCGCCTCGCTGCGGCTGACGATCCGCGCGACGACGGGCAGGCCCGGGTCAGACCGTCTGCACCTGCCGGAAACAGTCGGAGCAGTAAACGGGCTTGTCCATGCGCGGCTTGAAGGGCACCTGGGCGGCGTTACCGCACTTGGAGCAGATGACCGCGAAGTACTCGCGGGTGGGCCGGTAATCGCCGCGCTCGTAGCCGCGCGGGCCGCCGATGTCGCGCACGTCGTAGCCGGTCGTCTCGCGCGTGGCGCGCCGGCTGGCGCGGCAGCTGGGGCAGCGCTTGGGATCGGACGCGAACCCCTTCTGGGCGTAGAACTCCTGGTCCGCGGCGGAGTGGACGAAGTCGATGCCGCAGTCCAGGCAGGTCAGGGTTCGATCAGCGTAGGACACCCGAACAGGACCTCCCCGAGAGAGGACCGAGCCGTACAGGGCCGGTCCAGGACTTGATCTTGCCGTCGTCGACCGGTCCGCACGGACGGCTCACGTGAGGCGTGGCGTCGGGAGGTGCGAGGCGCCGCGCGAGCCAGGTGTGCCTCGGTCAAGGTGCCTGTCTGGGCGCACCGGTCAAGGCCGGAACCTTACCACCGGCCGCCGGGATGCGCCTCGCGGGCACCCGGCCGACCCTCTGGCGGCGTGCCCGGCAGTGGGTCGCAGGCGTGCCATGCGAGGTGGCACAATAGCCGCCGAGCCTCATGCCCGCGAGCGAGGGCAAGGGGGCTCCTCGCTCGCGCCACGGCGCCGGGCAGGGGGATCGGCGTCGACCGTGACCCGCTCGTCGCTGGGCGGACCCGCTCTCGCTCTCGCCGCCACGGGAGGTCCAGCGCCGCGATGCCCCGCCTCCTGCACATGGCCGACGTGCACGTCGGTGCGCGTCACCACGACCTCGGCGAAGCGGCCGCCGCGCAGCGGGAGCGCCAGTTCGCCGCCTTCGCCAGGGCGATCGAGCTGGCTCTCGCCGAGCGCGTCGACCTGGTCCTCGTGGCGGGCGACCTCTTCGACTCCAACACGCAGCCCCGCCGCTCCGTGGAGCGCGTGGCGGGCGAGCTGAAGCGCCTGGCGGCCGCCGGAGTGCGCGGCGTCATCATCCCCGGCACGCACGACTGCTACGACGAGAGCTCGATCTACCGCACCTACGATCTCGCGGCGCTGGCCGGCGAGAAGGCCGACTCCGATGCCATCGTCATCCTGACGCCCGACCGCCCGGAGGTCGTCTACACCGACCTCGACCTGGCAGTGGTGGCGCGCGTCTTCCCTACCAAGCGCGCCTCGGCCAGCCCGCTGGCGGGGCTGCCCGCGCCGTCCAAGCCGACGACCTGGCGGGTGGGCATGGTGCACGGCTCCCTGCGCATCAGCGGCAAGGTCGAGCAGGACGAGGTCATCTTCGACGAAGCGGAGGTCGGTGCCTCCGGGCTCGACTACCTCGCGCTCGGGCACTGGCACTCCTTCAGCCAGGGTCGGGTGGGCAGCACCACGTGGGCCTACTCCGGCGCTCCCGAGCCGGTCGCGGTCGACCAGGACGGCGCGGGCCAGGTGCTGCTCGTGACGCTGACGCAGGAGGGAGGTCAGAGGCAGGTCGCGCTCGAGGCGCGCCAGGTCGGGCGGACCCGCTTCAGCCGCATCGACCTCGACGCCTCGGAGGTCGGTTCCCAGGACGGGCTGGTGCGCCGCATGCAGGAGCTGGCCGACCCGGACCTGGTGCTCGAGGCACGGCTCATCGGCGTCGAGCCCGACACGCTCGACCTGCATGAGGACGAGATCCACCGGCAGCTGAGCCCTCACTTCCTGCGCTTCCGCTTCCGGGATCTCTCGGTGCCGCCGCCGCTGGAGGGTCCGCTGCCGTCGGCCGAGACCATCGAGGGCGCCTTCATCCGCGACCTCGAGGGCCGCATCGCCGCGGCGGAGGCGGCCGGGGACGCCGGCGGGGCGGCCGAGCTGCGCGAGTCGCTCCGCCTGGGACGCCTCCTGCTGGAGGATCCCACGCGCGTGACGCTGGTCTGACCATGCGCATCAGCCGCATCCGCATGCAGGACGTCCGGCGCCACGAGCGTCTCGACCTGGAGCTCGCGCCGGGCATCACCGTCATCAAGGGGCCCAACGAGGCCGGCAAGTCGACCATCCAGCGGGCCATCGAGCTGGCGCTCTTCCGCAAGGTCACGGCCGGCGGCCAGGAGATGGACGCCATCCGTCGCTGGGGCGCCGCTGCAGACGCGGCGCCGACCGTCGACCTGGAGTTCGACGCCGAAGGCACCCCGGGAAGGTTGCGCAAGGTCTTCGCCGGCTCGAAAGGCAGGGTCGAGCTGAAGCTGGCTGACCAGACCATCACCGACCCGGCCGCCGTCGACCGCAAGCTGGCCGAGCTGACCGGCATCCCGACCGAGCGCTTCTTCCAGTCCACGGCGGCCGTGCGGCACCAGGAGCTGCACGACCTGGCGCGCGACGAGAACCAGCTGCGCGATCGGCTCCAGGTGGCCATGAGTGGGGCCACGCGCGGCACGTACGAGGCCAAGCGGAAGCTCGAAGAGGCCGTCCGCCGCTTCGAGACGCAGGGCGTCAAGAACCCCGGCCTGCTCAAGCAGGCGCGCGAGGCGGTGGCCGAGCTGGAGCAGCAGGCGGCGCGCGGCGAGGCCGACCTGGCGCGCCTCGAGCAGGACCGCCAGCAGCTGACCCGCGTGCGCGCCCAGCGGGCGGAGGCGGAGGCGCAGCTGGCAGGGGACCGCGAGGGCCTCACCACCGCTGAGCGGGCGGTCGAGCTCCTCAAGCGCCAGCAGGATGCGCAGGCCCGCTACGAGCGGTACCGGCGCGCGGCCGAGCTGCGCGAGCGCATCGCCGAAGCCGAAGGGAGCCACCCCTCGACCATCGCGCTGCCGGTGCTGCGCCCGGCGGTCGAGCGGCTGCGGGCGATGGAGCGCAGCATCTCGGAGCTGCGCGCGCAGCTGGCCAGCGAGCCCGACGTCTCCGGCTACGACATCGCCATCGCCCAGCCGCGCTGGCGGCCGTTCGCGCTGCTGGGCGTGCTGTTCGTGGTGGCCGGTCTGCTGCTGGCCGTGGGCGGCCTGGCCACGCCGCTCGGCCAGACGGGCCCCCAGGTGGGCCTCCTGCTCGCCGTGGTCGGCGTGGTCAGCATCCTCTGGAGCATCCGCCAGCACCGCCTCGGCTCGGACGTCAACCGCCAGAACATGCTGCGCGAGGCCGAGATCTCGCGCCGCCTCTCGGGCCGCTCGAACCTCGAGCAGGAGTTGCGTGACACCGAGAAGTCGCGCGAGGACAAGCTGGCCGAGCTCGAGCTGGCCGACGTGGCCGCGGCCGAGGCGCTGCTCGAGGCCGAGACGGCGCACGTCGCCGCGATCGACGCGCTCAAGGCCGAGTACCGTGGTGTGCTGGGCGACGAGACCCCCGCCGACGACGTGGCCCGCCTGCGTGACCAGGCCGCGGCCGAGGGCGAGCAGGCCCGCCACGCGCTGGCCGGCATGGGTGACATCGGCGCCGATCCGACGGGCTGGCGCGACCGGTACGCCGAGGCGGTCCGGCGCGGCCAGGCTCTGCGTGAGGCGGCCATCGCGGCCGAGGCGGCGGCGCAGGCACGCGTCGAGCAGAACACGGTCGACGCGGAGGAGGTGGCGGCGCTCGCGGAACGGCTGGCCGACGCGCGGGAGCGACTCGCCTCGACGGAGCGCCGCCTGCGCATCGTACGCGGCGCCCTTGACGCGCTCCAGGCCGCCGAGCAGGCGACGATGAAGAAGGCGGCGCGCTACCTCGAGCGCTTCATGGGCAGCGACATCGCCGACATCACCGGCGGCCGCTACCGCCAGGTGCGCGTCGACGAGGGCCAGCTCGCTTTCAGCGTCTGGTCGCCGGAGCGCCGCGAGTGGGTCGACGTCTCCCAGCTCTCGTACGGCACGCTCGACCAGGTCTACCTCGCGGCCCGTCTGGGGCTGGTGCGCCAGGTGACCCAGGACCGCCGGCCGCCGCTCATCTTCGACGACCCGTTCGTGACCTTCGACGACCAACGTGCACGCGGCGCCCTGGAGCTGCTGCGGCGGATCGCTGCCGATCACCAGGTCATCTACCTGACCTGCTCCGACCGCTACGACGACGTCGCCGACAAGGTCATCGAGCTGCCGGCGCCCACTGCCCGGGACACCGAGCAGACCATCGCGGGCGCATCGGTCTGAACCCTCTCGGCATCCTCTTCGGCGTCGCGTCGGCGCTCAGCTGGGGGGTGGGTGACTTCTCCGGCGGCCTGGTCAGCCGGCGCACGTCGCCCCTGGTCAGCGTGGTCGGCGTGCAGGCCATCGGCCTGGCGGGGGTCTGCCTGGCGCTGCTCATGGTGCGGGAGCCGGCGCCCGCGTTCGGGGCGCTGCTCTGGGCCGGCATGGCAGGCAGCGCGGGCGTGGCCGGCCTGGCCGCCTTCTACCGGGCCCTCGCCACCGGCCGCATGAGCCTCGTGGCGCCCATCGCCGCGGTCATCGGCTCAGCCATCCCGGCGGCCATCGGCATCTTCGCCGGCGACCGGCTCGGCCTGCCCCAACTGGCCGGCATCGCCTGCGCGCTGCTGTCGGTGGCGGTGGTGAGCGCCGTCGGCCGTGACGGGGAGGCGCGCGCCAGCGGCGTGCCGCTGGCGATCGTTGCCGGCCTCGGCTTCGCCGGCTTCTTCCTGGGCATCGACCTGGCCGACCAGGTTGACCCACAGGCCTCGGCCTGGTGGCTTCTGCTGGCGGTCCGGCTGACCGCCGTCAGCCTGGCCCTGCCGGTGCTGCTGATCTGGCGGCCGGGCACCGGCTGGCCGACCCGTGCCGTGCTCGCCGTGATGATCGTGGCCGGCCTGGGCGACGTGGGCGGCAACCTCTTCTACATCGAGGCGCAGGCCAATGCGCCGCTCAGCATCGCCGCCGTGCTCTCGTCGCTCTATCCGGTCACGACCATCCTGCTGGCGCGCCTCTTCCTCGGCGAGCGCCTGCAGCGCCGCCAGCTCGTGGGCGTGACGTTGGCCATCGCGGGCCTCGTGCTCATCGCGCTCTAGGTCTGCCCTGCCGGTGGGGGCCGCCGGTCGGGGGCGGTGCGACCGCCGGTCCGGGCCGGTGGGAGCGCCGCTCAGGCCAGGCGCCGCGCCTCGTAGCCGCCGCCCTCGGCGGCGCGGACCTCGTAGACCGGCTGCGCATAGACGGCCGGGCCGCGCACCGGCGTGCCGTCGCTCAGCCGGAAACGGGAGCCGTGCCAGGGGCATTCGATGCAGCCGTCGACGATGCGCCCCGCGCTGAGCGGCCCGCCCGCGTGCGCGCACGTCTCGTGCAGAGCGTCGATGCGCTCGCCGCTGCGCACCAGGACCAGCGTCTGCATGCCGGCGGTGGCCTTGACGGGCTGCCCCTCGGGCAACTCGCCCACGTCGAGCGGCTGCCACTTGGCGCCGCGCGACCGCCAGGCATGGCGATTGACCATGTTGCCCAGCAGGTAGACCACGTCGCCGCCGATCCAGGCTCCCGCCGTGAGCAGGAGGTAGGCGAGCAGCGAGAGGACGATGGGCAGCGTCCGGTCGGCGGGCGCGCCGAGGCGCAGCAGCAGGGAGACGGCGAAGAGCAGCTGGGCCGCGACCATGACCACCAGGTGCACCGTGGCGCGCAGGCGGGGCGTGCCGTCGGTGTCGCTGAAGTCGGCCAGACCCGTCACCGCGGAGGCAGCGATGGCGAGCACGCCGACGAGCAGGGCCACGTCGGCCGCGGCGCGCTGGTCGAGCAGGTCGAGCACGAGTGACACCGTGAGCGCGCCGACGGGCACGTCCGTCATGGCCGCGTGCAGCGGGTGGCCCAGCCAGCGGCCGTTGAGGAAGTCCCTCAGCCAGGGCACCGGTCGGAAGACGGCCGCCAGGATGCGGTGCAGCAGGTCGCCCAGCGGGACGGCCCAGCCGCGTTGCCCGTCGATGAGGCGGGTCAGCAGGCGTACGAGCATGGCATCTCTCCCGAGTTCACTTTACGCCCCCAGGGCGGCTCGAGGTCCTGGCAGGGCGGCGGCCGCGGCGGCGTCCAGCAGCCAGGTCGCACGGGGCAGCAGGGCCAGCTGTGCCGGCAAGCGCCGGACCTCCCGCTCGGGACCCATGATCTCGGCCAGGACGGCCGCCTTGGCGGCACCGGTGGCCATGACCAGCACGCTGCGCGCTGCGCCGACCACGCGGGCCGAGAGTGTGACCCGCGGCAGGTGCGGCTCGACGTGCGTCGGGGCAGGCACGGCCAGCACCACCGGCGCATCGTCGGCCAGCGCGGGGCTGCCGGGGAAGGCCGACAGGATGTGCCCATCGTGGCCGACGCCGAGGAGGAGCAGGTCGAAGACCGGCAGTCCCTCCGCGTCCACCGGCAACAGCGAGACCAGGTCGGCTGCGTAGTGCCGGGCCGCCCAGTGGGCGTCGCGACCGGCCCGGATGGCCTCTTCCGCGGGGATCGGATGGAGCAGGGCGGGCGGCAGCGGCGCGCGCATGGCCGTGCCCGCGTTGGAGGCCGGGTCGTCGCGGATGACGAAGCGCTCGTCGCCCCACCAGAGGTGGACCGCCGGCCAGTCCAGCGCCTCGAGGAGGGGGGGCCTGGCCAGCCGCTCCTGGAGCAGCGGCGCCGTCGAGCCGCCCGTCAGGGCCACGTGGGCCGTGGCCCGCGCGCGCAGTGCGGCGGCCAGCATGTCGGCCACCAGCGCGGCGCCCCGGTCGGCCACGGCCGCGGCATCGGCCAGGATCTCGACCCGCGCTCCGTTCACCCGCCGAGCAGCCGCGTGGCCCGCGCCAGGGCGCCCTCGAAGATGCGGTCCTTGCCGCCGCTGTGCAGCGCCTCGGCCAGGAACGGCGCCTCCCCGAACGGCTCCAGGCGACCGGCCCGCCGTGCCACCTGCGCGCCGTCCCAGTCGGCCGTCGCGAGCAGGTGGTCGGCCTGGCGCGCCACGCGGGCGCGCAGGTCGTGCCCCCGCCGCCCGAGCGTCAGCTCGACGCGCACCAGCGAGCCCGCCGAGCGCAGCGCCCGGTCGCCGTCGGTGGACACCGGCCGCAGCTCGACGCGCACGTCGTGCCGGCCCTGGCGGTAGGTGGCGAAGAGGCTCTCCGAGCCGCGCCGCCGCTCGGCCGTGCGCACCAGCTCCCAGTCGAGCCGGTCGGCCAGCCAGCCGGTGAAGCAGGCCGCCTTGGTCAGCCGGAAGAGCTCGCCCGGCCGGGCCACATCGATGCGCAGGCCCTGCACCTGCTCCAGCTCGGGTGTCAGCAGCGGATGCTCGAAGAGACCCGCCAGCAGCTCGCGCCAGAGGGTGAGACGCATCCAGCCGATGTCGTAGACGATCGGCGTGGGGCCCGAGACGACCGCGGCCAGCGCGGAGAGCCGCCGCGTGCCGTCGTCGCGGAAGGCGCCCGAGTCGACGAGCAGCCGGTCGCACAGCTCGACCAGGTCGCTGAACTGGCGGCTGCCGATGGGCGGGTCGTCCGGCCACCAGATGACCACGGGCAGGTCGTGGATGAGTAGCGGCGCCACGACGTTGCGCAGGTGCGCATCGATCTCGCCGCCGGTGCGCAGTAGGATCTGCTCGGTGCACGTCTCGCTCGTGCCTCGCTCGGCCAGGTGGCACTGGGCGAAGATCTGGGCATCGAGCGTGGACGGCCCGTCCGGGTCGCCCGGGGCGACGACGATGGCTCGCGAAGGGTGCCGCGAGGCCAGCAGGTTGATGGCGTCGAGGGCCCGCTCCGTCGTCTCCGGGCGGGGCGCGACCACCACCAGCGTGAGCACGCTGGTCCTCGTGCGCACGCGCACGTCGCGCGACTCGTCGAGCCGCCCGGTCAGTTGCGGGCTGCCGCGTGCCTCGGCCAGCTCGCGCCGGCTGTGGCCGCTACTGCCCATCTCGTCGGCCACGGACGACCAGATGCGGGCCAGCTCGGCCTCGATGCCGGCGACGCTTGAGGCACGGGCCGTCCAGCGCCGGCCGTGGGCGCCCGCTGGCTGGGGTGTCAGCAGCTCCACGTCACAGCCGCCGCCAGCGGCGACCGTCGCGCTCGATGAGCCGGTCAGCGCTCTCCGGTCCCCACGAGCCGGCCTCGTAGCGGGCCAGGTCCGAGCCGGCCTCCTCGGCATCGGCCTCGGCCCAGCCCACCAGGATGGGCGTGACGATGCCCCAGGCGGCCTCGACCTCGTCCGCCCGGGTGAAGAGCGAGGCATCGCCGAGCATCGCGTCGAGCAGCAGGGTCTCGTAGGCCTCGGGTGCGTCGGTCGTGAAGGAAGTGCCGTAGGTGAAGTCCATGTTGACGCTGCGCACGTCGAGGCCCAGCTCGGGCACCTTGGCCGCGAAGCGCAGCAGGATGCCCTCATCGGGCTGGATGCGCAGGGCCAGCAGGTTCGGCTCCGGCTCGGAGACGGACTCGCGGAAGAGCATCAGCGGCGGGCGCTTGAACTGGACGGCGATCTCCGTGGCGCGCTTGGGCAGGCGTTTGCCCGTGCGCAGGTAGAAGGGCACGTCCGCCCAGCGCCAGTTCTGGACCTCCAGCTTGAGCGCCACGAAGGTCTCGGTGGTCGAGTCGCGCGCGACCTCCGCCTCATCGCGGTAGCCGGGTACGGCAGCGCCACCCACCCAGCCCGGGCCGTACTGGGCGCGCACCACGTCGTGGCGCACGCGCTCCTCGTCCCAGTCCGGATCGACGGCGCGCAGCACGCGCACCTTCTCATCGCGCAGCGCGTCGGCCTCGAAGGCGATAGGCGGCTCCATGGCCACCAGGCTGAGCAGCTGGAGCATGTGGTTCTGGAGGATGTCGCGCGCCGCGCCCGCTTCCTCGTAGAACGACCCGCGCTCCTCGACGCCCAGGTCTTCGGCCACGGTGATCTGCACGTGGTCCACGTAGCGCCGGTTCCAGATGGGCTCGAAGATGCCGTTGCCGAAGCGGAAGACCATCAGGTTGCGCACGGTCTCCTTGCCCAGGTAGTGGTCGATGCGATAGACCTGTGACTCGGAGAAGACCGAGGTCACCTCGAGGTTGAGACGGCCGGCCGAATCCAGGTCGTGGCCGAAGGGCTTCTCGACGACGATGCGCGCCCAGTTGCCGCCACGCCCCTCGCGCTGGAGGCCGGCCCGGCCCAGGTTCTCGATGATCTCGGTGTAGGACGAGGGCGGCGTGGCCAGGTAGAAGAGCTTGTTGCCCTGGCAGCCACGACCCTGGTCCACCTCATCGATGCGCTCGGCCAGCGCGCGATAGGCGGCCGGGTCGGAGAAGTCGCCCTGCTGGTAGTGGATGCCGGCGGCGAAGTCGTCCCAGAGCGCCTCCTCCAGCGGCACGCGCGAGTAACGGCTCACCGCCTCGCGCATCTCGGCCCGGTAGGACTCGTTCGTATAGGGCCGCCGCGCGTAGGCCAGCAGGCTCGTCTCTGGCGGCAGCAGGCCCGCCCGGCGCAGGTTGTAGAGCGCGGGCAGGATCTTGCGATGGGCCAGGTCGCCCGTGGCCCCGAAGACGACGATGACGCACGGGTCGGGCACGCGCTCGAGGCGTAGCCCCTCCTTGAGCGGGTTCTCGATGCGCCGTTCCGGCGCCGCCTGGCGGAGCTTCGGCTGGCCGGTGCCACGCGTGCCCGCGGCCGTCGTAGCCCCGGCGCGGGCACGCGTGGCGCGCGTGGGGCTGGTCATCGCTCCGTCGCTCCCCGCCTCGGACGCATCAGCCGGGCTTGATGGCGTGGCCGCCGAACTGCTCGCGCAGCGCGGCCAGCACGCGCGCGCCGTAGCTCTCGTCCTGCCGGCTGCGGAAGCGGGTCATCAGCGCGAGCGTGATGATCGGCGCGGGAACGTCGAGGTCGATCGCCTCCTGTACCGTCCAGCGGCCCTCGCCGGAGTCGGCCACCCAGCCTTTGATGTCGGCCAGGTCCGTGCCGTGCTGCTCGAAGGCGAGGCCCGCCAGCTCGAGCAACCAGGAGCGGATGACCGTGCCGTTCATCCAGGCTTTGGCGATGCCGGCCAGGTCGAGCGGGTACTCCGAGGCGTGCATCACCTCGAAGCCCTCGGCGTAGGCCTGCATCAGGCCGTACTCGATGCCGTTGTGGACCATCTTCACGTAGTGGCCGGCGCCGGCCGGCCCGCAGTGGATGTAGCCGCCCTCGGGCGCCAGGGCGCGGAAGATCGGCTCCAGCGGCTCGACCGCCTCCCGGTCGCCGCCGACCATCACGCCATAGCCGTTCTCGAGGCCCCAGATGCCGCCCGAGACGCCCGCGTCGACGAAGCGCAGGCCGCGCTCCGCAAGCCGGGCGTGGCGCCGCTTCGAGTCATGGAAGTTGGCGTTGCCGCCGTCGACGATGGTGTCACCGGGGGAGAGGAGCGGGGCGAACTCCTCCAGTGTGGCCTCCGTCGCGTCGCCGGCCGGGACCATCAGCCAGACGACGCGGGGTGCGGAGAGGACGCGCACCACCTCCGCGGGTTCGAAGGCGCCCTGCATGCCCGTCTCCGCCACGATCTCGCGCGTCTTCTCCGGGCTGCGGTTGAAGGCCACCACTCGGTGCCCGGCTCGATGCAGGCGTCGGGCCATGTTGCCGCCCATGCGGCCCAGTCCGACGATGGCGAGATCCACGGTGCGGCCTCCGTTCTGCTTGGGGCGTCGATCCGGCTGCGCTGTCTCGATCCGCGAGGACGCGCGGCTCAGCCGCCGCGCGCGGCCAGGGCGGCCTCGAGCGCTGCTGCCAATGCCCGCAGGCCGGCGTCCGGGTCGTCGCCGAGGTGCACCCGCAGCACCGGCAGGTCGTGGCTCTCGAGCGAGGCGAAGTCGCCCAGTGCCTGGGCATCGATGAGCACGCCGAAGGTGAGGTCCCGGCCGGGGATGGCCACGTCGCGGGGATGGCCGGCCACGAGCTGGATGAAGCAGCCGTTGCGCGGGCCGCCCTTGTGCAGCTGACCCGTCGAGTGCAGGAAGCGCGGGCCGTAGCCCACGGTCGTGGCCAGGCCGGTCGCCGCCCGCAGGGCGAGCCGCATCGCCGCCAGCGCCTCGTCCCGAGCCGGTCTCGGCGCGAGGTATGCCTGGAGGCTGATGTAGCCGAGTGGGCGGGCGCGCGCCAGGTGACGACCCAGCTCGCCCACCAGGTCACCCGGGCCGGCCGTCAAGCGCAACGGCGCGTCGCCATGGAGCGCCAGCGGACCCTCGACCACGAAGGGTTCAGCCACGGGCAGGCTGCCGCGATCGGCGTACTCCTGCAGCACGCGCACGGTGTTCTGCTTCGACTCGGTCACGTTGGGCTCGTCGAAGGGGTCCACGCCCAGCACGGCACCGGCGACGGCCGTGGCGAACTCCCAGCGCAGGAACTCGCCGCCCAGGCCCTCGCCACCCGAGAGCGGCAGGTCGATGACCGGGTGCCCGGTCGCCGAGAGCGCCGCCAGCATCGCGTCCGTGGCCTCGCTCCAGTCGCTCGCCGCGTCGTGGCGGATGCGCACGAAGACGCGGTCGGGTCCGTAAGCCTCGGGCTCGGCCAGCGGCTCGCCGTCGACCGGCACGATGCCCGTGCCGCGCTTGCCGGTGCTCTCGGCAACCAGCTGCTCCAGCCACGGCCCGAGCGCCGCCAGCGCCGGCTCGATGACCAGGGTCAGCTTGTCACGGCCTTCGCGCGCCAGCGCCCCGAGCGCCAGGCCCAGGGCCAGGCCGGGGTTGCCGGCCGTCTCGTCACGACAGCGCTGCGCCATCCGCTCGGCATCGGCGAGCAGCGCGCGCAGGTCGAGCCCGAGCAGCGCCGCCGGCACCAGGCCGACGTAGGTCAGCGCGCTGTAGCGGCCGCCGACATCGGGCGGGTTGAGGAAGACACCCCGGAAGGCGTCCGCGTGGCGGAAGTGGCCCAGCGTCTCCTCCGTGTCGGTGATGGCCACGAAGTGCTCGCCGGGCCGGCTGTCGGGGATGGACCCGTGCAGCTCGTCCTCCACCTGCCAGAGATGGTCGAGGAAGGCCAGCGTCTCGGTCGTGGAGCCGGACTTGCTGGCCACGATGTAGAGCGTGTTGCGCGGGTCCGCGGCGGCCCGGACGGCGAGCACGGCTTCGGGGTCGGTCGAGTCGAGCACGCTCACGGGGATGCCCTCGGTGCTCGGGCCGTGGCTGCGGGCCAGCACCTCCGGCGCGAGCGAGCTGCCGCCCATGCCGCACACGACCGCCCCGCTGAAGCCCTCGGCGCGCACGCCGGCGGCGAAGGCTTCCAGGGCATCGACGCGGTCACGGAAGCCCGCCGGCGCGTCGAGCCAGCCGAGCCGCTGCGCGATGGTCGACTGCACGCCGGGGTCGCTGCTCCAGAGACTGGTGTCGCGCTCCCAGATGCGACGTGCCCAGGCCTCCTCGAGGGCGCGCGCCGTGGCGGCCTCCACGGTCTGGGCGAGCTGCCCGGGCAGTCGGTACCCGGGCGTGGCCGATGGTTGCGCGGTCATGACGCCGGTGCTCCGGTCGCTTCGCCCGCGCCGACCAGTCGGCGCGCGGCGGCGGCGATGGAACGAGCCCCGATGCCGGCCGCGTCGACCAGCTCCTCGGGCGTGCCCGAGCCGGGCATCTCGCGCACGGCGAGCTTGACCACGCTGGCGTACACGTCGCGCTCGGCCAGCGCGTCGAGCACCGCGTCACCCAGGCCGCCCTCGGGCCAGTGATCCTCCGCGACCACGATGCGACCCGTCTCGCGAGCGGCCGTCACGAGCGTGGCGGCGTCGACCGGCTTGACCGAGTAGAGGTCGATGACCCGCGCGGCGATGCCCTCGTCGGCCAGCTCGTCGGCGGCGCGCAGCGCCTCGTGCAGGGTGATGCCCGCGCCGACCAGCGTGACCCGGTCGTCGCCCGAGGCGCGCACCACGCGGCTGCCGCCGATGGCGAAGTCCTCGTCCGGGGCGTAGATGACGGGCGTCTTGCCGCGCGTCGTGCGCAGGAAGACGATGCCCTCGCGCTCGACCATGGCCGCCACGAGCCGCGCCGTCTGGTTGGCGTCCGAGGGATAGAGCACGGTGGAGCCGTGCACCGCGCGGAAGGCGGCCAGGTCCTCGAGTGCCATCTGCGACGGCCCGTCCTCGCCGATGGAGACGCCCGCGTGGGAGCCGCACAGCCGGATCGAGGCCCGGCTGATGGCGGCCATGCGCACGAAGTCATAGGCGCGCGTCCAGAAGGCGGCGAAGGTGGAGGCGAACGGCTTCCAGCCGCGCACCTGCAGGCCGACCGCGGCCGCCGCCATCTGCTGCTCGGCGATGTACATCTCGAAGTAGCGCTCGGGCAGCTCCTTCTTGAAGAGGTCGGCGTGGGTCGAGTTGCTCACTTCGCCGTCGAGGGCGACGACGTCGCCGCGCCAGCGGCCAACGGCCAGCAGGGCGTCGCCGTAGGCCTTGCGCGTGGCCACCTCGCTACCCGGCTCGTAGCGCGGCAGCTCGAGCCGGCCGGCCTCGAAGACGTGCGGCCGGCCGGCGCCCTCGGACCGGTGGACGTCGACCCGGATGTGGCGCTCGCCGCCGAGCTCGGCGATGGCCGCCGCGGGGTCGTCGAGGGGCTTGCCGTGCGCGCCGTTCTTGTCCTCGACGGCGGCCACGCCCCGGCCTTTCTTCGTCCGGGCGACGATGACCGTCGGTCGCCCTGTGGTCGCGCTCGCCTGTTCGTAGGCGCGGTCGATGGCCTCGACGTCGTGCCCGTCGATCTCGATGGCCTGCCAGCCGAAGGCCCGTGCGCGGTCCGTGTACGAGGCCAGATCCCAGCCGTGCATCGTCTCGCCGGTCTGGCCGAGGCGGTTGACATCGATGATGGCGGTCAGATTGTCGAGGCCCTCGTGGGCCGCGTGCTCGAAGGCCTCCCACATCGAGCCCTCGGCCATCTCCGAGTCGCCGCAGAGGACCCAGACGCGGTAGGGCAGCCGGTCGAGCCGCTTGCCGGCGAGTGCCACGCCGACGCCGATGGGCAGGCCCTGGCCGAGCGAGCCCGTGGCCACGTCGACCCAGGGCAGGACAGGCGTGGGGTGCCCCTCGAGGCGGCTGCCGAAGCGCCGGAAGGTGAGCATCTCCTCGTCGCTGATGGCGCCGGCGGCCTTGAACATGGCGTAGACCAGCGGCGAGGCATGGCCCTTGGAGAAGATGAGGTGGTCGTTGCGCGGGTCGTCCGCGCTGGTGAAGTCGTAGCGCAGGTACTTCGCCAGCAGCACCGCCATCAAGTCGGCCGCGGACATGGAGGACGTCGGATGGCCGGAGCCGGCGGCACTGCTGGAGCGCACCGAGTCGACCCGCAGCTGCTGGCCGAGCTCCCGCCAGCGTGTCGCCTGGTCCATCTCGGCCACTCACCAACCTCCTCGATGCTCGCCCGGCCGCCGTCCACGGCGACGGCCGCGCGCGGCGCTCGGCTCCCGGTCGAGGTCGGGACGCGCCGTCCTGGCGTCGCTCCGGTTCGCCGCGCTGTCGCTCTCGTTGGAGCGGTCGGCCCCGCCGCCTATCATAGTCCGCACGCTCGGGCCGGCCAGTCGTGGGCCTTGGCTCCAGCCTCGCAGTCGCATCCCAACCCTCCGCCGGAGCAAGCGTGAAGCGAGCCGTCCCGCGAGGCCGTGCCGGCGAGGCGCCGGCCCCCGTGCCGACGCGTCCCGTGCGTCCCCGCCCCATCCGCCTGGCCTGCCTGGGCGACCTTGCCCTGGACGTGGTGGTGGCGCTGCGCGAGCCGCTCGCCCGCGGCTCGGACACTCCCGGCTCGGTCAGCCTCCGGCCGGGCGGATCAGCGGCCACCACCGCGCGCACGGTCGCCCGCCTGGGCGGTCGCGCCGTCTTCGTCGGTGCCGCCGGCCGCGACGATCGGGCGCGCCTGCTGGTCGCGGCGCTGCGTCGCGACGGGGTCGAGGTGCGGGCGGTGCGCACGGCCGCACGCACGGCGGCCATCGCCGTGCTGGTCGAGCCGGACGGTGAGCGCTCGTTCGTGGCCGACCGGGGTGCGGCCGACCAGCTGCGGCCGGACGACCTGCGCCCGGCCTGGTTCCGCGGCCTCGACGGCTTGCACCTGCCGGCCTATTCGCTGCTCAACGAGCCGCTCGGCGCGGCCGCCCTGCGGGCGGTGTACCTGGCTCGCGATGCCGGCGCACGCATCTCGGTCGACCTGGCCTCCGCCCGGCCGCTCCTGGCGCACGGGCGGCGGGAGGCCTGGCGGGTGCTCGAAGGCGCTGCGCCCGACCTGCTCTTCGCCAATCGCGCCGAGGCGGTCTCGCTGGCGGCGCGCTCCGACGCCGCGCGGGCTCTGCTGCAGCTGGCGCCGGTCGTCGTGCTCAAGGAGGGCCCCGCCGGCTGCCGGGTGCTGGCGCGGCAGCCGGGCACGGGCAGCGCTGACTACGACGTGCTGGAGCTGACCGTGGCCACGACGCCGCTCGAGACGCCCGACACGACCGGCGCCGGCGACGCTTTCGACGGCGGCTTCCTGCACGCCTGGCTCTCGGGCGCCTGGGATGCATCGGCTCCCCAGGCCGCCCTCTTGCGCCGCGCGGCAGTGGCTGGCAACCGGGCCGCGGCGCGCCTCCTCAGCAGCCCGCGCGGCGAGCTGGACGTCTAGCCGTGGCCGGTCGGCTGGTGCTGGCGCCCACGGTCGAGCAGGCACTCGCGGCGGACGCCGCGGTCGTCGCGCTCGAGTCGACGCTCATCAGCCACGGGCTGCCGCGGCCACGCAACCTGGAGGTGGCACGCGCCGCGGAGGCGGCGGTCCGCGCCGCAGGTGCCGTGCCGGCCACCATCGCATTGCGCGACGGCGTCATCCGGGTCGGCCTCGGCGACACCGAGCTGGCGGAGCTGGCCGCTGCCGACGGCGTGCCCAAGGTCTCGCGCCGCGACCTGGCCTGGGCGCTGGGCCGGCAGGGCTGGGCGGCCACGACCGTGAGCGCGACCATGATCGGCGCCGACCTGGCGGGCATCCGCGTCTTTGCCACGGGCGGCATCGGCGGCGTGCACCGCGGCGGCGAGCGCACGCTGGACGTCTCGGCCGACCTGGACGAGCTGGCGCGCACGCCCGTGCTGGTCGTCTGCGCCGGGCCCAAGTCGATCCTCGACGTGGCGCTCACGCTCGAGGTGCTCGAGACGCGCGGCGTGCCGGTCATCGGCTTCGGCACCGACGAGCTGGCCGGCTTCTACACCCGCGGCAGCGACCTGCCGGTGTCGCTACGTGTCGACACGGCCGAGCAGGCGGCCGCGCTGGCGCTGCGCCACTGGAGCCTCGGCCTGGCGACCGGCCTGGTCGTGGCCGTGCCGCTGCCCGAGGACGCGGCACTGCCCGCGGACGTGGCGCGTACCGCGGTCGAGGAGGCCCACCACGAGGCCGAGACGCGCGGCATCCGCGGCCCGGCCACGACGCCCTTCCTGCTCACCCGCATCGCCGAGCTGACCGATGGGCGATCGCTGCAGGCGAACGCGGCGCTCATCGAGCACAACGCGCACGTGGCGGCCGACATCGCCGTGGCCATGGCCGGCCTCGCCTCGCCGGAGCGCGACTGACCGAGGTCGCCCCACGCTGCGCGGCTGCCTCGCGGCCACCGTGGACCCCGGTGCTACCATCGACCGACAGCGGTCCGGCACCGGCGAACGGCGCGCCCTGAGGAGGTGCCCCGGCTGCTCCAGCCCCTCGTGCGCCCGCGCCCGCGGCGCCCCCATGGGAGCCCCGACCCGACCGTGTCCGCCACGCCCACCCCGCTGGCCCTCGAGACGCGCGCCCTGCGCCGCGTCTACGCCGCCAAGCCGAAGCCCGTGACCGCCCTCGACGGCGTCGACCTCGAGGTGCCGCCGGGCGAGTTCTTCGGCCTGCTCGGCCCCAATGGGGCCGGCAAGACGACGCTCATCAAGATCCTGACCACGCTGCTCCTGCCCACCTCGGGCACGGCGCGCGTCTTCGGCTTCGACGTGGTCGAGGAGACGAAGCGAATCCGGCGCATCATGAACCTGGTCGCCGGCGGCGAGCAGTCCGGCTACGGCCTGCTCACGGCGCGCGAGCAGCTCTGGATGTTCAGCCAGTTCTACGGCCTCGGCGCGCGCGAGGGCTGGCGCCGGGTGGACGAGCTGGTCGAGGCGGTCGGACTCGAGGGGCAGCGTGACCAGAAGGTCTCCACGCTCTCCACCGGCCAGCGCCAGAAGATGAACATGGCGCGCAGCCTGCTCAACGACCCCTGGATCCTCTTCCTCGACGAGCCGACCCTCGGGCTGGACGTCTCCGCGGCCCGCAGCGTGCGCGACCTGGTGCGCGAGTGGCGCGCCGCCGTCCCTGGCCGGACGATCCTGCTCACGACGCACTACATGGCCGAGGCTGACGACCTGTGCGACCGGCTGGCCATCGTCGATCACGGGCGCATCCTGGCCATCGGCACGCCGGCCCAGCTCAAGCGGCGCGTGCAACGAGAAAGCCTCTTCCGCATCGAGGTCGACCGGCTCGACGGCGGGCCGCGCACGCTGACCTCGCTGCCCGGCGTGGTGAGTGCCGTGGTGGCCGCCGATCCCGACGCGGCGGCGAGCGACGGCCGCCAGGTGGTGCCGCTCAGCGTCTGCCTCGCCGAGGACGCGGCGCTGGGCGGGGTGGTCGCCGCGCTGGGCGCGCAGGGCGCCCAGATCCTCGCCCTGCGCAAGTCGGAGCCGACGCTCGAGGACGTCTTCGTGGAGCTCGTCGGGCGCGGCTTCAAGGATGCCGAGTCGGACGGCGCGCGGGCCGCCCGCGACGCCACGGCCGGGGTGGCCGGCACGGCCGCCGCCGAAAGCGACGAGGCGCCCGGGTGACCTTCGCCGCTCGGGTCGTCGCCGCGAGTCCCGCCGAAGCCTCCGACTGGCCGGCGCGGCGCGTGCTGCTGGCCAACCTGCGCGCCGTCTACGGTCGCGCCTACCCGCGCATCTGGGGCTCGACCCGCGAGCGTTCCTGGGTCTTCTTCGAGATCCTGCTGCCCTTCCTGACCACGTCGGCCTTCGTCTTCGTCTACCGCGCCATGCAGGCGCCCCAGGAGTACGTCGGCTCCGTCGTGCTGGGCGGCGCGATGGTCGCCTTCTGGCTGAACGTGCTCTGGCTGATGGCGGCCCAGCTGTACTGGGAGAAGGACACCGGCAACCTCGAGCTCTACTTCACCACGCCCATCGACCTGATGGCCATCCTCTTCGGCATGGCCGTGGGTGGCCTCGTCGCGACCAGCCTGCGCGCGGTGGTGGTGCTGGCCGTGGGCGGGCTCCTCTTCGGAGTCGTCTTCTCGGTCGAGCAGTGGGGGCTGCTGGTGGCCGTCTTCCTGCTCACGCTGACCGCGCTCTACGGCCTGGGCATGGTCCTGGCCAGCCTCTTCCTGCTCTTCGGGCGGGAAGCCTGGCACCTGACGCACGTGCTGGAGGAGCCGGTCTACTTCATCTCCGGGCTCAACTTCCCGGTGGCCCGGCTCGGCCTGCTGGGCGCGCTGGCGCTCTCGACCATCCCGCTGGCGGTGGGGCTCGACGCCATGCGCCAGCTCGCCTTCGCCGACGCCGCCATCGACTTCGGCAGCCCGCCGCCGGCGGTCGAGGCGGCGGTGCTGGTGGCGATGACCGCCTTCTTCCTGCTCGCCGCGCGCGTCAGCCTGCGGCACATGGAGCGGCTGGCCCGACGCGAGGGCCGGCTCACGACGCGCGGCCGCTGATGGACGACCTCATCCCATGAGCCGCCTCGCGGCGCCCGTGCCGGCCACGTTCGACCCGGCGGACGTGCGGCCGCCCGGTGCGCGCGACGCCTGGCGCACCTTCGCCACGGCCGCTCGTCTGGGCTGGCTGATCGAGTCGAACTGGACCGATCCGCTCCTCTTCGGCATCTACTCGGTGGCCCGACCGGTGGCCTCGGCGCTCATCCTGGTGGTGATGCTCGAGGTCATCGCCGGGGGCGCCGCCGGCGCGATGCGCTCCTTCGTGGTCGTGGGCAGCGCGCTCTGGTCGTTCGTCATGAGCGGCATCGCCGGTCTCGGCTGGTCCGTGCTCGACGACCGCGAGCGCTACCGGATGCTCAAGTACGTCTACGTCAGCCCGGGGGCCTTCGTGGTCACGCTCCTCGGCCGCGGCGTGGCGCGCGTCGCCATCGGCGGCATGGGCGCGCTCATCACGCTGGTCGTGGGCGTCGTCTTCCTGGGCGTGCCCTTCGATCCGGCGCGCATCGACTGGCCGCTGCTCGGCCTGAGCATGGTGCTGGGGCTGGGCGCCATCCTGGCCATCGGCGTGGGCATGGCCGCCATCGTGCTCCAGACCCGGCAGGAGTCGTGGCACTACCCCGAGGCCGTGGCCGGCGCGCTGCTGCTCGTGTCGACCGCCGTCTTCCCACTCGGCGTGCTGCCGCTGCCGCTGCAGGCGATCGGGCTGGCCGTGCCCCTCACCTGGTGGCTGGCCGGCGTGCGCCAGGCACTCTTCCCGGCCTCGACCGTGCCGACCGTGGGCGGGGAGGGCAGCGCCTGGCAGGCCATCACCGGCAGCCTGGCGCCGGACACGGCGACGATCGCCCTGCTGTTGCTGGCCACCACCGTGCTGGTTACACTCGGCGCGGCGGCCGCCTTCCGCGTCAGCGAGCGGCGAGCCAAGGACCGGGGCCTGATCGACCAGCTCACCGGTTCCTGAGGGAGGGCCCGATGCGCATCTACGAGGGCAGCCCGCGACAGGACTACGAAGAGGTGCTGCGCTCCATCGGCGCCTTCCTCGACCAGCGCGCGATGCGCGAGATCCTGCTCGCCGAGGCTCCCGACGGCTTCATCGTGCAGGGCATCGTCAGCAGCGCCGGGGGCGCCGGCGGCTGGTCGGACTCGATGGGCCAGGTGCACAAGGAGACGCTGACCTTCCTCGACGACGACATCGCCCGCTTCATGGACGAGGCGCTCGGTCGGCGCCGGCAGGGCGCGCCCCAGCCCGACTTCGGGGCGGCCGGCCTCTACGAGCGTGCCCTGCGCGTGATGGGCCGCTACATCGACCAGCAGAAGCCGCGAGACATCTTCTTCTTCGAGCAGGAAGGCGCCTTCGTGCTGCGCCTGCTGATGCAGACCCAGGCCGGCGCGCGGCACGTGCTGGCCGAGTTCACCAAGGACGACATCGAAGCCATGGTCTCGCAGGGACCCCAGTGGCGGCAGGAGACGACGGCGCCCTCCGGGGCGACGCCGGCCGGCCAGCCGCAGCCGGGTCGCTAGGGCCACAAGTCGGTCCGGCCAACGTTCCGGCCGGCCACGGAGGTAGCGCCATGAAGGCACTCAAGATCGTCGCCGTCGCGCTGGGCGTGACGCTGGCCGCGCTGGTGGTCATCCCGCTCATCGTGCTGGCCGGGCTCTTCATCTGGCTGAAGCTGACCGAGGAGGCCGACGAGGAGGCCCTCGAGCTCGACACCGACGAGTCCGCCACGGCCTGACCCGGGCTCCCGGCTCGACGGGGGATCGTGCGGGCCGCGGCTCGACTCGGGACATGCGGGCCGCGATCGCGGCGGTCCGGAACTGCCTCGGCCACCGCGAAGCTGTAGCCTCGCCGGCCGGCCTTGGCGGTCTCGCCGTCGTGGCCGCCCTCATCGGTCTCGCCGCCCTGGCCGCCCTCATCGCGGCCTGCGCCGGGCCGATCCTGCCGTCACCACCCGGGTCGCCGCGGGCGACGGGCGGCACGCCCTCGCAGGCGCAGGCCAGCCCCACTGCTGCGGCGGTCACGCCCGCGCCGAGCCAGCGCACGCTCGGCGGCGTGCCGGTCGTCCCGTTTCTCCAGGGTGAGGCCGAGGCCATCCGGCGACTCCTGGGCCTCGCCCGCCCGGGCAACTGCATCCGGTCGTCGCACCGCGACTCCGACCCCAACGATGCCTTCGTGGAGGCGGAGGCGAAGCGTGCCGGCGTCCAGACTGGCCTGCTGGTGACCGATGAGGTGCACGCCTGGATCGGCGATCTCGAGTCCGCCGTGGTCGGCCTCAGGGCGCGTGAGATCCTGATCAGCGCGAGCGGTCAGTCGCTTGTTTGGATCATCAAGCAGCGCGGACCGGAGGACAGCTGGATCGGGCGCGGCCGGGAGGCCATGCCAGCCGATGCCTGGATGGCCATCGAGCTGGTGCGGCGCCGCTTCTCCGACGGCCGCGAGGCCTGGGTGCACCGCAACGATCACACGGAGTGGACCTGCGGCTGATCGTTGCGCGGCGCAGGTCCGGGGTGGCGCGGGACGGCCGATCCCGGGTGGCGGGCCACGGCGGAACGGCACCCCTGCGCCGGTCAGGCCTGCGGCGCGCAAGGAGCCGACGGGCCACCCCTCACCGAAGTCGTGGCCCTCAGTTCCGGTGAGTCCAGCCCTTCCGTTCCGGTGAGGCCTGCCCTTCAGTTCCGGTGAGTCCTGCCCTTTAACCATGTACGGACTCTTATCCGGGGAACCGACCGCCCTGTG
>DASSPM010000112.1:0-11070 GCA_035699625.1 Candidatus Limnocylindrales bacterium | reverse complement strand
CGATCAGCTCGAGGTTGGCCGGATTGTCCTCGATGTACAGCACGCGGGCCCGGAAGGCAGCGGGCTCGGCTGCAGGCAGGCGCGTTTCGCCGAGCGCCGTCTGGGCGGCGGCCGCGCCGGGCAGGTCTGGCAGATGCAGGTCGAGCAGGATCATGTCGGGCAGGTGCTGGCGCGCGAGTTCCAGTCCGCTGTCGCCCTGCATGGCGGTCATCAGGGTGATGCCGGCGTGCCGCGTGAGGATCCGCTCGATCAGCTCGAGGTTGGCCGGATTGTCCTCGATATACAGCACGCGGGCCCGGAGGGCAGCGGGCTCGGCTGCAGACAGGCGCGTTTCGTCGAGCGCCGTCTGGCCCCTGTCCGCGCTGGGCAGGGTGAACCAGAACGTGCTGCCGGCCCCGGCTTCGCTGGTGGCACCGATCGTGCCCCCCATCCGCTCGACAAGCGACTTGGTGAGCGCCAGGCCGAGGCCCGTGCCCTCGACCTCGCCTTGCTCAGCGCCGAGGCGATCGAAGGGCGAGAAGAGGCGCGCCTGCTGGGCGGCGGTGAGGCCCGGTCCTGTGTCGGCGACCGCGACCCGCACGTCGCCGTCTGCGTCGGTCGTCGCCCTGACCCGGACCGAGCCTTCCTGGCGGTTGTATTTGATGGCGTTCGAGAGGAGGTTCAGCAGGACCTGCCGCAACCGCTGCCGGTCGGCCATCACAAGGAGCGTGCCGCGGTTCCCGTCCACCGCGGCGGGGTCGTTCGGCGGCTCGATCTCCAGGGTGATCGCCCGTGCCGAGGCCATCGGGCGTACGAGCTCGACGACCTCGTCGACGACCTCACCGACGGCCACCGGCTCGGTGGAGAGGGCGAGGGTCCCGGCCTCGATGCGGCTGATGTCGAGGACCTCGTTGATCAGCTCGAGCAGGTGGTGCGCGCCCCGCTGGATGTAGCGCAAGTTGTCCTGCTGCTCGGGCGTGAGATCGTCCATCAGGAGGAGCTCGGAGAAGCCGATGACCGAGTTGAGTGGGGTGCGCAGCTCGTGACTCATCCTGCTCAGGAACTCGCTCTTGGCCCGATTCGCTCGGTCCGCCGCCTCGCGCGCCACGCGCTGTTCGGCCGCATTCTCGAGGCTGCCGGCCATGCGGTCGAAGTCGGCGGCCAGCTCGATGAGCTCGCGCGCGCCGGACCTCACGCCGCTCCGGGTCGAGAAGTCGCCGCCGGCCATGCGACGAGTCGCTGAACGGAGCGCCTCGAGGGGTCGCATCAGGATGCCGCCCCCATACCAGGCGGCGAACATCGCAGCCACCGCCACCAGCCCAAGGAGAGCCAGGTCGCGCGCCAGGGTGGCCTCGACCGACCGGCCCAGCGCCGCTGCGTCGAGCCCGACGGCGACGATGATCCTGCCCGACCCAACGTCGCCCAGCGGCGCAAAGGCATAGGTTCGCGGTACGCCGTCAAGGCCCGTCGCCGGCGCCACCGTCTGCTCCGCCTCCAGCGCGGTCTGCACGATCTCGGCGTCCGCGAAGCGTCGACCGATGAACGACTCGGTCTCGGGCCGCCGCCACAGGATCGTACCGCCACCGTCGACCACGAGCAGCGTGCCGCCTTCTGGGAAGGCCACGTTGGCAGCCGGTCGGTCGAGCTGCTCGATGCCAAGCGCGGCGAAGGCGACGCCGACGGATGTACCGCTGTCGTCCAGCACGGGAAACCCGAAGTTGATCGAACGGACGCCCGTCAGACGCCCGACCTGGAAGTCGCCGATGCCGAGCCCCTTCGTCGCCAGAGCCCGTTTGAAATACGACCGGTCGGCGATGGTGACGGGGCCCGCGCTGCGCACGGCCGAGCAGAAGACGTCGCCTTCCGCCGTGGCGACGCCGAGATTGGAGTAGATGCCGTAGCGCGGCAGGATCCTGGCCAGGAAGGCATCGCAGGCCGAACTCGTGCCCGCGCCAGGGCCGGCCCCCGAAGGTGGCTGAGCGACGTCGAGTGCGGCGATGGTCACGAGCGCCTGCCGCACGCCTTCGATCGTCTGTTGCTCGCCTGCCGCCACGAGCGTGGCCAGCCGCTCGGCCTGCGCCGCGGCGTCGCGGCGGACCGCCTCCTGCTGTTCGAGCGCGCCGAGGACGGCCAGCACGAAGGCGGGTACCAGCGCTGCCATGACGAGCAGGACCAGCTGGATCCGCAAACCGGGCGCCGGCCGCTTCGGCGCAGTGGCGCGCGTGCCAGGGCCGGCCGTCGTCGCGTCTGCCGCTCGGTTTGAGATGCGCAGGTCCCCCGATGGCAGTGGTCAGCTCGATGTCGGCGCCCGAGCAGGCGCCGCACCTGACCGGAGAGTAGCCCGGTCGCTCGCGACTGTCGAGACGCAACGCGACACGTGCAACGCAACCCCGGGCCGGACGTCTGGTGGCGCGGAGCCGGGTGCTAGGCTAGCCACCCGGGTACCGGTAGGCAACGCGCCGAGTGCCACCGCCGGCATCAGATCGACGCCGGGCTGCTCGTGAGGGCTCCTGCCGTCATGCTGGCCCAGCCTGTCGAAGCTGCGCGTGTGAGGGAGTGAAGCATGACCATCATCCTCTTCCTGCTGGGCTTAGCGCTGCTGGGCCTGGGCGTCACCGCCTGGGTCGTGCAGCGCACGCAGCGCAGCGTGGCCGTGCAGCGTGGCCGCGAGCTCGAGGTGACCGCCCGCGGTCTGGCCTGGCGATGGCTCGTCCTGGGCGGGGCGATAGCCCTCCTGTTGGGCTTGGTCACCACGTTCGTCGTCGTCATCCCCGCCGGCAACGTGGGCGTGGTGACCAACTTCGGGCGCGTCGAGGAACGCACGCTGCCGGCCGGCCTGCAGGTGGTCACGCCCATCGCCGAGCAGGTCGTGCTGGTGGACGTGCGCGTCCAGCCGCATCCCTTCCAGGAGATCGACGCGGCCTCCAGGGAGTACCAGACGGTCAAGCTGACCGGCAACATGAACTACCACATCGACCCGCAGCAGGCCTTCGACCTCTACCGAACGGTCGGCCTGGACTTCGCCGAGAAGGTCATCGACCCGGCCTTCAACGACTTCATCAAGGAGGTCGTTCCGCGCTACCCGGTGACCGAGATCCTGGCCAAGCGCGACGAGATCCGGCGGCTGGCGAAGGATGAGCTGGGCGCGAACCTGGCCCGCTACCACATCATCGTCGACGACATCTATCTCTCGAACATCCGCTTCAGCCCGGAGTACGAGGCAGCCGTCGAGCAGAAGCAGGTCGCCGAGCAGCAGGTGTCGACCGAACGCCAGATCCTGGAGCAGAAGCGGGTGCAGGCGCAGCAGCGCGTAGCCGAGGCCCAGGGCACGGCCGACGCCGCCGTCGTCTCGGCCAAGGGGGAGGCCACGGCGACCATCGAGAAGGCGCGCGGCCAGGCCGAGGCGAACCGCCAGCTGGCCGCCTCACTGTCGGACCCGGTGCTGCAGTACAGCTACATCCAGCGCCTCACCGACAAGATCCAGGTGATGCTCGTGCCGAGCGGCCAGGGCTTCCTTTTCGACCTGAAGGGCCTGCTCGCACCGAAGCCCGACTAGCCGATCGCCGGCCGGCTGGTCCCGGCTAGAGCGCGCCGCGCAGCAGCTCGATGACGCGTGCCTGCTGCTCGGGCGTCATCTGCCTCGACGGCGCCAGCCCGGCCAGGAAGCCCGCCAGCTGCTCGCGCGTGATGACGGCCACCTCGGGCGTGCGCGCCAGGTCGTGCCCGTCGGCCAGCACGGCCGCCTGGACACGCGAGGAGAAGGTCTCGACCTCGCTGCTGAGCCAGCTGCGCAGCCGGTCGGCATCGCGAGCGGCGCGATCGAGCGGGTTCTCGATGGGCAGCCAGCGACCGCCCTTGAGCCGCACCTCCCATGACCGGCCGCGCACGCGCACCGCCCGCAGCGGGGGCAGCGCCTCGACGACCAGCACGCCCATCGGCCCGACCACGACCTCGGGCACGACTCGCCCGTCGGGGAGCCGCACGGACTCGGCCACGGCCAGGTCATCCGGCAGCTGGCGTGCCATGGCCGCCACCGGTCGACGCGGACCGCGGCCGCCGAGGGCGTGATCGAGGGCCGTCGCCAGGCGCGCCACGCCGGCCACGAGCAGCAGGCCCGGCACCAGGAAGGCGAGGCCCCAGACGAGGGCGCCCACGACGGGGCCGGCCACGCGGCCCTGCCCGAGGCGGCTCATCTCGCCCACGAACGAGGTGCTCAGCAGCAGGTAGCCGGCGGCGAGGCCCGCGCTGAGCAAGACCAGTCCGGTGGCGGCGGCGAGGAGCGTGCGCAGCGCGGCACCAGCGCCGCCGCGCCGCCGGGGGGCGGCGATCACCTTCATCGGCGGCATCCTACGCCCCGCCCGCGGCGGCGCTCCATGGCCCGTTCGGCGCAGCGCGGCGGTTGTCGGCTCGTCACCGGGCGCGCTGCCACCGGTACCAATGGCCCATGGCAGCCCAGTGCACGGTGATGACAGAGTGCACCTCCGGCAGCAGAGGGAACGAGGCATGGCCAACCGATCGATCACGCCAACAGGGGGTGCTGCGCGCCGCGGCCGCGCCGGCCTGAGGCGAGGTCCTGCCGGGACGGCTCTGCTGGCGACGCTGCTCGCCCTGCTGGCCATGGGCATGCCCGGCCGTGCCCCGGCCGCCATGGCCGCCGCATGCGACTCCAAGCAGCACCGTGCGCCCCTCCTCTCCGCGGGCACCGTCACGCCGGGCAGCGGCATCCCCAGCACGACGTTCACTTTCTCGGTCCTCTACCGCGACCTGGACGGATGCGCCCCGCGACTGATGACCGTGACCATCGTGGGCGTCGGCACCTTCGACATGACGGCCACCGGCTCGAGCTGGGCAGCCGGGGTCACCTTCCGCTATACGCGCACGCTGCCCCTGGGCGAGTGGAGCTACCGCTACGCGACGCGTTCCGGCACGGGCCCGGGCCTGCAGAAGGCGCAGTTGAGCACGGTCAGCCCGACGAGCGTGACGGTGACCAGCACGCCCCCGCCGACGCCCGTCCCGACACCAGCGCCGACACCGGTCCCGACGCCACGCCCCACGCCCCGGCCTACCGCCGCTCCGACGGCCGGGCCCACCTCGGCCCCGACCGCCCGGCCCACCAGCCGGCCCGCACCGACCGCGAGCCCGGCGACGACCACGGCGCCGGGTGCGACGGCATCGGCTGCCGCCAGCGGCACGTCGAGCCCATCGGGCAGCCCCGATGGTGGCGCGGGCGCGCCTGCCGCCACCGACCCCATCACCGGTGCGGTCATCGGTGGCAGCGGCGGCGGTGCCGGTGGCCCGGGCCCCGTGGACGGCGGCCGACCCGGAGGCGCGGTCACATCGCCCGGCATGCGGGGCGGGCCCGGCCAGCTGCTGCTCATCCTGCCCATGGCGATCCTTGGCGTGGCCGCGCTCGGCTTCCTCTTCGTCGTCGTCGCGCGCCGGCGGCGTGAGGAGGAGCAGGCGGCGACCGCCCAGGCGTCCGCGACCCCCCAACCGGCCACGGCCGCCGCCGCGTCGCCGGTACCCGCGGCATGGCCGTCGCCGCCCGACGTGGCCCCGGGCGAGGAACACATGCCCCGCTGGCGGCGCCCGTCACTGATCGCCGCTCGCCAGGCACGCAGCGGCCCGACGGACAGCGTCGCCGTGCTGCGCTACTTCCCGGCGCCGCCGGAGCCGGGCGTCGTGCGCCGCGTGGTGCGCTACGACGTGGTGCGCCTGACGGACACGCCCGACGAGGTACGCGGCATCCTGGTGGGGACGCTCGACCAGGGCGACGAGGTCGAGTTGCTCGAGGAGCGCGGTACCCACTGGCTGGTGCGCACGCCCGAGGGCGTCGAAGGCTGGCTGCACCGCATGACGGTCGGCGCGCCTGATCCGGCGGACTGACCGCAGCGCGAGACCGGAGGCCCACGTAGGACGTCGGGGTCATCCGCTCTGGACGCCCGTACCATGGCGTCGCCGACCTCCGCTCGTCCATGCTGGCGTCCACACCGGGGAGCGATCCGAGCCGGAGGTACGTCGGTGACCAAGCGGAGGGGAGAGGCGGCCATCGCGCGCTTCTGCGCGCTCGTCGTGCTGTCCTTCGTCGTCCTCGCCACGGCCGCGCCCGCGCTCGCCACGGGGCCCCTGCGGCTCTCGCGCTCCGCGGTCACCCCCCACTCCGGAAACGCCGGCGACGCCTTCACCTTCAGCGTCACCTACACCAGCCGTGACGAGCGCGCCCCGCAGGCCGTGCGGCTGCTCCTGGACGGCGTCGCCCATACCATGGCGCCCGCCGACCCGAACGACACCAGCTACCGCAACGGGGCCCGCTTCGTGGTCACGCTGGTGCTCGCGGCGGGCACCTACCGCTACGCGTTCTCCTGCTCCGACGAACGGGAGCGCGACGAGGTCCTCGCAGGCGGCACGCTCACGGTGTCCGAGGCGTCCTCCGGTGGCGGTGGTGGTCCAGGCGGGGATGCACCCGACGGCGGCGGCGGTGCGACCGGAGACCCGCCGACGCCCGGGACGACGACACCCTCAGCGGCCCCGACCGCGGCCCCGACCGCGGCCCCGACCGCGGCACTGCCGAAGGCACCCACCACCGACCGCACGCCGGCAGCGAGCCCTGCTTCCGAGGCCACGCCCGCGCCGACGGATCGACCGGCCCCGCCGGCGACGACGGCTCCCGCCAGCCTCGACCCGCCGGCCGACCCCGGTGCTCCGCCTGTCCAGGGCCCGGCCGGCGATGATCCGACCAACTCCGGCGACGACGAGCCCGCGTTCCCGAGCGGCGATACGGCCGGCCTGCTGGAGCTCGACGCGCCCGGCCCGGGCCAGTCCCGTGGGGCCGCCGCCCCCGCAGCGCCCGGGGCACCCGACCCGGGGAGCGGCGCGACGCGCGCGCTGCCGGCCCGAGGCACGTCATGGGCACGACCGGCCGGCGGCACGCTGGCGGCGCTCTCGGCCAGCCTGCCCGGCCTCGGTTCTGACCGCTGGCTCCGGTTGGCCGTCCAGGGCGCGGCCATCTCCACCACCGTCACCGTGGTCGCCGCGCTGCTGCTCTTCGGGAAGCGGCGCCGCGACGACGAGGCTGACGATGCCCGGCCGCCGGCCACCGGCGACGAGCCGCCTGATCTGGCCGGCCGGCTGCGCCAGCAGCCGCTGACCGGCGAGGCTGCCATGCCGCGCTGGCGCCGCCCCTCGCTCATGGCGGCCCGCAAGTCCACGCCGGGCACCGATCTGGCAGCCGCGAACGCCGAGCGCCTCACCTTCGCTGCGGCGCCCATCGACGAGTCCGCCGAGCGGCGGCGCGTGCGCTACCGCATGGTCCGCCTGAGCGACGGCCCGGACGAGATCCTGAGCCGCGAGCTGGCGATGCTCGACCAGGGCGACGAGGTGGAAGTCCTCGAGAGATCCCCGAGCTTCTGGCGCGTGCGCACTCCGAACGGCCTCGAGGGCTGGGTGCATCGCACCACGCTGGGCCCACTCGAGCAGCCATCCGTGGGCGCGCTGCCACCCGGCCTGGACGACGTTGATCCCGACGTGCTGGCCGCCTTCGACGAGGCGGCGCGGCGGCGCGGCACGCTGATGCCGGCGATGGGCTTGCTCCCGGTCACCGAGGAGGGCCTCGCCGCACGCCTCATCCGCGAGCGGAGCGCCTGACCGGGAACCGCACCGGATCCTGGGGCAGTGCGCTGCTAGCCCGCCCGCAGCACGAGCACGTGCTGGTGCACGATGTTGGGCACGAAGCCCCGCGGATAGCCGTACGGCCGCAGGCGCGTGCCGGCCTGGTACCAGACCAGGTCGCCCTTGGGCACGAAGCCGGCCTCCTCGGCGCGCCGCGCCAGGTCGGCGGCGGTGAAGCGGTAGCGGCCCTGCTGGTAGGCGTCGCGCACGATCACCGTGGCATAGCGTCCCTCGCGCAGCACGCGGCGCAGCTCGGCGAAGACGCTGCCCATGCGCGCCAGGTAGTCGTCGTAGGAAGCGCTGTTGGCCACGTCGGCCGGGTCGGCGCTGACCATCGCATAGTCGGTGCGCCGGTTGGCGTGCGCCTTGGCCAGGCGGCCGCCCGCCATGGTCATCGGCAGCTGCGGGTTGTAGGGCGGGTCGGTGGCCACGAAGTCGATCGATCCCGTCGCCAGCCCCGGCAGCAGGCGCAGCGCGTCACCCACGACCATGCGGCAGCCGGAGGGGTCGAAGCTGCGCGGCCCGCCGGGATCGCTCGGCCCCAGGTCGGCCAGCTCCGGCCCGGCGCCGTCGCGCTCGCCCAGGGCCTCCAGGACGACCTGCTCGTACACCTGGGCCCAGCGGGCCTCGAGCTCGAAGCCGAGTGCGCGCCGCGGGCTGCGGCAGATGGCCGCCCCGAGGAGCGTGCCCCCGACGCCGGCGAAGGGGTCGAGGACCAGCTCGTCGCGGCGCGTGAAGAACTCGATCAGCCGGGCCATCAGCCGTGGTGGCTTGTTCGCGCCGTGCGCCTTGCGTGTCGCGTGGCCCAGCTCCGACGGGTAGGCCGTCGTCCAGAGCGACTTGGTGAAGTAGAGCCACTCCTCGCCCGAGAGCTCGTTGAGCTCGTTGGCCGGGTGGCTCACGCGAGCGAGGCTCGTGCCATGGCCGAGAGTATGGGCCAGTCGCGGGCTATCCTTGCCGGGTGACCTTCGTCGGGCGGGAGCGGGAGCTGTCGCGCCTTGCGGCCGGCCTCGACCGGGCAGCGGCGGGCCAGCCGAGCCGGCTCGTACTGACCGGCCCGGCCGGCATCGGCGTGAGCAGCCTGCTCGACGAGCTCGGGCGCCGGCTGGCGGACCTGCCGCACGTGGCGCTCGCGCGCGGGGCGGCCTACGAGCCCTGCGCGGGCGTGCCCTATCACGCGCTGGTCGAGGCACTCGGCGGGGCGCTGGGCGGCCTGACGGACGCGCGACTGCTCGAGGTGGTCGGACCCGCCGGCCACGACCTGGGCCTGCTGCTGCCCGGCCTGCGCGACCGGCTGGCCGGTCTCGGCGCGCTGCCCGAAGCGCCTCTTCTCTCTGCGCCCAACCAGCGCGGCGCACGCATGACCGAGGCCATCATCGGCATGCTCGAGCGCCTGGCGGGCGGCGGGGTAGTGCTGCTGGCCCTGGAGGATATCCATGCCGCCGATCCCGGCACGCGCGAGTTCGTCGCTTCGCTGCTGCGCATCCGGCGTCGGCTGCCTCTCTGCCTCGTGGTCTCCTACCGTCCCGACGAGGTCCACCGGCGTCATCCTGCGCGCGACCTCGTGCTGGCGCTGGCCCACGCGGCCGCGGTCGAGCACGTGCCGGTGCCGCCCCTCCATCGTGCCGAGCTGGTCCAGCTGCTCGAAGCGCGCATGGGCGAGCGCCCCGCCGGGAGCTTCGTGGCGGCCGTGGTGGAGGGTTCGGGCGGCGTGCCGCTGCTGGCCGGGCAGCTGGCGCTGGCGCACGAGTCGGTGGAGGGCGTGCGCCTCTCGGAGGGTTTCGAGGAGCTGCTCCAGGCCCGGCTCTCGACGCTCAGCGTGGCCGCCACGCGCTGCCTGCGCGTGCTGGCCGCGGCGCGTAGGCCCCTGCCGCGGGCGCTGCTCGGCGCCATCGAGCTGCCGGACGGCAAGGTCACCCGCACCGCCCTGCGCGAGGCGCTCGAGAGCGGCCTGGCCCTGGCATTCGGGGCGGACGGGCGTGTCAGCGGCGCGTCCGGCGGCGCGAGTGAGGTCGGCTCGACGGGCGCGGCGGAGGCTGCGGCCGACCCCGACGCACCGATCGGCATCGCGCACGAGCGGTACGCGGAAGCGATCGAGGCCCTCACCCTGCCGCGCGCCAGGCAGGCCGTGCATGCGGCGCTGGCGGCCGCACTCGCCGACCGTCCTGCCGAGGCGGCCTGGCACTGGGAAGCCGCCCTGCGCCTGGTCGAGGCGCGCGACGCACATCTGGCCGCCGGGGAGGCGGCGGAGATCATCGAGCCGGGCGGCACGGCCCTGCTGCACCATGCGCGCGCCCTGGAGCTGGCCGACGTGCCCTCGCTGGGCAACGATGCCACGGGGAGCGCGCGCTCCGCCGAGGTGCCCGAGATCCTCGCGCGCGCCGCCCAGGCGGCCTTCGTGGCAGGCAGCTTCCGGCGCGCCGCCGGTCTCGTCCAGCGGGCCATCGATGAGGTCTCCAGCGGCATCGCCGTGCGGGCCATGTCATCGCGCGGTGCGCGCGCGCGGCGCGACCTGCAGCTTCGGGTCGGCACGCTCTACGAGCGCCTGGGCCGCCACTACTGGGCGGGTGGCGACCTGGTGCCGGCCCTGGCGGCCTTCGAGACCGCCGTCCAGCTGGTGCCCGAGGAGCCCATCGTGGAACGTGCCCGCGTGCTCGGCTCGCTCTCCCAGCACCTGATGCTCGACGGACGCTTCGCCGAGAGCGCGGTGCTGGCGCAGCAGGCCATCGAGGTGGCCCGGGCCGTGGGCGACGCGGCGCGCGCCGAACGGGCCCAGGCGACCTGCACGCTGGGTGTCGACGTCGCCTACGCGGGGGACGTGGACCGAGGGCTGGCGCTGGTGGAGGAGTCGGGCGAGCTGGCGCGCCAGGCCGGCGACCTTGACGTTCTGATGCGGGCCTACGCTAACCGGACGACCCTGCTCGACCTCGACGCCCGGCGCGAGGACGCCCTGGCAGTCGTCTCCGAGGGCATCGCCGAGGCGCGCCGCTGGGGCCTCGAGGGGGTCTACGGCGCCTTCCTGCGCGGCAACGCCGCCGACTGCCTCTTCAACCTCGGCCGCTGGGCGGAGTCGGAGAGCGAGTGCCGCGCGGCGTTGGAATGGAGTCCCTCGGGTGTCTTCTTCTACAACCCGGTCATGTATCTCTCCATGATGCTCGTGGAGTCGCGCTCCGACGAGGAGGCGAGCTCCATGGTCGGGCAACTGCTGCTGCACCTGGAGACGGTGCCCGAGGGGCAGTGGAGCGCGTCGGTCCAGCGGACCGCAGTCAGCTTCGCACTCTGGCGCGACGACCCGTTGGAGGCCCTGCGTGTCGCCCGTGACGGCTGGAAGCGGGTGCTCGAGACCGAGGACTGGCTGCAGGCTGCCGTGGCCGCGAGCACGACGCTCGAGGCCTGCTCAGCGGCCGTCGAGCATGCTCGGGG
>DASSPM010000111.1:0-12947 GCA_035699625.1 Candidatus Limnocylindrales bacterium | reverse complement strand
GCGCGCGCCGAGAACGCGCCCGGCCGGCGGGCAGGCCGCGGCCTGTCGCTCGAGCCGGGCGATTTCGCCGTGCAGGAGACCGAGGAGTTGACGCGCGCCTCCACCGTGCTGCTGGTCGACATGAGCCGCTCGATGCTGCTGCGCGGCTGCTTCCTGGCGGCCAAGAAGGTCGCCGTGGCGCTCGATACGCTCATCCGCACCCAGTTCCCGCGCGACGAGCTGCACGTCATCGGCTTCGCCTACTACGCCCGCGAGATCCGGCCCGGCGCGCTGGCCACGCTCTCCTGGCATGGCTACGAGTACGGCACCAACCTGCAGCACGGGCTGATGCAGGCCCGGCGCATCCTCGCCCGCAGCCACGGCGGCAACCGCGAGATCATCGTCATCACCGACGGCGAGCCGACGGCCCACTTCGAGGACGGCCAGGTCGAGTTCAGCTACCCGCCCACGCGGCGCACCATCCAGGAGACGCTGCGCGAAGTGGGCCGCTGCACGCGCGAGGGGATCACCATCAACACCTTCATGCTCGAGCGCTCGCGCGCGCTGGCCGAGTTCGTGGGCCGCATGACGCAGCTCAATCGCGGGCGTGCCTTCTACGCCACGCCGGAGCGTCTCGGCGAGTACGTGCTGGTCGACTACGTGGGGCGCAAGACGCGGCGCGTCTGAGCGGCACTACGGTGCCGGTGCCGCACAGCCCAGCGGGGCAATGGCGACCTGGGCTATGCTGCGCAACGCCGAAATGACGAAGCTTGTGCAGATTCGAGCGATTCTCGCGTGAGGAGCGTCGGCCGCCGTCGCGTGGCTTCCGGTCCTGGCCCGTGGCTCCGCCTCTCCGAGGCCAGCCAGATGCTCGGCGTGGCCCCCGCCACGCTGCGCCGCTGGACGGACGAGGGGCGCATCTCCGCCTTCACCACGCCCGGCGGGCACCGTCGCTTCCCGCGCGCTGCCTTGGAGCGGCTGTTGCCGTACGAGCGACCTGCGCGCGCCGGCGCCGCGGGCGTGACCACGGCGCGTGTCGCGCGCGCCTACCGGCGCCGCTCGAGGGAGGTCACGGCCGGCATGCCCTGGCTGACGGTCCTCACGGATGCGCAGCGGACGCTCTTCCGCGAGCATGGACGGCGGCTGGCGGGCGCGCTGCTCGCTTTCCTCGAGGCGGGCGACGAAGATGGCTCGGAGCAGCGACTCGCCGAGGCCGCCGCCGAGGCCGAGGAGTACGGCCGGGTGGCGGCCTCCCTGCGGCTCTCGCTCAGTCAGGCCGTCGAGGGCTTCCTGCGCTTCCGCTCGCCGTTCATCCACGAGCTGGCGCTGGCCGCCCGGCGGCGCGGCTTCGACGCCACCGAGACGTCCTCGCTACTGGAGGCGGCGGAGCAGGCCATGGACCGGCTGCTGATCGCGACCATGACCGGCCACGGCTCGTCCCGGAACGGTGCGCAGCAGGGGGGGGCCGGCATCGCCGGATGAGGGAACTGCCCTGGCCGTCCGTCCTGACGGCCCATGCCCGCGACGTGCCCTCGGAGGCCCGTGCCCTGCTTGCTGCGCGCCTCGAGCCGGACCTGGCGGGCCGGGGCGCTCTGCTCCTGGGCACCTGCCACCGCGTCGAGGCCTGGCTGCCCGCGGGCACCTCACCGATCGCCGCCCGGCTGCCGGCACCCGTGCGGCAGATCAATGGTGAGGCGGCCGCGCGGCACGTGCTGTGCGTCGCGGTCGGCCTCGATTCCGTCGTCCTGGCCGAGGACCAGCTGCTGCACCAGCTGCGCGCCGAGGCGACCCGTGCGCGCTCCCGCGGACCGCTCGACCCGGCCCTCGACCGGCTCGTGCAGCTGGCGCTTCGGGCCGGTCGCCGGGCGCGCTCCTGGCGTGTCGGCCGGGGCGAGTCGCTGGCCGACGTGGCCCTCGCGCGACTGCCGGCCGGCGGCAGCATCCTGGTCGTCGGCACGGGCGACATGGGCCGGCTGGCGGCAGCGGCGGTGCGGCGGCGGGGCGACCGGCTGCTCGTCGCGGGTCGGACGCCGGCGAACGCGGCGGAGCTCGCGGAGCGGTCGGGTGGGGCCGCCCTGGGCTTCGTCCCGGAGGCCGATGTGCTCGCGACCGTGCGCGGCGTCATCGTCGCCCTGCGCGGCGCCTGGCCGCTGCCGCCCGCGCGCGCGGCCGCGCTCGTCTCGGGAGGTGCCGTCGTGGTGGACCTCTCCTCTCCGCCAGCACTGGCGCCCGAGCTACGCGCCCGCCTCGGCCAGCGGCTCCACTCCATCGACGCGCTGGCCCGGGAGCGCTCGGGGGATGATCGCCTCGCCAGGCGCCTGGAGCGGCTGGTGGAGGAGGCGCTCGCGGAGTACGCCGCCTGGCTGCGCGGCCGTGCCGCTGCCGCGGCCGCGGCCGAGCTCACGGCCCGCGCCGACGAGACGCGCCGCGCGGCGCTGGAGCGCCTCTGGCGCGAGCTGCCGGCCTACGACGGCGCCACGCGCGAGGCCGTCGAGCGGATGAGCCGCCACCTCGTCGCCCGCATCCTCGATGCGCCGCTGGCGCGCCTGGGCAGCGATCCCGACGGCGCGCGCGAGCGGGCGGCGCGCGAGCTCTTCGACCTGTGAGCGCGGCAGTGCCCCGACCGCTGCTTCGCCTCGGCACCCGCGGCAGCGCTCTCGCCCGGCGCCAGGCGGCGCTGGTGGCCGCCGCCCTCGAGGCGCACGGCATCGAGGTCGAGACCGTGGCCGTGCAGACCGAGGGCGACCGGCGTCGGCCGGAGACCGTCTGGGGCGAGGGCGCCTTCGTGCGCGCCATCGAGGCGGCCCTGCTCGACGGTCGCGTCGATGTCGCCGTGCACAGCGCCAAGGACGTGCCTACCGACGAGCCCGACGGCCTCCTGCTGGCCGCCTTCCCCCGGCGCGAGGATCCGCGCGATGCACTGGTCGGTCGGGTGCCGGGACTGCGCTTGGCCGACCTGCCGGCGGGCGCCCGGGTCGGCACGGACAGCCCCCGCCGGACCGGCTTCCTGCGCGGGCTGCGGCCCGACCTGGACTTCCACCCACTGCACGGCAACGTCGACACGCGCCTGCGGCGGCTCGAGGAAGGCGAGACGGACGCGCTGGTGCTCGCCCTCGCCGGCCTGCGCCGCCTCGGACGCGAGCAGCGCGCCGGTGAGGTCTTCGCACCCGAGGTCCTGCCGCCGGCGCCCGGCCAGGGCGCCCTGGCCGTCCAGGCACGAAGCGATGACGAACGCACGATCGCGCTGCTCCGGCTGATCGACCACGTCGAGACACGGGCGGCGGTGCTGGCTGAGCGCGCCTTCCTGCGGGCCATGGGCGGCGGCTGCCGGGCGCCGATCGGGGCGCTGGCGCGGGTCGAGGCCGGGGAGGTCGTGCTCATCGGCGGCGCCGTCGGGGCCGCCGGGCCGGTCGTCGAGGAAGCCCGCGGGCCGGTCGGTGCTGCGGAGGCCGTTGGCTTGGCGCTGGGCGAGCGATCGCGGGCGGTACGGCGGGCGGCGGGCAGCAGGGCGTCGGGCGGCAATGTGGCGCCGGCTTGCGACGGGGTCCCTGACGTCGATGGCTCACGGCCGCGCGTCCTCGTCACGCGCGCTGCTCGGGACGCCGACGGCCTGCTGGAGGCGCTGCGTGCCCGCGGCCTCGAGCCGCTGCTCGTGCCGGCCATCGAGATCGAGCCGGCCGATCCGGCCCCGCTCGAGGCGGCGCTCCGGCAGGGTGGCTTCGACTGGCTGGTCGTGACCAGCCGGCCCGGCGCGCGAGCCCTGGCGGATGCCCTCGGGCGCATCGAAGGGCCGGCTGACGGCTCCGCCCACGACCGGTCCGGCCGACCGCGCATCGCGGCCGTGGGCGAGAGGACCGCCACCACCCTCGCCGAGCAGGGCCGCGCCGCCGACTTCGTGGCGGCCGGCGGCTCCGCCGCCGCCCTCGCCGGGGAGCTGCCGCTTCGCGGAGGGGAGCGTGTCCTGCTCGTGCGCGGCGACCTGGCCGACGACGAGCTGCCGCGGCTGCTCCGGCAGCGGAGCGCGCTGGTCGAGGCGCTGACCGCGTACCGGACGCGGACGGCCCCGGCGACGTCGGCGGCGCTCCTTGCCGCGGCGGTCGCCGGTGGCCCGCCGGCCGCGACCATCTTCACCAGCGGCTCGACCGTGCGCGGCCTGGCCGCGCTGGGCGAGCCAGAGACCCTGGCGGCGCTGCGCAGCGCGCCCGCCGTGTGCATCGGACCGCGTACCGCCGAGGCCGCGCGTGCGGCCGGCTTCACCGTCGCCGCCGTGGCCGACGAGCGCAGCGTCGAGGCGCTCGCCGGCCGCGTGGCCGACCTCATCGATGGAGGACGACCATGACGCTGCTCGATTCGCCGCCGCGCGTCCGGCCGCCCGTGGAGCGGCCCCGCCGACTGCGGCGCACGCCCGCGCTGCGTGCGCTGGTGCGCGAGACGCGCCTCGCCGCGAGCGGTCTCGTGGCGCCGCTCTTCGTGCGGCCCGGCCGCGGCCTGCGGGAGCCGATCGAGGCCCTGCCCGGGCATGCCCGCCTGTCGCCGGACGAGGCCGTGGCCGCGGCCCGGGAGCTGGCCGCGCTCGGCGTCGGCGGCGTCATCCTCTTCGGCCTGCCGGATGGGAAGGATGCCGAGGGCAGCGGCGCCTGGGACGCCGACGGCGCCGTCCAGGAGACGCTGCGCCGCCTCCGCGAGGCAGGCCTGCCGCTGGTGCTCATGGCCGACACCTGCCTCTGCGAGTACACCGACCATGGCCACTGCGGCCCGCTGGCGGCCGACGGCAGCGTCGACAACGACGCCGCGCTGGAGCGCCTGGCGGCAGCGGCCGTCTCCCAGGCCGAGGCGGGCGCCGACCTGGTCGCTCCCAGCGCCATGATGGACGGCCAGGTGGCCGCCATCCGCGAGGCGCTGGACGAAGGTGGCCACGCCTCGACGGGCATCCTGGCCTACGCGGCCAAGATGGCCTCCGCCTTCTACGGCCCCTTCCGGGAGGCCGCCGGCAGCGCCCCCGCCTTCGGCGACCGGCGCGGCTACCAGATGGACGCGGCCAACGGCCGCGAGGCGCTGCGCGAGCTGGCGCTCGACGCGGCGGAGGGCGCCGACATGCTGATGGTCAAGCCGGCCCTGCCCTGCCTGGACCTCGTGGCGGCGGCCCGCGCCGCCTTCGACCTGCCCATCGCCGCGTACATGGTCAGCGGCGAGTACGCCATGCTCGCCGCGGCCGCCGAGCGGGGCTGGCTCGACCGCCGCGCGGCCCTGCTGGAGGCGCACACGGCCATCGCCCGCGCCGGTGCCTCGATCGTCATCAGCTACGCCGCGGCGGACGTGGCGCGCTGGCTGGAGGAGCGGCCATGAGCGGCGAGACGCGCGGCCCGGCCGCCCCCGCCGGGCCCAGCCGGTACGTCCAGGCGCTGGCGCTGGGCATCGACCCGGCCTGGCGCCGGCTCGACGATGCCACTCGCCGTGCCGACGCGGCGGTCTTCGTGGAGGTCGACGCCTGCGCGGCGGAGCATGGCGTCAGTAGCACCGCCTACTCGATGGTCGGCCTGGAGCCGGGAGTGGAGCTGCTCCTCTTCCGGGTCGGACCGGACATCGACGCCCTGGAGACGGCCGCTAGCCGCCTGCTGCTCGCCGGCCTGGGACGCTGGGCGAGCGTGCGCCACTCGTTCCTCGGCCGCATGGGGCCCTCGCAGTACGTGGCCACGCCCACGGAGCAGGAGCAGGGCCTCATCGACGGCGAGCGCTCGCGCTACCTGGTCGTCTACCCCTTCACCAAGTCGACCGACTGGTACCTCCTCGGACGGGAGGCGCGGCAGGGCATCATGAACGAGCACATGCGTGTCGGGCGGGGCTTCCCGCAGGTGCGCCAGCTGCTCGCCTACGGCTTCGGCCTCGACGACCACGACTTCCTGGTCGCCTACGAGACCGACGACCTGGCCGCCTTCGGTGACCTGGTGCGCGCGCTGCGCGGCACCGAGAGCCGCCGCTCCACCGTCCGTGACACGCCCATCCTGACCGCCATCCACCGGCCCCTGCCCGAGGCCGTCACGCTCATCGGAGGCTGACCCGCAGATGCCCCTCGAGACCCCTGTCCCGGCCACGTCCGCGGCTGCGACGGAGCCGCCCAGCCGCCAGCAGCGCCTGCGCAGCGAGGCCGCGGCGCTCTTCCCGGGCGGCGTCAACAGTCCCGTGCGCGCCTTCCGCGCGGTCGGCCTGCCGCCGCTCGTCATCGAGCGCGGTGAGGGACCCTACGTGGTGGACGCGGACGGGCGGCGCTACGTGGACTACGTCGGCGCCTGGGGCGCGGCCATCCTGGGCCACGCGCACGCGCGGGTCGTGGCCGCCATCAGGGCGGCCCTCGAGCGCGGCCTCGCCTTCGGCGCGACGCATCCCGACGAGATCGCCCTGGCCAGTGCCATCCGCGGGGCCATGCCCTCGATCGAGCTGCTGCGCTTCACCTCCTCTGGGACCGAGGCGGCCATGAGTGCGCTGCGCGTCGCGCGTGCCGCCACCGGCTGCGACCTGGTCATCGCCTTCGCCGGCGGCTACCACGGCCACTCGGACGGGCTCCTGGCCGAGGCCGGCTCGGGCGTCGCGGCGCAGGGCATCCCCGGCAGCGCCGGCGTGCCCGCGCCGGTGGCAGCGCAGACGATCGTGCTGCCCTACGGCGACGCGGAGGCGGTCGACGCCGCCCTGCACCGCCACGCCGGGCGCGTGGCGGCCGTCATCGTCGAGCCCGTGGCGGCCAACATGGGCGTGGTCGAGCCGGGCGGCGCGTACCTCGCAGCGCTGCGCCGCGCCACGGATGCCCACGGCACGCTGCTCGTCTTCGACGAGGTCATCACCGGCTTCCGCGTCTCTCGCGGCGGCGCGCAGCAGCGCTACGGCGTGACGCCCGACCTGACCGTGCTGGGCAAGGTCATCGGCGGCGGCATGCCCGTCGGCGCCTACGGCGGAAGGCGCGACCTGATGCGCCTCGTGGCACCGGTCGGGCCGGTCTACCAGGCCGGCACGCTGGCCGGTCACCCGCTGGCGATGGCCGCCGGCACGGCCACCCTGGCCGAACTGAGCGAGGAGCGCTACGAGGCGCTCGAGGCGACCGCGGCCGAGCTCGAGCAGGGCCTGCGCGACGCTGCCCGAGCGGCCGGCCGCGCCGTCTCGCTGGCCCGCGTGGGGTCACTCCTCACGCTCCACTTCCGGGCCGCCCCGCCGCGCAACGCGGCCGAGGCGGGCGAGGTGGACCGCGAGGCGTACGCGGGCTTCTTCGGGGCCATGCTCGATCAAGGCATCCTGCCCCCGCCTTCGCCGCTGGAGGCGTGGTTCGTCTCGCTGGCCCACGGCCCGGCCGAGGTCGCGGCGACCATCGCCGCCGCCCGACGGGCGCTGGCGGCATGAAGGCCGCGTCCGCCGCGACCTCGCCGACGGGCGTGCCCGCGCCTGCGGCGCCTGCCGCCGAGCCCGGGGAGCGCCTGCTGCGTGCCGCGCGCCGCCTGCCGGTGGACGCCACGCCGGTCTGGTTCATGCGCCAGGCCGGTCGCTCCTTCCCGGCCTACCGGGCGCTGCGCGAGCGCTACGCGATCCTGGCCCTGGCCAAGACGCCCGAGCTGTGCGCCGAGGTGACGCTCATGCCGGTCGAGGCGTTGGGCGTGGACGGCGCGGTGCTCTTCGCCGACATCATGCTGCCGCTCGAGCCGATGGGCGTCGAGCTGACCATCGAGCCCGAGGTCGGCCCGATCATCCACCGGCCCATCCGCGCGGCCGCCGACGTGGCCCGCCTGCGGCCCATCGAGCCGGCCGAGGAGGTCGGCTTCGTGATGCAGGCCATCCGGCTCGTGCGCCGCGAGCTGGAGGGCTCGGGCGTCGCTCTCATCGGCTTTTCCGGCGCGCCCTTCACGCTCGCCTGCTACCTCGTCGAGGGCCGGCCGTCGCGCGACTTCGCGCGCGCCAAGGCGCTCATGTACGGCGAACCCGCGACCTGGGCGGCGCTCATGGAGCTCCTCAGCGAGGTCGTCGTGCGCTACCTGCGGGCGCAGGTCGAGGCGGGCGCGCAAGTGGTGCAACTCTTCGACTCGTGGGTGGGCAGCCTCTCGCCGGCTGACTACGCGAGCTACGTGGCGCCCTGGAGCCGGCGCATCTTCGAGTCCCTCGCCGATGTGCCGACCATCCACTTCGGGACGGGCACGGCCGGGCTGCTGGAGTCGTTGGCCGCGGCCGGCGGGGACGTCATCGGCGTGGATGCGCGCGTGCCGCTCGACGAGGCCTGGCGACGGGTGGGCCACGATCGCGGTGTGCAGGGCAACCTGGAGGCCGCACGGTTGCTGGCCGGCTGGCCGGCGACCGAGGCCGGAGCGCGCGACGTGCTCGCCCGGGCCGGCGGCCGGCCCGGCCACATCTTCAACCTGGGGCACGGCGTGTTGCCCGAGACGGATCCGGCCATGCTCCGCCGGCTGGTCGAGTTGGTGCACGCGGAGACGGCGGTGGCCGCCGCACCGGGGGCCGGCGCATGACGGTCTCCGGCGTCCTGCTCATGACCTACGGCTCGCCCTCGTCCCTGGACGACCTGCCGCGCTACCTGGCCGCCGTGCGCGGCGGGCGGCCGGCGGAGCCGGAGCTGGTGGCGGAGATGCGCCGTCGCTACGCGCACATCGGCGGCTCGCCCCTGCTGCGCATCACGGCCGAGCAGGCGGCAGCGCTCGAGGCTCGCCTAGGCGCCGGCTGGAAGGTCGCCAGCGGCATGCGCTTCTCGGATCCGTCGGTCGAGGCCGGCCTGCGTGCGCTGTCGGTGGCCGGCGTGCGCCAGGTCGCCACCATCGTGCTCTCGCCGCAGTGGTCGGACCTGCTCATGGGTGGCTACCGGCGGGCCGTTGAGGCGGCCCTGGAGGCGATCGGCGCCGAGGCCAGTGCGGGTGCCCCGGCCGCGGCCCCGACGGTGCGGTTCGCCGGCGCCTGGCATCTCGAGCCGGCCTTCGTCGATGGGCTGGCCGCCGGACTCGCGGCGGCCATCGCGACGCTGCCGGCCGGGGAGCAGCCGAGCGTGCCGGTGCTGCTCAGCGCCCACAGCTTGCCCCGGCGCGTGGCCGACGAGGAGCCCGACTACCTGGAGCAGCTGCGGGCCACGGCCGAGGCCGTCGCGGCGCGAGCCGGCCTGGCCGACGGGCGCTGGCGCTTCTGCTGGCAGAGTGCCGGCCACTCCCCCGGGGAGTGGATGCGGCCCGACCTGGTGGAACTCTTCCCGGAACTGCGCGCGGCCGGCCATCGGAGCGTGGTCGTGGCCCCGATCCAGTTCCTGTCGGACCACCTCGAGGTGCTCTACGACCTCGACGTGGCGGCCCGCGCGCAGGCCGACGAGGCCGGCCTACGCTACCTGCGGGTGCCGTCCCTGAACGCCGCACCGCCGCTCATCGAGGCCCTCGCGAGCGTCGCGCGGCGCACGCTGGCCGCAGCCGACGCGGCCGCCTGATCCGGCCCGGGGGCTGTCCCTCTGGCGGCCGGCGGCGCCCCTGACGCCGCCCGCCGACGGCGCTAGCATGGCCGCGCACGCTGCCTGGGCAGATCCCGCCGCGGCGCACGGCGCCGCCGAACCACCTTCCGGAGGAGCACCCGCCATGCCCGACCCCACCGTGGCGACCTCGCCCGGCGACCTGCTGCGGTCGCTCGAGCGGATCGCGCGACTCGACGGCGAGCGCCTCGTCGTCGAGGACGAGGCCGCCTTCCGCGAGCGCGGCATCCGCGACGTCGCCTGGACCGCCACCTTCAGCGAGGACCAGGCGACCGTCGAGGCCGCGCGCTGGATCGTCTGGGAGGCATCCCAGGCGCTGGGTGCCCGCTCGGCCAGCATCCACGAGCTGTATATGGCCCGCGGGCGGGGCGAGGTGGCCGGCTTCACCGTGCCCGCCTGCAACCTCCGCTTCCAGGTCTTCGACATGGCTGCGGCGCTCTTCCGTGCTGCCGGCTCGCTCGACGCCGGCGCCGTCATCTGCGAGCTCGCGCGCAGCGAGCAGGAGTACACCTTCCAGCGGCCGGGCGAGTACCTCACGAGCGTGCTCGCCGGCGCCATCTCGGCGGGTTGGTCGAAGCCCGTCTTCGTGCAGGGCGACCACTACCAGTTCAACGCCAAGAAGTACGCCGCCGATCCCGAGGCGGTCACCGAGGGCCTGCGCAAGCTGACCCGCGAGGCCATCGGCGTCGGCTACGGCAACATCGACATCGACTCCTCGACGCTGGTCGACCTTGCGCGCCCGACGGTGGACGACCAGCAGCGCACCAACTACGAACGGGCGGCGGAGCTGAGCGCGCTCATTCGCGAGCTGGAGCCCGCCGATATGGCCATCTCCATCGGTGGCGAGATCGGCGAAGTGGGCAAGCAGAACTCGACCGAAGAGGAGCTGCGCGCCTACCTCGATGGCTACCGGCGCGAGCTCGACCGGCGCGCAGGGCCGGGCACGGCCGGCATCTCCAAGGTCAGCGTGCAGACCGGCACCAGCCACGGCGGAGTGCCGCTGCCGGGTGGTGGCGTGGCCGAGGTCAAGCTCGACTTCGACGTGCTGCGCCGCCTGGGCGAGGTGGCGCGGCGCGAGTACGGCCTGGCCGGCTGCGTCCAGCACGGTGCGTCCACGCTGCCCGACGAGCTCTTCCATCGCTTCCCGCAGGTCGAGACGGCCGAGATCCACCTGGCGACCGGCTTCCAGAACACGCTCTACGAGCATCCCGCCTTTCCGGCCGACCTGCGCCGCGAGATGGAGCGCTGGTGCTTCGCCAACACGGCCGACGAGCGCCAGCCCGACGAGGCCGACGACCAGTTCATCTACAAGACGCGCAAGAAGGCCCTCGGGCCCTTCAAGCGCGAGCTGTGGGAGCTGCCCGCCAAGGAGGAGATCCTGGCGACCCAGGAGGCGAAGCTGCGCTTCCTGATGGAGCAGCTGGCCGTTTCGGGCACGAGCGAGATGGTGGCCCGCTACGTGGCTGCGCCCGAGCGGCGCCGCCCGCTGCCGGAGGCCTTGCGCGCGGCGGTCGGCAGCGCCTCCTGATCGTCGGCGCGGCCCGCCCCGGCCCCGGAGCGGTGCGGTCCTATGACCTTTGGGGGAGTTCGCCGCCGTAACGTCGCGCGCAGCATCGCGTCAGCGCTGATGACACCTGTCACGGCGCCGCACGAGGACCGAGCGATGGCGACGCAGCAGTCACGGGGCACGGGACGCAGGGCGAAGACGCCGCGTTCGGTGGCGCCGGCGGCACGCTCCACGTCTGCCTCGCCCATCGACGGGTCGCCCCAGGGCTCGACCCAGCTGCTCTACCGCAGCCTCCTCTGGCAGGGCCTCAGCCTCGATGAGGCCGCCAACCTGGTCGCCCTCGCCGCCGGCATCCGGCCGGTCGAGAACGGCTGGCGGCTGCGCGAGGTCCAGGGCCTCCTCTTCCTGCGGCACCTGGCCAGGCAGGGTCGGCTCGTCAGCTGACCCGGGCGCGGCCCGCCACCGAGCCCGCCCGGCGGGGGACGATCCGCGCGGCAGTCGCCGACTATGCTGCGCCCGTGACTGCCACGACCCGGGTCGTGCTCGCCCATGGCGCCTCGGGCACCAGCGCGCAGATGCAGCCGCACGTGGCCGGCCTGCGCGAGCGAGGCTTCGACGCCCAGGCTATCGACCTGCCCAAGCGGCGCGCGGAGGATGCCGTGCCCGCCTACGTGGCCGCGCTCGCGGCACTTCCCCCGCCGCCCGCGGGCGATCCGGCGGCGCGGCCGGTCATCGGCGGCCACTCCTACGGCGGACGCGTGGCCAGCCTGCTCGCCGCCACGGACCCCGGCGCCTGCCGCGGACTGCTCCTCTTCAGCTACCCGCTGCACCGGCCGGGTGGCGCCGAGACCTGGCCGGCGCGCAGCAGCCACTTCGGGCGCATCGGCTGCCCCGTGCTGCTGCTCTCCGGCGAGGCCGACCCGTTCGCGCGCATCGACCTGCTGCGCGAGGCCGTGGGGCTGCTGGCGGAGGGCCGCCTGATCAGCTGGCCGCGCCTGGGGCACGGGCTGGGCCCGGTGCTCGATGAGGCGCTTGACGCCGCGGCCGAATGGCTGCGGGAGCTCGGCTAGGGTGAAGGGCGACCCCTGAGGTCGAGACGCATCAGGATGCGTGGCCGGCCGGCGCTGCGGGCATCGGTCTCGGCGACGCGCCGGAAACCGGCCGCCTCGAACATGCCGACGAGGCCGACGTAGGCGAAGGCCACGTCCAGGCGGCGACCGCCGCTGTCAACCGGGTAGGCCTCCAGGGCCGGCGCGCCCGCGGCGCGCGCGTACTCGACAGCGCCGGCAAGGAGTGCCCTGGCCACGCCCCGGCGCCGGTAGCCGACGCGGACCGCGAAGCAGACGATGCTCCAGACCGGCAGCTCGTCGACGGCCGGGATGGTGCGTGAGCGGACGAGGCGTTCGAGGCGGTGGCGCGGCCAGAGACCGCACCAGCCGACCATCCGACCGTCGGCCTCGGCGATGATGCCGGGAGCCGGCTCGTCCTCGACCTGCGCTCGCAGCGCGGCCCAGCGCTCGCCCTCGCTGGCGCGCGAGTAGCCACCCGCTGAGTGGCGCCAGTACTGGCACAGACACGGCCCGACCGCGTTCGTGAAGAACTCCTCGATGACCGGCCAGGCGTCGGCAGTGGCTGGGCGGACGGTGAGCGGTCGGGACTCGCTCACCGTGTCAAGTCCTCCCCTCAGGCCCGGGCCGCGTCGAGCGACTCCGCGAGCACCGCCACCGCCTGCTCGACCTCGTCGGCTGTCGTCACCAGCGGCGGGATGACGCGCACGACCTGGCCCCACGTGCCTGCGGAGAGCACGATCAGCCGGCGTGCCAGGGCCTCGGCGATGACCCGCTTGGCCAGCTCCGGAGCGGGCGCCGGTGGGTCGCCCGAGCCCGGCTCCACGAACTCGAGGGCGACCATGCAGCCGAGACCGCGCACGTCGCCCACGGTTGCCCGCCCGGCCGCCGCCGCGCGCACGCC
>DASSPM010000110.1:0-7232 GCA_035699625.1 Candidatus Limnocylindrales bacterium | reverse complement strand
AGGCCCTCCACGTTGACCGTGTCGCCCACCTTGGGGATGCCGCCGATGTGGTGGTAGACGAGCCCGCCGACCGTGTCGTACTGGTCGGTCTCCTCCTCGTCGAGGCGCAGGCCGAAGAGCTCGACCAGGTCGTCGATGCTGGCCCGGCCGTCGACGCGTGCCTCGTCGTCGCTGAGTGAGACGACCATCGGTTCCTCGACGTCGTACTCGTCCTGGATCTCGCCCACGATCTCCTCGATGAGGTCCTCGATGGTCACGAGACCGGCCGTGCCGCCGTACTCGTCGAGCACGATGGCGATGTGCACCTTGCGCCGCTGGAACTCGTGCAAGAGGTCGTCCACGGTCATCGACTCGGGCACGAAGAGGGGCGTGCGCAGGATCGAGCGGACCGGCGGCGGCTCGGCACCGTCCTTGAGGTAGGGCAAGAGGTCCTTCGCGTAGAGGATGCCCAGCACGTCGTCGATCGATTCGCCGTAGACGGGGATGCGCGAGTGGCCCTCGGCGACGATGCGGTCGATGACGTCGCCGAAGGACACGTCGGCGGGCACGGCGACCATGTCGATGCGCGGCACCATCACCTCGTGCACCCGGCTCTCGCCGAGCTCCATGACGGCGCTGATCATCTGCTCCTCCTCGGCCTCGAGGATGCCCTGCTCGCCGCCCCGCTCGACGAGGATCTTGAGCTCCTCGGTGCTGAGCGTGGACTGCACCGGGTCGCGCACGCCGAAGAGGCGGTTGACGGCGTTGGTGATGCGGGTCAGCAGGCCGACGACCGGCCCGAGCACCCGGGCCATCAGGTCGACCGGGCCGCCCAGCACGAGCGAAAAGCGCTCGGCGTGCGCGAGGGCCAGCGTCTTGGGCACGAGCTCGCCGAAGACGATGGTGAAGAAGCTGAGCAGGGCGGTCACCAAGACGAGCGCCAGCGCTCCGGAGTAGGGCGCCACGGCGGGGAAGCCGGAGAGGAAGGCCTCGACCTGGAAGGCCAGGCTGACGCCGGCGTAGGCCGAGGCGAGGAAGCCGACGAAGGTGATGCCCAGCTGGATGACGGCCAGGAAGCGACCCGGCTGGGAGACGAGCCGCTGGACGCGCCGGGCGGCGCCGCTGCCCTCCTCGACCAGCTGCTCGAGACGCGTGCGGCGGACGGTGACCAGGGCGATCTCGGCAGCCACGAAGACGGCGTTGAGCAGGACCAGGATGGCGATGATGAGCAGCTCGCCGAGAGTTCCCATCAGGCGGGCTCCTCGTCCGATGCCGGGTCCGCCTCGGTCGTGGCGGCAGCGGCAGCGTCGGCCGCGGAGGCTCCCGGCGGTCCAGCGGCGCGCGTACGTTCGCGGATGCGCGCCGGCACGCCTACGGCCAGCTTGCCCGGTGGCACATCCTTGGTGACCACCGAGCCGGCGCCGGTGTAGGCGCCCTCGCCGATAGTGACCGGCGCGCGGATGATGGTGTCGGAGCCGATGAAGGCACCGTCGCCGATGACCGTGCGGTGCTTCGCCTGGCCGTCGTAGTTGGCCGTGATGGTGCCGGCGCCGATGTTGACGTCGGCGCCGATCTCCGCGTCGCCGATGTAGCTGAAGTGATGCTGCTTGGTGCCCCGGCCGAGGCGCGCCTGCTTGATCTCGGCGAAGTTGCCGATCTCGGCGCGCGCGCCGACGTGGGCGCCGGGGCGCAGGTGGGCGAAGGGGCCGATAACGGCGCCGTCCTCGACGGTGGCCGACTCGAGCACGCTGGCCCAGATCAGGCAGCCCTCGCCGACGACGCTGTCGACGAGCTGGCTGCCGCTGCGGATGACCGAGTCGCGGCCGACCCGCGTGGCGCCGCGCAGGACCACATCCGCCTCGAGCGTGACGTCCTCGGCCAGCTCGACCGTGGCGTCGAGGTAGACGCTGAGCGGGTCGGTCATGGTCACGCCCGCGAGCATGTGGCGCTCGATGAGCTGCCAGCGCAGCTCCGCCTCGGCCGTGGCCAGCTGGACTCTGTCGTTGATGCCGCCCAGCTCGAGCTCGTCGTCGTGCTCGTGCGCGGCGACGGCTCGGCCGTCCCGGCGGGCGATCTCGACCAGCGCGGTCAGGTAGAGCTCGCCGGTCGCTTCGGACGGTGCCAGGCCGCCGATGGCCCGGCGCAGCCAGGCGGCATCGAAAGCGTAGAGCCCGGCGTTGACCTCGTCGACGGCGCGCTCGTCCTCGGAGGCGTCCTTCTCCTCCACGATGCGCGCCACCTGCGGGCCGTCGCGCACGACGCGTCCGTATCCGGTGGGGTCGTCGAGGCGCACCGTGGTGATGGCCACTGCCGCCTCTGCGGCCCGGCGTGCCTCGAGCACGGCCGTGACGGTGGAAGCTTGGAGGAGCGGCGTGTCGCCGCTCAGCACGGCGACCTCGGATACCTCGGCCGGCAGCGCCACGAGTGCGGCGCGCACGGCATCGCCGGTGCCGCGCGGCTCGTCCTGGAGGGCGAACTCGGCTTGGCCGGCGAAGGCCTCGCAGAGGGCGGCCGTGTGCGGCGAGTAGACCACCAGCGGGGTGGTGCCCGTCGCGGCCCGCGCGGCATCGAGGACATAGGCCAGCATCGGCCGGCCGCAGAGGTCGTGCAGGATCTTGGGGCGCCGCGAACGCATCCGGGTGCCGAGTCCGGCGGCCAGCACGATGGCCGCGACATGAGGACTTGGAGGGGTCACCGCGGCCCCGGCGTCGGTGCGTAGCGGGCTGATGGTGGTTTGGGCGTCATCGAGCGGGCGAATCTTCGGCCCCGCCGCCGGTCGTGTCAAACGCGCCGGATGGCCGCGAGGCTGCGGCATCGGCCTGCGCGGCGGGCCCGGCAGTCGAATCGGGCCCGAAATCGCATTCGATGCAACGGATCGACACGTCCGGGGCCCGGCGTTGCATCAGATGACCCAACGGCTACATCGGCAGCCCGGTGGTCGTCGGATCGGTGCATCCGCTGCACGGAACGGGATCCTGCGGCACCGGGTGATGCACCCGCATGCATCAGAACGGACGACCTCGTGCCGAACCGCTTCGTTGGATGCAACGTTGGCCACGGTTCCCCGCCGCCTCGGTCGCGTTGGGTCGTTCGCTGCAACACGGGGCGGCTGCCGGCGCTCCGATCGCCACCGAGGCCGGCGCCGGGCCGCCTTCAGTCGAGGTCGCGCATGACGCGTGCCGGGTTGCCCGCCACGACCACGCGCGGCGGCACGTCGCGCGTGACCACGGCGCCCGCGCCGACGACCGCCTCGGCGCCGATGGTCACGCCAGGCAGCACGATGGCGCCGCCGCCCAGCCAGGCCCCGTCGTCGATGCGGATCGGCCTGCCCGACTCCCAGCGGGCGCGCCGCCGCGCAGCGTCGAGCGGGTGGCTGGCCGTGAGCAGCTGCACGTTCGTGGCGATCTGGACGTCCTCGCCGATGTCGATCGCGGCCACGTCCAGGAAGATGCCGCCGTAGTTGACGAAGCTGCGCGCGCCGAGGCGGACCTGGCGGCCGTAGTCGCAGCGGAAGGGCGGCAGGATCACGGCACTCTCGCCGACGGCACCCAGCAGCTCGGCCAGCAGCGCGGCGCGCTCGTCGGCCGCGGCCGCGGAGGTGGTGTTGAAGCGCTCCAGGAGCAGCTGGCAGCGCAGGCGCTCGGCCACCAGCTGCGGATCGTCGGCGAGGTAGTCCTCGCCGCGCAGCATGCGCTCCTTCACGCCCGGGTCAGGCCCCCTGGCGGCGGGCGGCGATGGCCTCGATCTCGACCCGCGCCCCTCTCGGCAGCGCCGCCACGGCGAAGGTCGAGCGCGCCGGCGGCGCCTCCGGGAAAAACCGCGCGTAGACGCCGTTCATGGCCGCGAAGTCGCCGATGTCGGCCAGGAAAACGGTCGTCTTGACCACGTCGGCGTGGCTCAGCCCGGCCGCGTCGAGCACGGCGCCAAGGTTCTTCAGGACCTGCTCCGTCTGGGCCTCGACGCCCCCGGGGACGAGCTCGCCGGTAGCCGGGTCCGATCCCACCTGGCCGGCGCAGAAGACGAAGGCACCGCTGTCGATGGCCTGGCTGTAGGGCCCGGACGCGCCGGGCGCGTTGCTGGTGGCGATGGCACGCTTGGTCATGGCTGCCTCCAGAGTGGTTCGGGCGTCTCGAGATCGGTGGCGATGATGCGCGCGTGCGGCAGGCCGGCCGCGAGCCCGGGTGCCACCGCGGCCGCCTCGTCCCCCGAAGGATAGAGCGCCACGAGGGTCGGGCCCGAGCCGGAGAGGAGGCAGAGCCGGCCGAGCGCTGCCTCGACCGCTTCGCGCAGCCCAGCCAGCTCCGGGCGAAGCGCGATCGCAGCCGGCCAGAGGTCGTTGGCCTGGCGCAGGCGCGGCGCCAGTGCCGCCAGGCCGGCCCCGTCGAGGCCGCCGGCGAGGGCGTCGGCCAGCTCGCGTACCACGCCCCGCGCCTCGGGCGACGACGGCGGCAGCCGGTCGAAGCGGGCGAAGACCTCGGCCGTGGCCAGCGGTCGGTGCGGCGTGACCAGCACCAGTCCCAGCGAGGGGGGCGCCGGCAGCGGTTCGGCCCGCTCGCCGCGGCCGGCGACGTGCGCCGCAGCGGCGCCGGAGACGAAGAAGGGCACGTCCGAGCCGAGCGCTTCGGCGTCGGCCCAGCGCTCGTGCCACTCGGGCGCGAAGCCGAGCGCCTGCTCGAGGAGGCGCAGGGCAGCGGCCGCGTCGGACGAGCCGCCACCCAAGCCGGCCGCGACGGGGATGCGCTTGCGCAGCCGGAAGGCGAGGGGCGGCGCGGTCGGGCCGGCCAGCCGGGCACGCACGATGGCCGCCGCGCGCAGCACGAGGTTGCCCTCCACCAGGCAGTCGGGATCGCCCTGCACGACCAGCGCGTCGGCCGGGCCGGCGCCCGGGCGCACCTCCAGCTCGTCGGCCAGGCCGATGCGCAGGAGGATCGACTCCAGGTCGTGGAAGCCGTCCTGCCGCCGTCCCACGACGGCCAGGCCGAGGTTGACCTTGGCCGGCGCGAGCGCGCGCAGCGGAGAGCCGTCCCCGCTCGCCGCGATCGGCCGGGCCGGCGCCGGTCGGCTCATGGCGGCGGCCCGAGCGAACCGAGCGCAGCGGCGAGCGCCAGCCACTCCTCCACCGAGAGGGTCTGCGGCCGCCGATCGGCGGCGATGCCGACCTCCGCCAGGGCGCGCTCGAAACGCTCGCGGCCGACCGCGGGCAGCTGGCGCGGCAGCACGTTGTGGAGCATCTTGCGCCGCTCCCGGAAGCCGGCCTGGACCAGCCGCCAGAGCGCTTCCTCGGCCTCGGCGGAGAGGCGCCGCGGCCGAGTCTCGCCCGTCAGCACGGCCGAGTCCACCTCCGGCGCCGGCTCGAAGGCCGCCGGCGGCACGACCCGCAGCACGCGCACCGCGGCGTGGTACTGGACGAAAACCGAGAGGTAGCTCATCCCACCGGGCGGCGCCGCGATCCGCTCGGCCACCTCGCGCTGGAGCATCAACACGAAGCGCTCCGGGCGGGGCTCGCCGCCCAGCACGTGGTGCAGGATCGGGCTGGTGATGTGGTAGGGCAGGTTGGCAACCAGGTCGAAGGGCGCCTCGAGCAGCGCGTCGAGGGCCAGGTCGAGCGCGTCGCCCTCCACCAGGCGCAGCCGGCCGGCCGGCCCGCCTGCAGCGAGCGCCTCCGCGAAGCGCGTCCGCAGGTGGGCGACCATGCGCCGGTCGAGCTCCACCGCCGTGACGTCGCAGCCGGACGCCAGGAGCGCACCGGTGAGCACGCCCAGACCGGGGCCGATCTCCAGCACGCGCCGGCCCCGCCCGGGAGCGGCCGCCTCGACGATCGCCTCGAGCACCTCGCCGTCGGCCAGGAAGTTCTGGCTGAGCCCCTTGCGCGCCGCGAGACCGCTCCGGGCGAGGTAGCGGCGGACCTGTTCCGGGCCGAGATGGCGCGCGTCGAGCGGGTCCGCTCCGGTGGGCACGCGTCAGACGGCGAGCTTGAGCGAGGGGCGAGCGTCGAGCGCGTGGCCGGCGCGGCTGCCCGCGCGGGCCCGGAAGAAACCCGCGGCGCCGATCATGGCCGCGTTGTCGGTACAGAGGCCCGGCCGCGGCACGACCAGCGGCAGCCCGAGCGAGCCGGCCCGCTCGGCGATGCGCTGGCGCAGCACGCTGTTGGCGGCCACGCCGCCGCCCAGGATGATGGTGCGCGCCCCGCTCCGCTCGGCGGCCAGCGCGGTCTTGGTCGCCAGCACGTCCACGACCGAATCCTGGAAGGCCCAGGCGAGCTCGCTCACGAGCGGCTCGGGCAGGCTGCGGCCGTCCTCGGCCGTGCCGCCCGCCTCCGACTCGACCACGCGCCGGGCGGCCGTCTTGAGGCCGCTGAAGCTGAAGTCGAAGCTGTCGCCGAGCCAGGCCCGCGGGAAGCGGCGGTCGCGCCGCTCGGCGCCCTCGGCGGCCTTCTGGATGGCCGGGCCGCCGGGATAGGGCAGGCCGAGCAGCCGGCCGACCTTGTCGAAGGCCTCGCCGGCGGCGTCGTCGACGGTCTGACCGAGCAGCCGGTAGACGAGGTGGTCGCGCATCTCGACCAGGAAGGTGTGGCCGCCCGAGACGACCAGGGCCACGAGCGGGAACTCGGGCGCCGGCCGCTCCTCCTCGCCCGGGTCGAGCAGCCAGGCGGCGTAGATGTGGCCCTCGAGGTGGTTGACCGGCACGAGCGGCAGCTCGTGCAGCCAGGCGAGCGTCTTGGCCATGCTGATGCCGACGAGCAGCGACCCGGCGAGCCCGGGGCCCTCGGTGACCGCCACGGCCTCCAGCTCCGACCAGTCCTCGACGCCGGCCTGCTCGCGAGCGCGCTCGAGGACCGGGATCATCCAGCGCAGGTGGGCCCGCGCGGCGACCTCGGGCACGATGCCGCCGGTGGCGGCGTGCAGCGCGACCTGGCTGGCGACGACGCTGCTGGCGATGCGCCGCCCCTGCTCGACGACGGCCACGGCCGTCTCGTCGCAGGAGGTCTCCACGGCCAGGATGCGGCCGCTGCGCGCCGGGCTCACGAGACCGGCCCCGCGTCGTCCGGCTCGGCCAGGGCCCGGTCGTCGAGGGCGGGCTCGGCGTAGCGCGGCCGGAGGCGGTCGAGGCGGGCGGCCATCTCGGTCGAGCCGAGCGCGTCGGTGGTCATGATCAGGGCATCCTCGGCGTTGTCGGAGTAGTAGCGCGGCCGCACGCCGACGGGGCGGAAGCCGAAGCGCTCGTCGAGCGCGCGCGCCGCCAGGTTGGAGATG
>DASSPM010000109.1:0-11446 GCA_035699625.1 Candidatus Limnocylindrales bacterium | reverse complement strand
GGCAGCTGCGCCAGGGCAGGGGCATCCGCGTGCGGGCCGGGTACGCCCGCATCCCGCTCGAGGCGCGCCGAGAGCCGCCAGTCCTCGTCGTACGCCCAGTGCACCAGGCCGGCGAAGCCGCGCCGCCCGGCGGCCGACAGGGGCGATTGGGGGTGTTCCCGGAAGAGCCGATCGCGAGCCGCCCGGAAGGCCTGCGTGGCGGCAGCCGGATCACGCGGCGCTGCTGCCCGCCACGCGGCCCACAGCTCCGCCACGCGGCGACGCCAGTCGAGCAGCTCGAGGTACTCGTTCATCCGTTCCCGGCGGCCACCCGCGCCGCAACGCGTGCTACTTGACGAAGCCGTTGGCCTTGAGCCACTCCGCGGCCACGTCGTCGATGTCCTGCTTGTCGACGGTCACCTTGGCCCCGAGGTCGAGCAGCACCTGCGTGGTGATCTTCGCCGAAACGTCGTCGAGCAGCTTCTGGAAGGCCGCCCGGTCGCCCACCTTGGCCAGGTAGTCGTTGCGCACCAGCGGGGCGATGTTCTCCGCCGGCTGGGTGTCACGGTCATCCTCGAGCACGACCAGGCCGGCCTGCTTGATGACCGGCTGGGTCGAGCAGAGCTCGGCGATGTCGACCGCCTTGCCCACGAGCGCCTCGGCCATGGGTGCATCACAGGCATCGAGCAGCTTCAGCTTCTGGGGCGGGAAGCGGATGCCGTACTCGTTCTTGAGTGCGCCGGCGCAGAGCGGGTTGGTCTCGCACTCGGGCGGCAGGCCCCAGGTCAGCTGGTCCTGCACGGGCGCCAGGTCGCTCATGCGCGCGAGCTTGAACTGGTCGGCGGTCTCCCGGCGCACGACGAAGGCGTTGCTGTCCTCGCCCGGCGTGTAGCCGAGCACGGTGATGCCGCCGCCCTTGCCGTCGAGGATGGCCTGCAGGGCCGCCTTGTTGGCCGCCGGGTCGTTCGAGACCTTGGCCTCGTCGTAGAAGCCGAGGCCGCTGCCGAGGTACTCGGGCACCAGGTCGAGCTGGCCGCTCTCCATGGCCGGCACGCGGTCCTTGCGGGGGCCGAGGCCGAGCTTGCGCTCGACCTGGTACCCGTTGGCCACGAGCACCTGGGCGTAGATCTCGCCCATCAGCTTGGACTCGTAGAAACCGTCCGATCCGATCCGGATGGCCGGTTTGCCGCCCCCTCCCGTCGTGCAGGCGCCGAGCAGCACCAGCAGCGACGCCCCGAGGGCCAGCCTGCGGGATAGCCGCATGGGTCGATCCTCCTCCGCTGCGCGCCGCGACACGGCGCGTGGAGGGCGAGGATATCAGCGGCTCCGTGACGGCCTCGTAACGGGCGTCCCGGCCGGTGCGGAGCGGCGCAGGCCGGGCGAGGTGAGGCGGCGCTGGAGCAGCGCGAGGGCGCCGTCCACGAGCAGCGCCAGGCCGGCCACCAGGACGACGCCGGCCAGCAGCCGGTCGTCCTCGTTGCGGGCGATGCCGTCGATGATGTAGCGGCCGAGGCCACCGTAGGCGACGACGGCGCCGATGGTCGCGGTCGCCACGACCTGCACCGCCGCCGTGCGGATGCCGCCCACGACCACGGGCATGGCCAGCGGCAGCTCCACCCGGCCCAGCACCTCGCGCTCGCGCATGCCCATCGCCCGTGCTGCCTCGACCAGCTCCGGCTCGACGCCGCGGATGCCGGCGTAGGCGTTGACCACGATGGGCGGCACGGCCAGCAGCGTCATGGCCGTGAAGGTCGGGATGACGTCCAGGCCGAGCGCGGGCGAGAAGCGCAGCGAGATCGGCAGCACCATCACCAGCACGGCGTAGGAAGGCACCGCCCGGCCCAGGTTGGCCAGGTTCACGGCCAGCGTCCCGCCGCGGCCGGTGTGGCCGATGACAAGGCCCACGGGGAGGGCCACCGCGAGCGCCACCACCACCGCCGCGGCGGAGATGCCCACGTGCTCGAGCAGCCGGGCCGGGATGCCGTCCGCCGCCTGCCAGTGGGCCGGGTCGAGCAGCCAGGCCACGGTCGCCCAGAGGATCTCCACGTCAGGCGGCCTCGACGACCGCCGCCCGGCCGGTCGCATCCAGCGCCTGCGCCCGCGCCCACGGCGTCAGCCGCCGCTGGAGCCGCACGAAGGCGACGTCGGCCAGGAGCGCAAGGCCGATGGAGGCCAGCGCCCCGACGTAGACCTTGGTGGCGAAGAAGGTCTGCAGCCCCTCCGTGATGAGTACGCCCAGGCCGCCGAAGGCATCGCCCAGCAGGCCGGCCACGGTGACCAGGCCGATGGTCGAGACGCTCGCCAGGCGCAGCCCCGCCACGATGAGCGGCACGGCCAGCGGCAGCTGCACGCGCCAGAGCAACGACCGGCGTGGGTAGCCCATGCCCTCGGCCGCTTCGAGCACTTCCGGCGACACGGACTCCAGGCCGGCCACGATGTTGCGCACCAGGATCAGCAGGGTGTAGCTGACGAGCGCGATCTCGGCCGTCAGCAGGCTCAGGCCCGTGACCGGGATGAGCGCGGCGAAGAGGGCCAGGCTGGGGATGGTGTAGAGCACGCCGGTGACCGCCGTGATGGGCCCGAAGAGCGAGCGGCGGTGCAGCACGAGGATGCCCAGGCCGAGCGAGATGGCCAGCCCGACCGCGACCGCGATGAAGGCGATCCAGAGGTGCTGCAAGCTGCGCAGCGCGATGTCATCGAGGTGGGCCGCGATCCAGGCCCAGTCGACGAGCGGCTCGCCATCACGCATCGGCGGCACCGGGCGCCAGCACCTCCGGCCGTGCTGCGGGCTGGAGGAGGGCGGCGATTGCCTCGAAGGTGAGCAGGCCCTCGACCCGGCCCTCGTCGTCGACCAGGATGCCGGTCTGTACGTCGGCATCGAGCATCTGCGAGAGCGCGTCGCGCACGGTCGCCCGGCGGTCGAGCAAGGGCGACATGGCGACCGCGCTGGCCTCGTCGATGACGCCCGCGCCGGCCAGGTCGTCCTCGTCCAGCCAGCCGATGGGCCGGTCCGCCTCGTCGACCAGCAGGAGGTAGGGGAAGGGGTCGGCGGCGATGCGCGCGCGTGCCTCGGCGGCCGAGTCGCCCGGCCGGGCCGTGACGGCCGGCCGCAACGGCAGCTCCCCGACGTGCAGCAGCGAGAGCCGCTTGAGGCCGCGGTCGGCGCCCACGAAGCGGGCCACGAAGTCCGACGCGGGCGCCCGCAGCAGCTCCTCCGGCGGCCCGTACTGCGCCAGCACGCCGCCCTGGGGGGTGATCTGCATGACCGCCACCCGGTCGCCCATCTTGATCGCCTCGTCGATGTCGTGGGTGACGAAGAGGATGGTCTTGGCGATGCGCCGCTGGAGTCGCAGCAGCTCGTTCTGGAGGCGCTCGCGGACGATCGGGTCCACCGCGCCGAACGGCTCGTCCATGAGCAGCAGCGGCGGGTCGGCCGCCAGCGCCCGGGCCACCCCGACGCGCTGCCGCTCCCCGCCCGAGAGCTGGCTCGGGTAGCGCGCGCGGTAGCCTGCCGGGTCGAGACCGACCAGCTGCAGCAGCTCGTCGCAGCGGTCCTGGCAGGTGGCGTCGGACCAGCCCAGCAGCCGGGGCACGGTGATGATGTTCTCGGCCACCGTCTGGTGCGGGAAGAGACCCACCTGCTGGATGACGTAGCCGATGCCACGACGCAGCTCGGTCGGGTCCCCGGTCATCACGTCCCGGCCGTCGATGAGGATGCGGCCGCTGGTCGGCTCGATCAGCCCGTTGACCATCTTGAGGCTGGTCGTCTTGCCGCAGCCGGAGGGCCCGACGAGCACGCAGATGCAGCCGGCCGGCACGGCGAGCGAGAGATCGCTGACGGCGGCCGGACCGCCCGGCCCGGCGTAGCGCTTGGTGACGTGGTCGAACTCGACCGTGGCGCCGGGGCGGCTCGTGGGCTGGCTCACGCTCGGAGGATGGCCGCTCGCCGATGACGGCGCAACAACGGGTACGATCGTCAACCGTCGGCGAGCCCGCTCACGCGGACCCGAGCCCGCGCCCCACACCCCAGGAGGACCGCGCCCGATGCCCCAGATCCACCTGCGCGCCGAGCCCGGCGACTACGCCCCCCTGGTGCTGCTGCCCGGCGACCCGAACCGCGCCACGCGCATCGCCTCGTTCTTCGACGGCGGCCTCGACGCAGCCCGCAAGGTCAACGAGCACCGCGCGCTGTACGGCTACACGGGCACCTGGCAGGGCACGCCGGTGAGCGTCCAGACGACCGGCATGGGTACGCCGAGCCTGTCCATCGTGGTCGAGGAGCTGCTGCGCCTCGGCGCGCGGCGGCTCATCCGGGTGGGCACCTGCGGCGGCATCGGCCGCGGCATCCGCACCGGCGGTCTCGTGGTGGCCACGGCGGCCGCGCCGGTCGACGGAGCCACGGCCACCTATCTGCACGGCGAGGCCTACGCGCCGGCGGCCGACTTCGAGCTGACGCGGGCGCTCGTCGACGCGGCGCGCGAGCGGGGTGTCGAGCCGGCCGTCGGGCCCGTGGCCACGGTCGACGTCTTCTACAACACCGACAGCGACTACGCCTCGCGCTGGCGGGCGCGCGGCGTGCTGGCTTTCGAGATGGAGGCCTCGGCGCTCTTCCTGCTCGCTGCGCGCGCCGCGGCGGCCGGTGACGACGTGCGCGCAGCCTGCGTCCTGACCGTCAGCGATGTCCTCTCGGAGCAGGAGACGATCGAGCAGACCTACCTGCCGCTGGCCGAGCTGGAGGCCGCCACCGACCGCATGATCGAGGTCGCCCTGGCGGCTGTCACGAGCCTCTGAGCATGAGCACGGCGCGCGGCGTCCGGCAGCGCATGCGGGTCGGGGTCAGCCTGACGACCATCGACGTGCCCGCCGGCTGGTGGCTCACCGGAGCGCGGCTCGTCGAGGAAGCCGGCTACGACGCGCTCTGGTGCTGGGACCACTTCCTCAGCCGAGGCCGGCGCGATGACCCGGTGCTGGAGTGCTGGACGACCCTGGCCGCCGCGGCCGCGCGTACCACGCGCGTCCGTGTCGGCAGCCTGGTGAGCAACGTCAACAACCGCCATCCGGCGGTCCTGGCGCGCATGGTGGCGACGCTCGCCGACCTCTCCGGCGGCCGCGTGCAGGTCGGCCTGGGCATCGGCGGCTACGGTGCCGAGGATGAGGCGTACGGCATCGACTTCCCGCCTCCGCCGGTACGCGTCGAGCGGCTCGAGGAGAGCGTGGCCGTGCTGCGCGCGCTCTGGACGGGCGGGCCCGTCTCGTTCGAGGGGCGCCACTTCCGGCTGGAGGGCGCACGCGCCTTCCCGGTCCCCGTGCCGCCCCCGCGCATCGTCGTCGGCGGCGAGACGCCGGCAGGCGCTCGCCTGGCAGCACGCGTGGGCGATGCCTGGGCGACCACGCCCGAGGGCATCACCCGCGACATAGCTGCCTTCCGGGAAGCGCTCGAGGAGGCCGGCCGGGGCGATGCCGGCGTCGAGGTCCTGCTGACGGTCGACCTGGACCGCAAGCGCCCGGCCCAGGAGCAGCCCATCGTGGCCGACCTGCCGGGTGAGCTCGGTCGCTGGCGCGAGGCCGGCGCGGACGAGGTGGTCATCGGCTACGTGCGCCCCGAGTCGCTGGTGCACGTACTGGCGGCCGGCGAGCGCGCCTCCGTCCAGGCAACCACCTGAAGGGCGGGTCTCCCTCGCCGGATGAGTCGCCACCCCGACGCGGGGCCTGACGCGAGGCGCTCCCCGGCGTGGCGGTCTACGCTTCTGGCGTATGGCAGCCGATCCGATCGCCGCCCGCGGGGTGCGGCCTCCCATCACCGAGGTCGACCCGTCCCAGCCGCACGACACGTGCGTCCGCTGCGGACGCCCCACGCCGCTCGGGGTCTCGCTCTGCGAGGCCGACAACCCGGGCGCCATCGGCGCGCCGAGCGCCACCCAGGTGCACGGCACGATCTTCGTGGGCGTCGTCGTCGGCTTCATCCTGCTGGCCATCGTGGCCAGCCTCGCGCTCGGCAGCGTCGGTCCCTTCGCGGCGCGCATCGCCGGCGCCGAGCCGCTCCCGGACGGCTCGCTCGCGCTCACGGTCGAGGTGGTCAACCAGGGTCGCCGCGAGGCGCGCGCCACCTGCCGCGTGACGCGCGGCGGTGTCTCGACCGCCGACGACCTCGTCTTCGCCACGGATCACATCCCGGCCACTGCCACGGCGCAGCTGCAGCGGACGCTGCCGCCCCCCTCGGTCGGCCGCGGGCCCTACGACCCGGCGGCGCTCGTGGTGCGCTGCTCCTGAGTCCGCCGGAGAAGGGTTTTCATCCTCGCATCCGGGGGCAGCCCTGGCCTATCGTGCGGTCATGGGGTCTACCGTCACCGCACCCCGCAGCTCGGCCTCGCCGCCTCTGCGCGCCCACCGCGGCAACGTCATCTGTGTCCCGGCTGGGGACGACGACTTTGCCGTCGCAGTCAGGGCAGCCGTCGCGGCGCTCCGCATGGACGAACCCGACCCGCCGACTGCCGTGGAGGCAGCGCTGCGAGCCGCTTACCCGGACGCTCGGCTCATCAAGCGTGACCCGCTCGCCGGGTTCGACGCAGAAGGCGGCTGGTACGCGTTGCGCGGTGGCGTGCGCACACGCGATGCTGTTCGGCGAATCCTGGTCGTGGACGACGACCCCGCGACCGCCGACGTGATCTCGGCGGCCCTGGAGGGGCGGCCGTTCGAGGTGCGCTGCGCCCCGGATGGCCAGGCCGCCCTGGCGCTCATCGCGGAGTGGCCACCGAGCCTGGTGTTGCTGGACCTGACCATGCCGCGCATGAGCGGCGACGAGTTCGGCGACCGGTACCGGGAGCTGCCGGCGCCGCGGGCGCCGCTGGTGGTCGTCAGCGTGGCCCGCGATGCGCCGATGCGGGCGCTGCGCATCGAGGCGCGATCGGTCGTGCCGAAGCCGTTCGATCTCGAACAGCTGGTGCACCTCGTGGACCGGTACGCCTGATCGTCATCTCGGCCGAATGGGCCCCCCAGGCGCGCCGTCGTCAGCGCGCGACGCCGATGATCAGGGCCGCCGCCACGGCGAGGAGTGAGAGCGCGTACTCGATGAGTCGCATCGCCCGGTCGGCCGGCAGGGCCGTACGGGCGGTAGGTGTGGTCGCGTCGATCAAGGAGCTCCTGTCGGCGGGAGCAGGCTGCTCCGCGCCCATCAGCCGGCTCGGCGTGGGAGTGCCACGAGCCACCGGTCGAGCGGCACGATGCGCCAGGGACCGCCACCGGCGCGAGGATGGAAACCCGCGGCCCGCTCCCCGCTCGTTCGCCCGGCTGCGGACAGGGGCGGGTGGCGCCGTCAGGACTAGCATGTGGCCATGGTGAAGGCGCGACCGGCAGCAGAGACGGGGCGCCCGGCGGCACGAGTGGCCGGATCCGAGGCCCAGCTCGTCGTGATCGGATCTTCGGCGGGTGGCATCGAGGCGCTCTCGCGCGTCGTGGCTGGGCTCTCGCCTGATTTCCCCGCACCGGTGGTCATCGCGCAGCACCTTGACCCGAGGCGACCGAGCCACCTGGGCGAGATCCTGACACGCCACGCCACGCTGCCCATCAGGGTGGTCGAGGAGGAGGCGGCGCTCGAGGAGGGCGTGATCTTCGTGGTGCCCTCCAACCGGCAGGTCGAGATCGTGGATCACACGGTGCGCCTTCGGCCAGCTCGACGGGGCAGCGTCGCTCCGTCGGTGGACCTGCTGCTCGAGAGCGCGGCCCGCGCTTACGGCCCGGGCCTCACGGCGGTGATCCTGACCGGCACCGGGTCCGACGGGTCGGCCGGCGCCTGGCACGTCAAGGAGGCTGGCGGCACCGTCGTCATCGAGAACCCGGAAACGGCCGCTTTCCCGTCGATGCCCGGGTCGATCCCGCCCACGCTGGTCGATGCGACGGCCGACGTCGACGCCATCGGCCGGGTCCTGCGCGACATCCTCGCGAGCGCCGGTTCGACGCCGGAGTGGCCCGACGGCGACGAGTTCGGCGCGCTGCTCCAACGGATCCGCGACCACAGCGGGATCGACTTCAGCAGCTACAAGCCGGCCACCATCGAGCGCCGCCTGCGCGGCCGGATGAGCGCCACCTCCCAGCCGTCGATGGCCGCCTACGCCAGGTACCTCGAGGGCCACCCCGCGGAGTACGCCCGGCTCATCAGCAGCCTGCTCATCAAGGTCACGGAGTTCTTCCGCGACCCCAAGGTCTTCCAGTACCTTCGCGAGCGGACCCTGCCGGCTCTGATCGAACAGGCCCGCGCCGACGGACAGGAGCTGCGCGTCTGGTCAGCCGGCTGCTCGACGGGCGAAGAGGCCTACTCGCTCGCCATCACCATCGCCGAGGCCTATGGGGGCGAGGCTCCCCCGGCCCACGTGCGTGTCTTCGCCACCGACATCGATCATGCGGCGGTCGCCTTCGCGCGACGCGGCATCTATGCCCCCGGCGCTCTCAAGTCGGTGGCGCCGGCGATCCTGGCCCGCTACTTCGACCGGTCGGACGGCTGGTACGAGGTGGCCAAGCCGCTGCGATCGATGATGATCTTCGGCGAGCATGACCTGGGCGCGCGCGCGCCCTTCCCGCGCATCGACCTCGTGCTCTGCCGCAACGTGCTCATCTACTTCACGCCGGCCATGCAGCGCACCGCCCTCGAGACCTTCGCCTTCTCGCTGCGCGAGGGCGGCCTCCTCGTGCTCGGGCCATCGGAGACGGTCGCCGCCATGCCCGACCTGTTCGCCGAGGACAACGCCCGGCTGCGCGTCTACCGCCGCCTCCCCGGCGAGTCGGCTCGGAAGGCCTGGCCGATGGCCACGCGCGCCCGGCGCGATCGCATCGTCCCCCTCGACCGGGCCATCCGTGCCACCCGGCGTGAGGTCGACCGGGAGGCGGACTCCTCCGCCTCCGCGGACCGGCTGCTGCTCCAGCTCGCGAGCGGCATCGTGGTGGTCGATCCTCGCTACTACATCATGCGCATCAACACCGCTGCGCGCCGCCTGCTCGGCATCCATGGCAAGGCCTTCGAGCAGGACTTCATCCACCTCGCCGAGGCGCTCCCGTCGAACGCGCTGCGCGCCTCGATCGACGCCGCGCTCGCCGGCAAGAACACCACCGCGGTCCACGAGGTGGAGGCGGTCGACCTGCCCAGGGACGCGTCGCGCTTCGTGCAGGTCATGGTCCACCCCTACCGCGGCGAGGGGGGCGCCATCGAGGGCGCCGTCATCGAGCTCTCCGACGCCAGCCAGAGCGTGCGCGATCGCCTCAGCCACTCGCACACGGTCGGCCGGATGGAGAAGGCCGTGGCGGTCAATCGACGCATCCTGCATGCGAACGAGGAGCTGACCGCACTCGTGGCCGAGCTCCGCACGGCCAACCAGATGATGCTCAGATCGAGCGAGGAGGCGCAGGCCGGCAGGGAAGAGGTCGAGACCCTCAACGAGGAGTTCCAGGCGTCCAACGAGGAGCTGGAGGCGCTCAACGAGGAGTTGACGGCGAGCGTCGAGGAGCTGCGCATCGCGAACGAGGATCTGGCGGCGCGCACCGCGGACCTCCGCCTCCAGGCGGTCGCCCTGGAGGCGGAGAAACATCGCACGGAGGAGGAGCGCGACAGGCTGCGCTCCGTCCTGGCCAGCCTCGGGGACGCGGTGCTGGCCGTGGACCATGCCGGCAGGACCGTGGCCACGAACGTGGCCTACGATCGGCTCTTCGGGGGGCCCGAGGCGGAGATCCGGCCCGAGGACCTGGCCGGCATCCCCCTGCCAGCCCACGACTGGCCGCAGCAGCGCGCCGCACGCGGCGAGCAGTTCCGGATGCAGTTCGCAGTGAGCACGCCGAATGGGGCTCGCCGCTGGTTCGAAGCGGTCGCCGAGCCGCTCACGGCCGAGGACCGGACGTGGGGCGGCGTGGTGGCCATCCGCGACCTCTCGGAGCACACCATGCGCTTGACGCTCGAGCGCCTGATGGGCGCCGCCGGCCATGAGCTCAAGACGCCCGCGGCTGCCATCCACAACTATCTTCAGCTGGTGGATCGCCAGCTCGCAGCTGGAGATGCAGGGAAGGCCGCCATGTACGCCGCCCGGGCGCTGTCACAGACGCGCCGGCTCGGCGCCCTCGTCGAGCGGCTGCTGGACGTCAGTCGCATCCACACCGGCCAGCTGGAGCTGCTGCTCGAGACCGTGGACCTGGCCGCAGCCGCCGCCGCTGCCGTGGAGGTGGCAGCCGTCCTGCCGAACGCGCCGCCCATCCGTTTCTCGGCGCCCGATGGAGCGGTCCACGTCCGAGCTGATCCGGCGCGCCTCGAGCAGGTCTTCCTGAATCTGCTGACCAACGCCATCGAGCATGCGCCCGGTTCGCCGACCATCGAGGTCGCGGTCCGCCGGAAAGGGCGTCGGGCGGAGGTGGAGGTGCGCGACCGCGGGGACGGCGTCCCGAGCGAGAGCCTGGCCACGATCTTCGAGGCCTACACGCGCCACGGGGATCCACACCGCACGGGCGGGCTGGGGCTGGGACTCTTCGTGGCGCGGGAGATCGTGACCGCCCATGGCGGAGAGATCGCGGCCGTCTCCGGGGTCGGCGAAGGGATGGTCATGACGGTGCGCCTTCCGGTGGCGCCGGCCCCGGCACGGCGACGGGCCGGCAGGCCGTCGAGCGCCGGCAGGCCATCGGGCAGGGCAGGATGATCCGGCTCGCCATCGTCGAGGACCACCCCGCGATCGCCGACGGCCTGGCCGCCCTGATCCGAGACTCCCCCGACGTCACGGTCGTGGGCACCGCGCGGGACATGCCCACGGCGAGTGCACTGATCGAGCGCACGACACCCGACGTCGTGCTCTGCGACATCCGGCTCTCCGGAGAGGGCGATGGCTTCGAGCTGGTCCGGCGCCATACCCCGGGTCCCGCCTTCGTCATGCTCAGCGCCTACACCTATCCGGTCTACCAGGTTCGCGCGCTCGAGCTCGGCGTCAAGGGGTATCTGTCGAAGATGGCGACGGCGGACCAGCTCCTTGCCGCCATCCGCAACGTCGCCGCCGGCGGCACGGCCTTCCCGGCGGCCGTCCGTCGAGCGGTCCGTACGGCCCTTCCGCCGCCCACGTCCCGGGAGCTGCAGATCCTGGTCCTGGTGGCCGAGGGTCACTCCAATGCCGAGATCGCGCGCCGCCTCTTCATCCGCGTCAAGACCGTCGAGAGCCAGCTGCGCCGCCTCTTCGACCGCTACGACGTCAGCAACCGGACGGCACTGGCGCGCGTGGCGGAACGGCAGGGATGGATCGACGAGGGGCCGTGACCCTCGGCCTCGACGCGCGACCCGTGAGATCGGGCGCGATCGAGGGTTTTCATCCTCGCCGCCGCGTGGCGCCTCGCGCACTCTAGGCGCTCGATCCGTCGGACGGCCTCAGACCCTCCCTCTGGGACTTAGCCGCCACGCGTCGCGGGCCCCTCGCCCTCTGGGGAAGCTCCGTGATCGGAGCGCCGGGCGAGG
>DASSPM010000108.1:0-30719 GCA_035699625.1 Candidatus Limnocylindrales bacterium | reverse complement strand
GGCCGAGACCAGGTCACGCTCGGCCGAGGAGACGCGCCCGGCACCGGTGCGCGGCGCCGGCGTCCGCGCTTGCGCGCCGCGCGGCTGGAGACTCACGCCGAGCGGGCGGCCGCCGTCGGCTCGCGCCGCGGCGGCGCCTCCCCGGTCAGGGCGACCACGGCCGCGGCCAGCTTCTCCGGGTCGTGGTGGTGCGCATCGGACTCGTCCACGAGGTCGGTCAATACGAGCTGGGGGATACCCGGCGCGTCGGCCGGCAGGTCGAGCCGGACCGGAGCCGCGGGGTAGCCTTCCGGTGCGCGTGCCCCGAAGTTGTCGTTGGCCAGCACGGCGTCGATGACGTCCGAGACGCCGTGGCGCTCGAGCGCCATGAGGTGGTCGTAGAGGGTGTAGCCCTCGGTCTCGCCGACCTGCGTGGCCACGTTGCAGACGAAGACGCGCGTGCCGCCGGCGCTGGCCAGGGCGGAGCGGATCTCCGGCAGCAGCAGGCTGGGCAGCAGGCTGGTGTAGAGGCTGCCGGGCCCGAGCACGATGATGTCTGCCTCGGCGATGGCGTCGATGGCCTCGCGTGCCGCGGGGGCGCGCTCGGGCGTGACCCAGACCCGTTCCACGCCGCGCGCCCTGGCGATGAGCGACTGCCCCACCAGCTCTTCGCCGCTCGCCAGCCGGGCGTGCAGCGTCAGCGGCAGGGGGGAGGCGGGGACCACCTGGCCGCGCACCGCGAGCACCTCGTTGGAGCGCCGCACGCCCTCCTCGAAGTCACCCTCGGATGCGGTCAGCGCGGCGATGAGCAGGTTGCCGAAGGCGTGGCCGCCGAGGCCGCCCTCGCCCTCGTCCGGGAAGCGGTACTGGAGCAGGCGGGTCATGACCGCCTCGGAGTCGGCCAGTGCCGCGAGGCAGCGGCGGATGTCGCCCATGGGGGCGATGCCCAGCTCGGCGCGCAGCTTGCCCGAGGAGCCGCCGTCGTCGGCGACGTTGACCACGGCGGTGATGTTGCGGCTCCACTCCTTGAGGCCGCGCAGCAGCGTCGAGAGGCCGGTGCCGCCGCCGATGGCCACGATGCGCGGGCCGCGGGCCAGGGAGCGCTCGCGGTAGATGAGCTCGACCAGCGGCTCCTCGCGCTGCCCGAACGGTTCCAGGATGACCGCCAGCAGTCGCCACAGGCCGAAGAGGAAGATGGCCGCGCCGGCGCCGAGCAGGACGATGGGGCGCAGCACGAGCGGCAGGAACGAGAGCGTCAGCAGCCAGAGCAGCGGGTTGGCGCCCGGGCCCTCCGGGGCGACCTCGCGGTAGAGCGCGCGCAGCACGAGCGAGCCGGCGAAGGCGATGAGCAGCTCGCCTGCGAAGACCACCAGCAGCCACCGCTTGAGGCCCATCCCCGGCGCGAGCCAGCGTCGAAGTCGATCCCGCCCCCGCAGCGAGGGCCTGCCGGGCGACGCCGCGCGCTGCCCGGACCCGGCGCGGGTCACGTCCGCTCCAGCTCGCGATGCCAGACGCTGACCGGGCCGTAGTCCTGCTCACGCCACGCCGCGGCGAGTTCCTCGGCGATGGTGATCGAGCGGTGGTAGCCGCCGGTGCAGCCGATGGCCACGGTGAGGCGGTTCTTGCCCTCGGCCACGTAGGCCGGGATGGCCCAGGCGAAGAAGTCGCGCGCGAACTCGAGGAAGCGCCGCGCCGCAGGCTGCCCCAGCACGTGCTCGCGCACCGGGTCGGTCAGGCCCGACAGCGGCCGCAGCTCCGGCACGTAGAAGGGGTTCTCCATGAAGCGCACGTCGAAGACCAGGTCGGCCTCCAGGGGCACGCCGTACTTGAAGCCGAAGCTGATCAGCTGCAGGGAGATCCGGCCCGCCTCTTCGTCGGCCGCCCCCAGGGCGGCGAAGATGCGCTCGCGCAGCTGGCGGCTCGACAGGTCGGAGGTATCGATGACATGGTCGGCCTGGTCGCGCACCTCGTCGAGCAGCCGGCGCTCCTCGGCGATGGAGGCGGCGATGCCGCCGCGCCGGTCGAGTGGGTGGCGATGGCGCGTCTCGCTGAAGCGCCGGATGAGCACCTCGTCGCGGGCCTCGAGGAAGAAGACCTGCGGCGCGATGCCGCGGCCCTCGAGCGCCCCCACGAGCGAGCCGAAGGCGACCGGTGCATCGCCCGCGCGTGCGTCGAGCACGAGCGCGACACGCCCGAAGCGCTCGGGCTGCTCGGCCACCAGCTCGGCCATCTCGGGCAGCAGGTCGCTGGGCAGGTTGTCGATGACCCGGTAGCCCAGGTCCTCGAAGAGCTTGGCGATGGTCGTCTTGCCCGCGCCCGAGAGGCCGCTGATGACGACCACGTGGGGCCGCTCGGCGCTCCCCTGCTGCGGCGGCGCGAGGCGCAGGCCGGCGGTGTTCTGCTGCCGGGCCCCCGACTCAGCCATCGGCCTCGCGCCGCCGGTGCGAGCGGTCGAGCAGGGCGATGGTCAGCTCGTACAGGAGGTACATCACGCCACCCATGGCCAGCGGGCTGACCGGATCGCCGCCTGGCGTGGCCACCACGGCGAAGACCATGATGCCGAGCAACACCACGCGGCGCGCGCTCTTGAGCCGTTCCGGGCTGATGATGCCCAGCTTGTCGAGCAGCACCAGGACGATGGGGAACTGCATCACCACCCCGAAGGCCAGGAACATTGTGGTCACGAAGCCGAAGTAGTTCTCGGCCGTGATGAGTGGTTCGAGCACGCCCGGGATCTGGAAGCCGAGCAGGAAGGCCGCCGTGTAGGGCAGGATCAAATAGGCGACCGTCACGCCGAGCAGGAAGAAGACGATGGTCAGCGGGATCCAGGGCCGAGCCAGCGTTCGCTCGCGGGCCGTCAGGCCCGGTGCCACGAAGGCCCACAGCTGGTAGAGCACCACCGGCAGCGCCAGCGCGAAGCCGATCATCAGGGCCAGCTTGAGCTGCAGGAAGAAGGCTCCCCCGAGCTCGGTGAAGACGACCCGGCCCGCGGGGATGGGCCGCACCAGTAGCTCGACCACGCGGGGCGAGAAGACGAAGGCGACCGCCGTGCCCACGACCAGCGCGATGACGCAGACGACCAGCCGATGACGCAGCTCGTCGAGGTGGTCGACGAGGCTCATGACCTTGCCCTCACTCTCCGACGGGGCGGCGGGCTCCTCCGGCTGGCTGGGCAGCGGGCGCGCGGCGGCGGTCTCGATGATCTCGGTCTCGTTCATCTCCGGGTCGCCGGCTGGACCGGGATCAGGCCTCGCGTCCGGGCGGCATGGCGGGCGTACCGCCCTCGGTGGGCCGGCTGGCGGCGGCCTCCGGGGCCGGTTCGGGGGCGGGCGGGCGGCCTGGCGCGGCCGACGGGGCCGCCTGCAGCGCGGGAGCCTGGTCCGGCGCCTGCGGCGCGGCTGTCGCACCGCTCGACGTGGACGGGACGGGCTTCCGCTCGAGGCTGGTGGACTCCTCGATGTCGCTGGCCGCGCGGCGGAACTCTCGGATGGTCTTGCCCAGCGACGAGCCGACCTCGGGCAACTTCTTCGGCCCGAGCACCAGCAGCGCCAGGGCGAGCACGAGGATGATCTCGCCCGGGCCGATATTGAAAGGCATGCTCCGCTCCTTCAGGCGATCCTCGACCGCCGGGAGGCTATGCTAGCACCGCCAGACGGGCCGACCACTCGGCGGCCGCCGCTGCGACGGCCGCACCCGCGTCGAGTCGACCGAGCGCCGCGGCGGAGATGCCGCGCGAGACATTGACCAGCAGGCCGCCGCCGGGCAGCGCAGCCACGGCACCCTGCTCGGCGCGCCCCGCGGCGAGCACCACCTCCACCTCGCCGCCCTGCGCGCCCACGCCCGGCACCAGGAAGGCCAGGTCCGGCACGGTCGCGCGCACGGCGCGCAGCTCGTCGGGCGCCGTGGCCCCGACCACCAGACCGACGTTGCCGTGACGCTCGCCCCAACGATGCGCGTGGCGTGCCACGCGCAGGTAGAGCGGCTCCTCGGGCAGGCCGGCCGCGGCATCCGCCGCGACGCGCAGGCTCTGCAGCTCGCCGGCACCCGGGTTCGAGGTGCGGCAGAGGACGAAGGCGAAGCGATCGCCGCGCGCCAGGATCGGCCCCAGCGCGTCACCCCCGAGGTAGGGGCTGACCGTGACCGCGTCGGCGCCGAGCGTGTCGAAGAGTGCCGCGGCGTGCTTGGCGGCGGTGCTGCCGATGTCGCCCCGCTTGGCGTCGGCCAGCACAGGCAGGTCCGAGGGAATGGCGCGGCGGACGCGCTCCAGGGCTGCCAGCCCGGGACTGCCGAACGCCTCCCAGAAGGCGAGGTTGGGTTTCACAGCGGCGGCGTACGGCCCGGCCGCGTCGAGCAGCAGGCGGGCGAAGCGCTCGACACCCTCGGGACCGGCCGGGAAACCGGGCGGCAGCGCGCCCGGCTCCGGATCGAGGCCCAGGCAGAGGAGGCCGCCCGTGGCACGCACGCGGGCCGCCACCCGCTCCAGGAAGGGGTGCGCTGCGGTTGCGGCCGTCACGGCGCCATGGTCGGCGGCGGGCTGCCGCTGCAACAGGGCGACGGCGAGGTGGCGCCCGGCTGCGTCGGGGCGGGCGTGGGCATCTCCTCGGGCGCCACGTACCAGGCCGGCGGCGACGTCCCGTCGAGCTGGCTGTCGCTGGTGATGGCCTTGTCCTCGGTGGCCGTGACGGCGCCGTCGTCGCTGAGCGTGAGCACGTGCAGGTCGATGCTCAGGCCCTCCACCTTGAGGTAGGCGATGTGGCGCCCGTCGGGCCCCCAGGTCGGGGCGATACTGGCGCCGTCCCGTGTCAGCCGCGACACGACGCTGCCATCACGCACGCTGATGACCACCAGGTCGCGGCCCTTGCCGTCCGTGCGCTCTGCCACCACGTAGCGTCCGTCGGGTGACCAGGAGGGCCGGGCGTAGCCGCCTCCGGTGAGGTAGCGCAGCCGCTTGCCCTCGAGCGTGTAGATGACGATGCGGGGCGCACCGATGGGCCCGTTGCGCGCGTTGTAGCTGAAGGCGATGCGCTTGCCGTCGGGGCTCCAGGCGGGGTCGTTGTGGCCGAGCGGAGGGGTCTGGCGCACATCGAGGTTCTGGACCTTGCCGCCGGCCAGGGGCAGCAGGCTCAGCGTCACGTCGCGCGCGAACGGGTCCGGCGCGTCGCTGACCAGGGCGATGGTCCGGCCATCGGGGCTCACGTCGGGCTGCAGCAGCCAGGTGAAGTAGTAGCGGTTGGGACCGCCCGGCAGCTTGAGCAGGCCGTCCAGGATCTCCTTGCGACCGCTGCCGTCGGCGGCGGCGCGCATCAGCACCGGGTAGCGCAGCACGAAGGTGCTGTCGCGGCCGTTGCTCGGGGCGCGCGTCTCCCGCTCGCGGGTCTCGACGAAGACGAAGCCCGAGCCGTCGGGCAGCCAGGCCGGTGAGGAGTCGTTGGGTCCCTCGGTCAGGCGCCGCACCTCCGTGCCGCGCGCGGCCCAGATGCTGCCGGCCTTGGCGAAGAGGATGCTGCCGGTGAAGCTGGCCCGTTGCTCCGGCGGCGGCGTGTAGACGACGCTCGGGTTGGGTGTCCGCGCCGGACCGCCCGGCCCGGGGCCGCCCGGACCCAGCCCCAGTCCGACATTTGCGTCGAGCAGCCCGAAAGAGAAGACGGCGGCGACCAGCAGGCCGAGCGCGGCCAAGATGGGCGGCACGGCCGCGCGGTCGAGGCGGATCCGGGCCGGGCCGGGCCGCCGCACCGGGGGCCGCCTCATGCCGCCGCGTCCGAGTGGGTATGCCTCATGCCGCCGTCTCCAGCCAGGCCGCCAGCGGGCCGGGCGCGGCCACGTCGCGCAGCTCGAGCTGGAGGGACTCGTAGCCACCGAAGGTGCGGCTGGCGAGCCGCGCGACCACCTCCACGGCGTCGCCCTCGCGCAGTCGCTCGACCAGGTCGACCCGCTCGAAGGCGATGCCATCGAGCACCTCCCGGCCCTTGCGCAGCGTCAGCTGGGCGTGCCCCTCCCCTGCCGGGCGGACGCGCGTCACCGACAGGCCGCTCACGCCCACCAGCGGCGCCGGGTTGCCCGGGCCGGTCGGCTCGAGCGCGGCCAGCTCGCGCAGCAGGCCGTAGCCGAGGTCGTGCGCCGTCAACACCACGTCGACGCCGAGCTCCGGGCGTGGGTCCAGCGGGGCCGCGCCGGCGAGCGCCAGGAAGCGCTCCCGGAAGGGCTCGAACAGCGCTGCGGGCAGGTCGCCGCCGGCCGCCTGGGGGTGGCCCCCGTGGCGGGCGAAGAGGTCGCCGCAGGCTTCGAACGCGGCCGCCAGATCGAAGCCACCGGCGCTGCGGGCCGAGGCCCGCCAGGGGTCGTGCGCCGACGAGAGGACGACCGCGGGCCGGCCGCGCTCCTCGGCCAGCCTCCCGGCGACGAGGCCGATGATGCCCACCGGCCACTCCCCGGCGACGATGGTGGCGCCGGCGCCCGGTTGCGCCTCGACGCTGCGCCGCGCCTCGTCCAGCACGCTGCGCGTCAGCTCACGGCGGGCGAGATTGGCAATCTCCAGCTCGCCCGCCAGCCGCTCGGCCGCGGCCGGGTCGTCGGTCAGCAGCAGGTCGGCGGCCGTGGTCGCGTCGCCCATGCGCCCGCCGGCGTTGAGCCGCGGCGCGATGGCGTAGGCGATGCTGTCGAGGTCGATTCGGTCCGAACGCAGGCCGGCTCCGACGAGCAGCGCGGCGATACCCGCCGGCGGGGCGCTGCGCAGCCGCTCGAGGCCGATGCGCGCGATGGCCCGGTTCTCCCCCACCATGGGCGCCACGTCGGCGACCGTGCCGATGACCGCCAGCGCGGCGAGGTCGGGCACCATGCCGGCCGCGTCCGGCATGCCGGGCAGCAGCAGCCGCGCCAGCGTGAAGGCCACCCCGCTGCCGGCCAGGCGTGCGTCCGGGTAGCGGCTGCCCGGCCGATGCGGGTTGACCACGGCCACGGCATCGGGTAGTCGCTCGGGCACGTGGTGGTGGTCGGTGACGATGACGTCGATGCCCGCAGCGCGTGCTGCCGTCACCTCGGCCACGCTGGTCGTGCCGCAGTCCACGGTGACGATCAGGCTCCGACCCTCGGCACGCGCCCGCTCCACGGCTGCCAGCGAGAGCCCGTGGCCCTCCGAGAGCCGGCTGGGCACGTAGGGCGCCGCATCGAGGCCGAGGCGGCGCAGGGCCCGCACGAGGACGGCCAGGCCGGTGACCCCGTCGGCGTCGAAGTCGCCGAAGACGAGCAGCCGCTCCCCGGCGCTGCGCGCATGGCCGATGCGCTCCAGGACGGTCACGGCGTCCGGCAGCAGGGCCGGGTCGTTGAGGCCTGCCTCGGCGGCATCGAAGAAGGCCGCAAGGTCCGCCGGGCTGCGGTGGCCGCGGGCCGCCAGGACGCGTGCCAGGCGCTCGCCCAGGCCGCGTTCGCGGGCGGCGCTCAGCAGCCCCGGGTCAGGTGCCGTGCCGTCCGGCAGCCGCCATCGGTAGCGCGCCTGAAGAGCCATCGTGGGCGAGGATGCCACCACGGGCTCCACGCCGGCTTACCGCGCGCTGCGGGCGAGGGTCAGCTCCCGCTGCCGCTTGCGCTCGTCCCACTCGTGCCAGGACACGAGCAGCGGGCTGGCGTTGAAGATCGAGGAGTAGGTGCCCGAGACGATGCCGAGCAGCAGCGCCAGCACGAAGACGCGGATGGCGTCGCCGCCGAAGAGGAGCAGCGCGCTGAGCGTGAGCACCACCGTCAGGGACGTGTTGATCGAGCGCCCGAAGGTCTGCAGCACGCTGTGGTTGACGATGGCCGCGAAAGGCTCGCCCGCATGGCGCACGCGGTTCTCGCGGATGCGGTCGAAGACGACGATGGTGTCGTGCACGCTGAAGCCGATGACGGTCAGCATGGCCGTCACGAAGAGGGCGTCGATCTGGACGCCCAGCAGGGCGCCCAGGATGGCGAACGTGCCGACGACGACGATCACGTCGTGCACCAACGCGACGATGGCCGCCACGCCCATGCGGAAGTCGCCGAAGCGGAAGGTGATCCAGAGCAGGATGCCGATGGAACCGAAGGCGATGAGCAGGAAGGCCTGCTGGGTCAGCTCCTGGCTGATGACCGGCCCGACGGCCGAGAGCGGGCAGTCGTCGATGGGCCCGAAGCGGGCCACCAGCGCGGTGGCTGCCGCGCCGAGCTTGCCCTCCGTCGGCAGCTGGCAGGTACCCACCACGCCGCCGCCTGGGGCGGGGCTGGGCGAGGGACTCGCGCTCGGGCTGGGGCTGGGCGAGGGGCTCGCGCTGGGGGCTGCGGTCGGGCTGGGGCTGGCCCCCGACGATGCGCTGCCGGTCGGCCCCGCGCTGGCGCCCGGCGAGGCGCTCTGGCCGGGGCTGGCGCCGGGCGAGCCGCTGGGCGTGGGCGTCGGCGTCGGCTCGGGCGGTCGGAGGCCCGCCTCCTCGGTCCGGATGAGCAGGTACTGGCGCTCCGTGCCGCGCGTCACGGTGGCCACGGTGGAGCCGGTCAGGCCGGCTTCCTCGAGCAGGGGGACGACGTCGGCCGGCGCCGGGTTGCCGTTGGCGAAATGGAGCTGCCAGACGGTGCCGCCGGTGTAGTCGATCGAGAACTGCAGGCCCGTCTTGCCGCCGGAGAGCGGCGTCAGCAGGATGAAGATGAGGCCTGGGATAGTGATGAGCGTGCTGAAGGCGTAGAACCAGCGTCGCTTGCCGATGACGTCAAACACGCACGCCGGCCTCGCGTGAGCGCCCGCGCGGCGCGAAGACCACGAACTCCTCTTCCTTGACGCCGTAGAGGGCGGCGTGGCGCGCCCACGGTTGGCGCACCACCCAGCGCAGCATGGCCCGGCTGAGGCTGATGGCCGTGAACATCGAGGTGAGCACGCCGATGATCAGCACCAGCGCGAAGCCGCGGATGGTGGACGAGCCGAAGTAGAAGAGGATGGTGGCCGTGATCAGGCTCGACACGTTCGAGTCGAGGATCGAGTTCCAGGCCCGGTTGAAGCCGGCCTCGATCGCCGCCAGCACCGTCTTGCCGGCGCGCAGCTCTTCCTTGGTGCGCTCGAAGATGAGGATGTTGGCGTCCACGGCCATGCCCACCGAGAGCACGAAGGCGGCGATGCCGGCGAGCGTCAGGGTGACCGGCACCAGCCGGAAGATGGCGTAGACGACGAGCGCGTAGTAGACCAGCGCCAGGCAGGCCACCAGGCCGGGCAGCCGGTAGTGGAGCAGCATGAACAGGAAGACCAGGCCGATGCCGATGGCGCCGGCCAGGATCGACTGGCGCAGGAAGGTCTCGCCCAGCGTGGCGCTGATGTTCTCGAAGCCGACCTCGCGCAGCTGCAACGGCAAGGCGCCGAACTTGAGCGTAGTCACCAGGCGGTTCATCTCGACGCTGCTGAACTGGCCGCTGATCTGGCCCGAACCGGTGGTGATCGGCTCGCGGATGGTCGGCGCCGACTGGACGATGCCGTCGAGCACGATGGCGAAGTACTCGCCCACGTGAGTCCGGGTGTAGTCGGCGAACTTCTTGGCCCCCTCGGACTTGAGCTTGAACTGGACCACGCTCTCGCCGGTGGTCTGGTCGAAGCCCGGCGCCACCCCGCTCGGATCGATCTCCTTGCCGTCGAAGAGCGGCGGCAGGCTCGGATCCATGGGATCGCCGTACTGTGGCGGGGGCTCGCTGCCGCTGCTGGTCGAGGTGCCGAAACGGGCCGGCGGCAGCGGCACGAACTCCAGCTTGCCGGTGGCCCCGATGAGCTTGCGCACCTGCTCCGGATCGCGCACGCCGGGGATCTCCACCACGACCCGGTTGGTGCCCTGCGTCTGCACGATCGGCTCGGCCACGCCGGTGGCGTTGACGCGGTTCTCGATGATCGTGCGGATCGTCTCCATGTCGCCGGACGACGGCTGCACGTTGTTGGCCGTGATGGCCTCGTACTCGCCGCGCAGGCCGCCGCGCAGGTCGAGGCCGAGCCGCGTCTCGATCGGCTCCGGCGGATCGCTGCCCGGACGGTTCAGGTTCGGCGCCACGTCCACGAGGAGCGCGCCAAGACCCAGGGCGACCATGAGGAAGGGAAGGAGTCGCTGCATCCGCGCGGGACTATACAGGACGGGAGCCCCAGCGGCCCCGCGGCGTCGCCGTGGGTGCAGCGCGCGGCAGCTACCGTTGGCCGCAGCGTCCGCAGCCCAGCCGCGGCGCCACGTGACTCGCGGTCGACCGATGGGAGACCGGCCGTCGACCGATGGGAGGACCGGCTGTCCACCGGAGGAGACCGGCTGTCCACCGGAGGAGACCGGCCGTCGACCGATGGGAGACCGGCCGTCGACCGATGGGAGACCGGCCGTCGACCGCCACGGCGCATGCTGGCGCCATGGACGATGCCCAGGTCGGGCGAGCCCTCTTCGTGTTGCGCCGGCGCGCCGGGCTGCCCCAGCACGAGGTGGCGCGGCGCGTCGGTGTCAGCCAGGCGACCGTCTCACGCCTCGAGCGCGGCCACATCGGGACGCTTGCGCTGGACACGATGCGGCGCGTCTTCGCTGCCGTTGACGCCCGGGTGGCCGTCGGCGTCTCATGGCGCAGCGGGGCCCTCGATCGGCTGCTCGACCAGGGGCATGCCGAGCTGGTCGCTGCCCTGGCGCAGCAGCTCACCAGCCTGGGCTGGCAGGTGGCGCCCGAGGTGACCTACTCGCGCTACGGTGAGCGCGGCTCGATCGATCTCCTGGGAGGGCACGTCGCGTCGCGGGCAGCGCTCATCTGCGAGGTCAAGACGGAACTGGCTTCACTCGAATCGACCCTCAGGCGCCACGATGCGAAGGTGCGGCTGGCGCCGCTGGTCGCCGCCGAGCGGTTCGGCTGGCGGCCGGTCATCGTCGGTGGCGTGCTGGTCCTGCCCGAAGACCGCACGGCGCGGCGCCGCGTCGCCCGCCACGCGGCCGTCCTCGACGGGGCTCTGCCGATGCGGGGTCACGCCGTGCGTGCCTGGCTCAAGCAGCCGGCCGGCCCCCTCAACGGGATCCTGTTCCTGTCATCGATACAACCCCGGACTCATCGGCAGACCATTGACACGTCTGGTGCGCCTCGAGGGCAGCCGAGCCGACCGCGCCGAGCGTGAAGAGCGACGGTCCCGGTCGCCCAGGAGCTCGCTCGAGTCGGGCGAGCGGCCAGGCGGCCGGCATCGACTCCCCCGGTGCATCGATGACGACGATTCGCGCCGCCACGGCCGGATCGATGCTGCTGACGTATCGATGACCATGCGTGCGCTCCAGCCGGCCGCGACGACGCTCGGGATGCATGGATGGCACGTCAGCCGGGCGCGAGGACGCGGGACGCCGTGCCTGACCGCGCCTGACGCCATGCCTGACCGCACGGGACGTGGCGCGGCACGGGGCGGGCGGGCTCAAGCAGTCCGCCGGCTCCCTACGCCTCCAGCGTGGCCTTGATGCGGCCGGCCAGGTTCGGGCCGATGCCGGGCACCGCCGCGATCTGCTCCACCGTCGCCTCGCGGATGGCGCGCGCCGAGCCGAAGACGCGCAGCAGGGCCCGCTTGCGTGACGGCCCAACGCCGGGCAGCTCGTCGAGGACCGAGCGGACCGCCGCCTTGGAACGCAGCTGCCGGTGGTAGGTGACCGCGAAGCGATGGGCCTCGTCGCGCAGGCGCTGCACCAGGAAGAGTGCCTGCGACGTGGGGGGCAGCACCACCGGCAGCGCATCGCCGGGCCGGAAGAGCTCCTCGCGCTCCTTGGCCAGTCCCCACACGGGGATATCGTGCAAGCCCAGCTCGTCGAGCACGCCGCGTGCCGCGTTCGCCTGGCCCAGGCCGCCGTCGATGAGCAGCAGGTCCGGCAGCTTCCAGCGCAGCTCTTCCGCGCTCCCCTCCTCGCCCGCCACGGCACGCCGGAAACGGCGCCGCAGGACCTCGCGATGGGAGGCGTAATCGTCCGTGCCGACCACCGTCCGGATGCGGAAGCGCCGGTACTCCCCCGTCCGCGGCCGGCCATCCTCGAAGACGACCATCGAGCCGACCGTGCTCGTGCCCTGGATGGTGCTGATGTCGTAGCACTCGATGCGCGACGGCGGCGCCGGCAGGCTCAACGCCTCGGCCAGCTGCTCGAGCGACGCCTGCGCCCGCCCCTCGTCGGCCAGCCAGCGAGCCTGCTCCCGCGCCAGCGTCTCGGCGGCGTTCCGGCCGGCGAGCTCCATCAGCTGCCGGTAGCGGCCCCGCTGCGGCACATCGAGGCGCACCTGGCGGCCCCGCCGAGCGGCCAGGAAGGCGGCCAGGTCGCCGGCATCGGGCAGCCGGCGCGGCACGAGCACACGCGACGGGATCGAGCCCGCGCGCGCGTAGTACTGCTTGACGAAGGCCTCCAGGACCTCCTCGTCCGCCGCCTGCGCCACGTTCTCGAGCAGGAAGACGTCGCGCGAGACGGTCTTGCCCTCGCGCACCACGAAGAGCTGCACGGCCGCCGCGTTGCCCGAGCGGGCATAGCCCAGGAGGTCCAGGTCGGTCCGCTCGTGGGCGGCCATCTTCTGGCTCTCCATGGTCCGCTCGATGGCGCGCACCTTGTCCCGCAGGGCCGCCGCCCGCTCGTAGTCGAGCGCCTCCGATGCCGCCTGCATCTCCCGCGCCAGAGCCTTCGCGACCTGCTCCTGGCGGCCCTCGAGGAAGAGCGTCACCTGCTCGATGTCGCGCCGGTAGTCCTCCTTCGAGATGGCCTCGATGCACGGCCCCTGGCACCGCTTGATGTGGTAGAGCAGGCACGGCCGCTGCAATGCCCGGACGCCCTCGCGGATGTCGATGGTGCAGGTCCGGAAGGGGAAGAGGCGGCGGATCAGGTTCATCGCCTCGTCCACCGACGAGGCCGAGGCGTACGGCCCGAAGTAACGCGAGCCGTCCGCGGGCAGCTTGCGCGTGCGCTCGATGCGCGGGAAGTCGTCGCCCAGGGTGACCTTGATGAAGGGGTAGGACTTGTCGTCCTTGAGGCGGACGTTGAAACGCGGCTGGTAGCGCTTGACCAGGTTGGCCTCGAGCAGCAGCGCCTCCGAGACGGTGTCGGTCTGCGTCACCTCCACATCCACCACGCGCTCGATGGCCTGGCTGATGCGCAGCAGCTCGCCGGGACCAGTCGGTGACTGCTTCTGCCAGTACGACCGGACGCGATGGCGCAGGTTCTGCGCCTTGCCCACGTAGAGCACGCGGCCCTGGGCGTCCTTCATGAGGTAGACGCCCGGGCGCGCGGGCAGCTTGGAAAGTGTCTGACGAAGGTCCGGGGTCACGGGCTCGATTCTAGGTCCGCCCCCAGTCGGGTCCGGTCGCCCATAGGCCGGATGGCTCATCCCCGCACTGGACACGACCCCCCGAGACCGCCCACGACCACATGTCGGCCATCGCGCGGCGCCTGCAAGTTGGGGTACCCCGGGTACCGGCCGAGGGGGACGAGTTGCTCATTGTCCGGGGCATGCGCGGCTGGGATGGTGGCGACCGTCATCCATCCGCCATAGGCGACCACGACAAGGCAAACCCGGCGAGAGCCGGGGACGCAAAGCCAGGGATCTTCCGGGGGAAGCCGAAGACCGCCCGGCCGCCGAATGACCGCCGTCGACACCAGAGGTGTCCGATGCAGCGCACGGCAGCCGACGTCACGCGGCGAAGCGCAGAACCGGTTCGCGGCCGACCCCGCCGCGGCTCCCGCGGCCAGGCCTTGGTCGAGTTCGCGCTCGTCCTGCCCATCATGTTCACCGTCTTCGGGGCGTGTCTCGACTTCGCCCGCGTCTACCAGGCCTGGATCGTCCTGCAGGGCGCGACGCGCACGGGCGCCGAGATGGCAGCCAGCAGCGCGACCAGCGCCAGCAACGCCCAGGCGATCGCCGAGGCACAGGTCTGCACCGAGGCCACGGGGCTGCCCGGCTACATCGCCGGGCCGGGTCCCGGTCAGTGCCTGCAGCCCGACGCGAACGTGACCTTCTTCAGCCGCAGCACGACCGCGCCTGGCGGCAGCACGCGCTACCCGGTGGCCACCGTCACGGTCACCGCCACGTTCCCCTTCCGCACCCTCTTCAGCTACCCGTTGCTCACCAGCGGCGGCACCTGGACGCTGAGCGCGACGGAGTCCTACTCCGTGGTCCAGGGCCGATGAGCGCCAAGGCTGTCTCCACGGAGCGCCGGGGCGAGCGCGGCCAGGGCCTGGTCGAGTTCGCCGTCGTCCTGCCCATCTTCATGATCATGCTCTTCGCCATCCTGGACCTGGGCCGGGTGGTGTGGGCCAACAACGTGCTCGGCTCGGCGGCCCGTGAAGCGGCCCGCTTCGCCATCGTGCACGGCGGCACGGCCACCAACCCCTGCCCGGTCGGGCCTCCGGGACCGAAAACGGTCGTCCCGCCCGCGAGTCCCTCGTGCCCCTATCCGTCTCCCTCCAGGGAGGCCATCCGCGAGGTGGCCCGCCAGGCGGCCATCGCCGGCGGGACACCGGTGGTCGTCACGGTCTGCTACGGCACGGGCTGCGTCGGCGACGCCGACACGCCCGGCGCCACGAACGTCCGCGGCACGCCGGTGACGGTCCGTGTCAGCAGTTCCATCTCGCTCGTCACAGCCAGCTTCCTCGGCCTCGGCAGCTATACCCCGGTGGGTTCCTCGACCATGGTGGTGAACTTCTGATGAACGATCGACGCAGCGAACGCGGCCAGATCCTGCCGCTCTTCACGCTCGTCCTGGTCGCCCTCCTGGGCATGGGCGCGCTGCTCTTCGACGGCGCGCAGGCGCTTGTCCTGCGGCGCCAGCTGCAGGACGCCGGCGACGCGGCGGCCCTCGCGGCCGCCAACGTGGTCCAGTCGGGCAACCCGCGCGGCTGCAGCGCCAACGCGGGGCCGCCTCCGGGCAACCCGCGCGGCTCCGTGGTCCAGGCGGCCCGCGACAGCATCGCCGCCAACCTGCCGGACTACCCGCTGAACGAGGTCGTGGTCAGCTGCCCCGCCGGCTGGTACGAGAACCAGGCCGTGCGCGTCGAGCTACGCAAGGTCAGCCAGTCCTTCATCGCCCGGGCCGTCGCTTCGGGCGACCTCACGGCGGCCACCACCAGCACGGCCATGAACGGGCAGCTCAACGGCATCGAGTACTCCATCGTCCAGCTCGACCCGGGCAACCCGAGCTGGCCCAACGGGCGCCGCGGCTGCCCTTCCGTGCTCCTCTCAGGCGGTCCCACGGTCACCCTCGAGAGCACGATGCACATCAACTCGGCCTGCAGCGCGGCTGCCGGCGGCGCCCTGGCTACGAACGGCAATGCGGCCTCACTGACGATGAGCAACGGCGCGCGTATCCGGATCGTCGGCGGCTACGCGCCGGCCGCACTGACCATCAACCCTGCGCCACTCACCGGCCAGACGCCGCTGCCGGATCCGCTCGCCTTCCTGCCCCCGTTGCCGGTCAGCAGCCTGCCCGTGCAGAGCCCCGTCAAGTTCCTCATGGTCGGCGGGTCGCAGGTCCTGAACCCCGGCCGGTACATCGGCGGCATCGAGCTCCGCTCCAGTGCCAAGGTCTTCCTGAATCCCGGCATCTACGTCATGGAGGGCGGCGGCTTCTCGGTCGGCGCCCAGTCGGAGGTCTACTCGGTGCGCCAGGGCGTGACGTCGACGACCACCGATAGCTGGGCCTCGGATTGCCCCCAGCAACAGTGCGGCGTGCTCATCTACAACACCGGCGACATGCTCACCATGGGCAGCATCAGCGTCGCGGCCGGCGCGGTCTTCAAGCTCCGTTCCTATCGCCCGGAGCTCGATCCCAACAGCGCTAACTACACCGACTACCAGCACCTCCTGATCTGGCAGTCGGCGAGTCCCGTCCCGTCCTCTCTGTACGCCCAACCCCCCGTCAGGCTGTGGGGTGGCGGTAACACCGACATGGGCGGCACCGTGTACGCGCCATCCGCGGTGGTCGAGATGGGCGGCTCGTCAGGCGGGAGCGGTGGCGGCGCCGTCGACATGACGCTCCAGTTCATCAGCTGGGATCTGACCATCCAGGGCAACGCTTCGTTCTACTTCCGCTATCTGCAGCGCGAGTTCGTTCGCCCCACCGACTACGGCCTGGTCGAGTAGCCCTCCTGCGAAGCGCCTGCCACCGGGCTGCCTACGGCTCGAGGCAGGCGCTCGTCCCGCCGCTCGTGCACCCAGCCGCGCTTGGTCCGCCAGGCCGGCACACCGCAGGTGCGGCACACCCCGAACACCGCGTCGAGATCCAGTCGCGCACAGCGCACCGCGCCGGCCGCCGTCGGGTCGGCCACGGCTTCGATCGAGTCGCCCATTCCCCGAGACCTCGCATGGGTCGAGGGCAGACGAGGAGGAGCCGGGCCCTCTGCCACGCCCGGACCCCCAGCAGCCGGGTCCGAGAGCGATCCGTCGGCTCCCGTGGGCCGACTGTCCGTCGTCATCCGGAGGTCTACGGAGCCGGCCACGGATCCAGGACTCCGTAGACGAAGTCGACGCTGCGCGTCGCGCTACGGCGTGAGTCCCAGGTCCCTCAGGCGACGTCGGCGGCCGGCTGGCGCGGCAGAGGGAAGTCGACGGCCGAGCTGGGCCGGCCGAAGTGGTAGCCCTGCGCGAAGTCGCAGCCGATCGCGGTCAGTGCGTCGGCCTGGTCGAGCGACTCGACGCCCTCGGCGACGGTCGCCAGGCCAAGACTGCGCGCCAGCCTCACGATGGCCTGCGCCAGGGCGAAGGCATCCCGCCCGCTGCGCACGGGGGCGATGAAGGAGCGATCGACCTTCAGCAGGTCGATCGGGAAGGCGCGCAGGTAGCTGAGCGACGAGTAGCCGGTGCCGAAGTCGTCGATGGCCAGGCGGACGCCGAGCTCCTTGAGCTGGCCCAGGCGGGCCAGCGTGGCCTCGGTGTCCTGCACCAGGGCACCCTCGGTGATCTCCAGCACGAGACGCTCGGGACCGAGTCCGGCATCATCCAGGGCGGCGGCCACGTCCCGCACGAAGCGGGCGTCCTGGAGCTGCCGACCCGAGACGTTGACGCTCACCGAGCCGAGTCGCGGCGGGCCCAGGGCGTCCCACGCGACCGCCTGCCGACAGGCCACCTCCAGCACATGCCGCCCGATGGGCACGATGAGGCCGGTCTGCTCGGCCAGCGGGATGATCTCGTTGGGCGACACCTCGCCACGGCGCGGGTGGTGCCAGCGCAGGAGCGCCTCGGCGCCCACGATCTGCCGCTGGCGCACCGAGACGATGGGCTGGTACTCGACGTGCAGCTCGCCCCGCTCGAGCGCCCTCCGCAGGTCCGCGTCCAGCTCAAGCCGGTCCCGGGCTGCGGCGTGCATCGCCGGCTCGAACTTCCGGAAGTGGCCCACGCCGGCCTGCTTGGCGCGGTACATGGCGATGTCGGCGCTGCGCAGCAGGCCGTCCACGTCCTCCGCGCCCGGGCCGGCCACGGCGATGCCGATGCTGGCGCTGGTGAAGACCTCCTGGCCGTCGATCAGGAACGGATCCGCCAGGGCGTCGCGGATGCGCAGCGCGGCACGCTCCGCCGTCGAAGCCTCGATCTCCTCGAGCAGCAGGCCGAACTCGTCGCCGCCGAGCCTGGCGGCCGTGTCGCTCGTGCGCAGCACCCTTCGCAGCCGCGCGGCGACGCCCACGAGGAGCCGGTCGCCGGCCTCATGGCCCAGGCTGTCGTTGACGGTCTTGAAGTTGTCGAGGTCGATGAAGAGGGCGGCCACGCCCGTGCCGTCCCGCCGACCGCGATCCAGGGCGTGCTGCACGCGGTCCTTGAAGAGGGCGCGGTTGGGCAGGTCGGTCAGCGGATCGTGGAAGGCCTGGTGGCTGAGCTGCTCCTCGAGCTCCTTGCGCTCGCTCACGTCGCGCGCGTTGAGCACGATGCCGTGCACGCTGGGGTCGCCCAGGAGGTTCGTGCAGTACGCCTCGAAGTGACCGATCGAGCCATCGGCCCGCCGGATGCGGAACTCCGTGCGTGCCGGGCCAGAGCCACGGCGCATCGAAAGGAGCAAGTCGCGCAGCCCGCCGGAATCGTCGGGCACGACCAGCTCGGCCAGGTCCACGCCGACCACCGCCGCCGGCCGCAGGCCCAGGATGCGCTCGATGGACGGACTGGCGTAGGCCACGAGCGCGTCGGCGTCGATGATCAGCAGCAGGTCCGAGGAGTTGCGCACCATCGAGCCGAAGCGCGTCTCGAGGCGCAACTGCTGCTCGCGCTCGTAGGTGCGGCTCAGGATGCGGTTCGAGACGACGAGTGCCAGCGGCAGCGAGATCAGCAGCACCAGGAGGCTGGGCAGCAGGCTGCGCGAGGTCGCCGCGTCGATCGCCGCCTGGAGCGAGGCCAAGTCGACCCGCGTCACGAAGGCGCCCTGCTCGTCGCCGGCGAGGCGGAACGGCAGCGCGAAGACGAAGGCCGAGCCGCTCACCTGGCGCCACGTCTCAGCGCCCTCCCTGAGGGCATCCCCGACGATGCCGTCGCCGTAGGCCGTGCCGATGAGGGCCGCGTCGGAGGCCGCGATGACGTGGCCGGTGCGGTTCACGACGAGCACCTCCTGGGCACCGATCTCCCGGGCCACGTCGGGCAGGCGCTGCTGGAGATCCGCCCGCTGGTAGAGCCGCCCGCCTGACGCCGCCGCCCGCGCCGCACGCGCCTCCAGACCGCCGGCCACGCGGGAGATGCCCGCGGCTCGCTCCTTGATCACCTCCTGGTTGATCGATTCGCCCTGCAGGAAGATGAGCAGCACGGCCACGGAAACGACCGCGGCGCCGACGATCAGGATCGTTTGGACGCGGAAGGGCACCGAGGGCAGGCGCCCACGGAGGCGGGCGGCCGAACGCCGCAGGCCGTTCATGCCACCGGCCAGCGGTCTAGCCCCGGCGCTCAGGGCGCGAGGCTGCCGTCCTCGACGCCGTAGCGGGCGAGGATGGCCTCATAGCTGCCGTCGGACATCATCGACGCGAGGCCGGCTTCGAGGGCGCGCCTCAGGCCCGGCTTGGACTTCGAGACGCTGATGCCCTGCTCGGCCTCGTCGAGCGTCAGCCCGGAGAGCTCGAACTCGCCGGCGCCCTGGACCACGTGGTAGCCCGCCGCCGGCGAGTCGACGAAGTAGGCGTCGGCGCGGCCCGCCTTGAGGGCCGCCAGCGCCTGGTCGTCCTTCTCCGTGGTCGTCAGCGCGATGGCCGGCTTGCCCGCCGTGACGCAGGTCGCCGAGAGGCCAGCCTCGGCGTAGTCGCCCGCGCCGAGCACGTAGTCGACCTCTGTGGTGCCCTTCTGGGCGACGATGCGCTTGCCGCACAGGTCGAGCTCGGTGTAGATGCCGGCCGGATTGCCCTTGCGCACCATGAATGCCTGGCCGGCCTTGAAGTACGGCACCATGTCGACTTGGGCGAGGCGCTCCTCGGTGATGGTCTGGGCCGAGATGACCGCGTCGCACTTGCCTGCTTGGAGGGCCGGGATGATCGAGTCGAAGATCGAGTTGACGATCTCCGCATGCAGACCCAGCCGACGGGCGATCTCCTGGCCGATCTCGATGTCCGAGCCGATCGGCTCGCCCTGTTCGTTGAAGAACTCCTGCGGCGGATAGGGCAGGTCCGAGCAGATGAGCAGCTTGCCGCTGAAGAGGAGCTCATCGGTGGGGGCCGGCTGACTGACGGCGCCGACGGTCGGGGCCGTGCTCGCGGCGGACTCGATGGAGGCGGGCGGGCTGACTGCCGGCGCTCCGGTCGTCGGCGTGCAGGCGGCCACGGCGACCACCAGGAGCACGCCCCGCAGAGCGATCGTTCGATTCGACCATCGGGACTGCGGCATCGGTGGGCTCCTGGGCGCGTTGCCGTGGGCGGCGAGGGCGCGAGTTGACGTGGCGGAGATGCGAGCGCTATCTCGCCACACACGCGCGGGCGACCCTATCCCCCGGTGGTACCGGTACCCTGGATGGGCTCGGAGCGACCCTTTGTCCCGGGAGGAGGGCTGCCCCCGCCGAGGCCAGCCAGCGCTTCCCCGAAGCACCGTCGCGTTGGCTGGCGGCGGCCCACCCCGCGCATGCCCGGGATCTCGAGGTAGACGAGGGGCCCCATCGCCGAACGCGCGCCACCCCGGGCTGGACCTTCTACCCGATTAGCCCCCCAGCATGATGACGCTGTATGCGGCTTGGATGCGCCGCCTACGTCATGGCGACCCCGCCGGGCAGGTGGCGATGGCGGCGTCGGTGGTGATGCACTTGATGCGGCCCTGGATGCCCGGGCTGAAGGGGGTCTCGGCCACGATCCACTCCTCGAGCGCCTGGGCCATCGTCTTGGCCGTGGGCGTGTTGAGTTGGCTGACCAGGTTGGGGTAGCCATCGCCCTCCATCGACATGAAGTCGTTGATGGCGATGGTGTAGCTGTCGCCGGTGCCGAAGCCGATCACGTCGGCGGGCGCCGTGCTGCACGCCCCGGTGGCGGTCTGCCGCACGGCCGACACGACGCGCGAGCCGGCGGCCTGCGAGATGTCATAGGTGAAGCAGAGTCCGGAGACCTGCGCGAAGCGGCCGTTCGCGCTGGGCAGGGCGGAAACACCACGCTCGAGGATGGTCTTGAGCTGCACGCCGCTCACGTCGGCCGTGACCACGCTGTTGCCGAAGGGCAGGACCGTGTAGACCTGGCCGCGCGTGATCGGATACGGCGGCGGCGTGTAGGCGGGGCAGAAATCGCTCGGGTCGTCGGTCGTGGGACAGGTCAGGTCGGCCCGCAGACCGCCCGCGTTGGCGATGGCGAAGTCGACCTCGAAGCCGGGCACACCGGGAAAGGCGTCCCGCATCGAGTCGGTCACCACATCGCCCACCAGCGACTCGCAGAGGCGACCATCACTGCGGTTGCAGACGTCCCGGCGGGTGATGGGCGCGCTCGACGTGCCGAGCTGCACGTTCAGCGTCGGGGCGATCTCGGCCCGCAGCTCGTCCAGTCGGGCCTGGATGCCGGCATCGGCGCTGAGACCGATATCCCACGGCTTGTGGAAGTCGGCCGTGCCATAGATGGCGTTGCCGGTGGCCGGGTCGAGCACGAGCCGCACGCGGGTGAAACGCACGCCCTTGCTCAGGTTCTCGGTCACCAGCACGCTGCGATCGACGCTGTCCGGCGTGGCCTCCGACGAGGGTCGCCAGGCCACGACCTGGACGTTGGTGTGGTCGCCGATAACGGCATCGACGATGGGGTTCGAGCCGACCCTCGTGATGCCGTCGGCCAGGTCGGCCAGCGGGCCGATCGGGTCGCGCTCGGGGCTGCCCGGCTCGGGGTCGGTGGCGCCTTCGTGCCCCAGGGCGACGATGGCGTTGATCTTGGCCGTGCGCAGCTGCGTGGCGCGCTTGTTGACCGCGGCCAGCGGGTCGCTGACCGTGAACGGGTCGAGTGCGCCTGGGAAGGTCAGCGACGGGATGTCGTCATTGGAGAAGCCGATGAAGCCGACCTTGACACCGCCGAAGCTGAAGGTCCGCGACTTCGACCACTCGGGTGGCGTGTCGCCGGAGGCGTCGAGGATGTTCGACGAGACGTACTTGAAGTCCGCCAGCGGGATGAGCGTCTCGCGCAGGTACTCGGAGCCCTTGTCGAACTCGTGGTTGCCGAGGCCGTTGAGGTCGAAGCCCATGGCGTTCATCAGCTCGATGGTGGGCGTGTCGCCGAAGAAGCTGGAGATGGGTGGGCTGGCCCCGACCGCGTCGCCGGCGGTGAGCGTGACCGAGCCGTGCGGCGCCTCCGCTGCCGAGCGGAAGCGGTCGAACCACGGCTTCAGGAAGGCCGCCCCGCCGATGGCGAAGCTGGGCACCGAGGCGCCCGTCGCGACGCCGCTGACCGTGGCGGGCAGGCTGTCCGGGGCCTCGGAGAGCGGAGTCAGCTGGCCGTGGAAGTCGCTGATGTGCAGGATCGTGGCCTGCTTGAGCAGCGAGCCCTTGCCGACCGCCTCGTAGAGGATGCGGCCGGTGGCGTTCTCCGGCCCCGGGATGCGCAGCAGGAAGGCGATCGTCGGCGCCAGGTCGATGGCGCGCACTCCCGGGATGGGCGTGCTGCTCTGCACGACGCCCGGGCCGGCGGCCACGAAGGTGCCGTGCATGTTGACGTTGTGCGCGAGGTCGACCAGATCGGGCAGGTAGCCGTGCTGCCCGAAGAACTGCGAGAAGGCGAACGTCTGGCCGGCGGCCGCGCCGTCGAACTGGTACGGGGGCCGGGCGACCACGATGACGTCGCCGCTGCGGTTGGGGTGGAGGGAGTCGGAGCCGTCGACGTCGCGCAGCTCCTCCTTGAGGAGCACCCGGTCGATGGGCTGGATACCGCCGCTGTTGAGCGCCAGGAAGGCGTTCTTGATGGCCGTCCGTGTCGCTTCGTACTGGCTGGCCGGGATCTGCGGCAGGTTGATGTTGCTCGTCCCGGCGGGGTCGCGCCCGGCCACGTTGAGGTAGATCTGCGCCGTGCCGCCGGCGTGGCACTCCTTGGCCTTGGTGTCGCCCGGGGTGTTCGCGGGAGCCGGCGGCGGATCGTTGGCGGCCTTGCGGCAGTTGCCGCTCTGCTCGCGCTCCTGGAGGCCGAGGTCGACCAGCACCTTGCTGGCGTTGATGGCGTACCACTGCGGCGCGAAGCCGTGGTCCGAGCTGGCGAAGACCGTCTCGTTGCCGGTCACGAGCTCCCGCGCCAGGCCGAGCGTGCCATCCGCCTCCTCGTAGGCCGAGCGGATGTAGCCCTCGCGGATGGCGACGCGGCCGTCGGCCACGTCGTCGTCGTCGAGGTCGTCGTAGTAGGGGTTCGGGTTGCCGTCCATGTCGGTCGGCGTGACCAGACCCATGAACTGATGGCTGAACTCGTCCGTGACCGGATTGCCCACCAGCAGCAGGTCCGGTTGGATGCCGAGTCCCGCGAGCGGGCCGCCGCTGACCGTGGGCACCGGGTCGGTCCCCAGGATGTAGCGCAGGTAGCTCCAGTGCGCGTCCGCCCAGCGGAGTCCCTGCTCCACATAGGTGTCCTCGTCCACGATGCCCGCCTCGAGCGGCGCGAAGTCGGCCGCGGTGGACGACGGGAAGTGCTTGTTGAGCGTCTCCTCGAAGGCGATCGAGGCGGCCGTGCCCAGCGCGTTGTAGGTCGCGTTGGCGCGGGCGATGGACGTGAAGTAGAGGCGGAACTTGGAGAGATCGGGCTCGAGGTCGATGAGCTTCAGGAAGAAGCCGCCCGTGCGGCCGTTGAGCAGGGTGACCTTGACGTCGGCCCAGTCCGCATCGCCGCTGTCGTCGTCGATGAGATCCGCGATCGCGGCGGCGCCGTTGCGGCCCGCCGTCTTGGGCACCACGAGGACGTGGTCGTAGTTGACGGACGCGTCGTCCGTCGAGTCGTAGATGTAGGCGTAGAAGGTGCGAGTCGGGTTCTGCACGCCGAAGGTGGTGACCTTGGTGAACTCGAGCTCCTTGGGCGTCGAATACGACGCCGGCTCGTTCGTCCAGAGCGTCGCGTCGGCGTCGATGATGGCAGTGGCGCAGCTGGGCGCGGCGCCCGTCTTGCAGTACTCCACGCCGAAGCTGGCAGCGGTCTGGCCGGGGATGTCGTAGTTGAGCACGACGCCGCGGCGCGAGAAGAAGCTGCGGAAGTCGACCACCGGGCCCTGTAGCGCTGGGACGAGCGAGCGCGAGGCGACCCACTCCATGGAAACGACCGTCTTGCCGGCGCGCTCGGCTGCCTGCTGGATGGTGTCGGCCTGCAGGATGCCGCGCGCAGCGAAGCTGGTGCTGTTGTTGAAGTTGCCTTCGCCCGTGCGGAAGAAGGTGTTGTTGGTCGAGCCGTGCTCGCCAGGCCAGGTGCCGCTGGCGAGGGTCGACCAGCCGACGCCCGTATTGGGCGGGAAGCCCTGCGTCAGGCCGTTGGCGCCCTTGACGCCGGCGGACATGAGCGCCTCGAAGGTGGGCATGTGCCCGTCGGCCGCGTAACGGTCGACGAGGTCAGGCCGCATCCCGTCGGAGGCGAAAAAGATCACCTTGTCAGCCTTGCCGACATCGGTCGGCGGCGGCGCCGGTGCGGCCGCCGAACCGGCGGGCAGCAGCCCCGCCAGGAACATGGCACTGACGATGCTGACGATGCTGCGGGAACGGCTCGGCCGGGGCACGGGGACCACCTCCAGTCGCGTCGGGCACCGCGTGGCGTGGATCCGCAGGGTGACGGCACTACACCCAAGCCCACCAGACGGTCCCCGAAGCATAGTCCCGGCGGGCCTCGCCGTCAGCCCGCCGCGCAGCAGCTGGTGCACCGGCGCACCGGGTTCGTGAAGCCTCCGCGTAACGCCTGCGTAAGGCGTGCCCGCGAGACTGCCGCCGTGCCCCTCCACCCGGCGGTCGCCGATCGGCTCGCCGCCCTGGCCCAGGATCAGCGCGCGGCCGCCACGGCCCCGCCCGGGCCGGTGCTGTGCGTTGCGCCTGCCGGCAGCGGCAAGACCACCACGCTGGTGGCGCGCGTCGCCTGGCGCATCGCCCGTGGCGCGGACCCGGCGACGGTCTGTGCGGTCACCTTCAATCGCCGCGCCGCCGAGGAGCTGGCCGTACGCCTGGACGCCGCGCTCGTGCCGCTGGGCCTCGCGCCCGGTGCCGTGCGCGTGCGCACCTTCCATGCGCTCGGGCGGGAGATCCTGGCCGACGCAGGCGAGGCGGTCGAGCCGCTGGTCGATCGCCGCACGCTGCTGGGCGAGCTCTTCGAGGGCCTCTCAGCCGCCGAGGAGCGGCGCCTCGACGACACGTTGTCGCGCCTCAAGCTCGAGCTGGGCGTCGATACCGTCAGGCTCCGCGCGGAGGTGGCGGCCGAGCGGGCCGCGGGCCGGCCGCCAAGTTCGCTCGTCGAGGCCTTCCTGGCCTACGAAGCGGCGCTGGCCAAGCGGGGTGAGCTCGACTTCGATGACCTCGTCCGCCGTGCACTTCGGGCGCTCGAGGCCGACGGCGCGCTGCTCGATCGCTGGCGTGCCCGCGCGCGCATCCTGCTCATGGACGAGGTCCAGGACGTGGATCGCAGCCAACTCCGCCTGGCCCTGCTGCTGGCGGCGCCTGGGAACGACGTCTTCCTCGTCGGCGACGATGACCAGACCATCTACGCCTGGCGGCTGGCCGACGTGCGCCGCGTGCTCGACCTGGCGAGCCACCTGCCGGGCCTGCGACGCGTCGACCTGACCGCCAACCACCGCTGTCCGCCGGCCGTGACGCGCCGGGCAGCGCGCCTCGTGGCCCACAACCGGGAGCGCTTTGCGAAGCGCATCGAGCCCGGGCCGCGTACGGCGGGCAGCCTGCACCTGGCGCCCGACCCCGGCGACGAGCCGGCTCGCGCGCGCCGGCTGTTCGCAGCGTGGCGGCTGGCGGAAGGCGGCGAGACCATCGCCCCGGGCAGCTTCGCCGTCCTCGCCCGCACCAACGCGGAGCTCGCCCCGTACGCGGCCCTGGCGCTGGACCTGGGGGTCCCGTACGCGGCCGCAGAGGACGGCCTGCTGCTGGATGCGCCGGCCATCGATGCGCTGCTCGATGCCGCCGTGCGCATCGCCGACGCGCGACCGGGCACAGGCGTGCTCGCCGCGCTCGCCGAGGCGCGCGAGGAGGCGGACGAGGCCGACGACGCGGTGGCCGGCGCGCTCCTGGCCTGGGCGGCAGGCGCACCGGACCTGGCGGCGCTGCGGGCCGCCATCGACCGGGCGCGCGCCCGACGCGCCGCCCTCCGGCGCGAGGACGCTCCCCTCGTGCTGGCCACGGCGCACGCCACCAAGGGCCTCGAGTTCGACCACGTCGCCTGTGTCGGCCTCGACGAGGGCCGCTTCCCCAGCGCGCGCTCGCTGGCCGAGGCGGGTGATCCGGCGCGCGTCCTCGAGGAGGAGCGGCGCCTGGCATACGTCGCCTGGACCCGGGCGCGCCGTTCACTCGCGCTGGTCTACGACCCCGGCGCGCCCTCACCGTTCATGCAGGAGGCGTTCGAACCGCAGGAGCTGGGCTGCTGAGGCACTGCACGTGGACACGGCGCACCAGGTCGGGAACCGCCGGCCCCGCGCCGCGTCGTGCGCCCGACCGCCCGCACGGAGAACCCACCGATGGCACGCACCGCCCACCTCGCACTGGCCCTGCTCCTGGTGATCCTCGCCGCCTGCTCGACCCGGCCCGCCGATCGCCCGACGGGCAGCCTCAGCGGCCGTGCCACCGCCGGGCCCGTATGTCCCGTGGAGCAGGTCCCGCCCGACCCGGCCTGTGCCCCGCGACCCGTGGCCGGCGCGATCATCGTCGTGCGCGACCCGCAGGGCCGCGAGGTCGCCCGGGCCACGACCGACGCCGACGGCCGCTATCGCCTCACGCTGCCGGCCGGGGAGTACGTCGTCGAGCCGCAGGCCATCGCCGCCTACCCCGGGCCGGCCGAGTCGAAGCCCGTGACCATCGCGCCCGGCGGCAGTGTGACCGCCGACGTCGCCTACGACACGGGTATCCGCTGAGGCGCAGCCTCGGGAAGGGGGCGCCCGGTCGCCCGGCGCAGACGTGCGGTCAGGCGCCGTGCGAGCCCATCCATGACGCAGTAGCCCGCACCGATGCAGGCCGGTGGGTTGCCAGCGGCGATACCCAGCAGCGGCACGACCGGCTGCCAGGCCCACGTCCCGAGCGCGGTGCCGTACGCTTCGAGCAGCATCGTCAGCACGAACGAGACGGCATAGAAGACGGGTGCCCGTCCGCGCAAGAGGAAGCGTGCCAGGATCAGCCAGGTCAGCGCCCCGAGCAGGTCCGGCGGGCCGCCACGGATGAGACCGGCCAGCGCCAGCACCGCCCCGCCGAGCAGCACGCCCGGCACGAGCAGCCGCCGGCGCGACGTCACCGCCGGCAGGTCCGCGATGCGCAGCGCCACCAGGTAGAAGAGCCCATGCCCGGGCGGCACGTAGAGGGGCAGGTTCTCCAGGCGGTACTGGTAGAGGCCCCAGACGAGCGAGCCGAGGCATTCGAAGCCCGTCGCCACGCCGACCATCACCAGCACCTGCAGCCGCTGGTCGGGCCGCGATGCGGCGAGCGCGAGGCCGAGGATCACCCAGGTGAGCGCCCCGAGCACGACCTGGCGCGCAAGGTCGCCGTCGGCGTCGAGCCGCAGGCCGACCAGCCACCAGGCGGAGACGAGCGCCGCGACGACGATCGCGCCGCGGCCGGAGCGAAGCCACTCGACGGTGGCCACCGTCCGGCGCACGGTCACAGGCCCAGCGCGGTGCGGGCCTCCTTGAGGCCCTGCACGACGTTGGCCACGTGCTCCTCGAAGGGCACGCCGATCTCGCCGGCGCCCTTCACCAGCTGGTCACGGGGCACCTGCCGCGCGAAGCCCTTGTCCTTCATCTTCTTGACCACGGCGCGCACGTCGACCTCGTCGAGCGAGCGGTTCGGGCGGACATAGGCCACGGCGATGACGAAGCCGGCCATCTCGTCGCAGGCGTAGACGGCCCGGGCAACCGGGGTCGTGCGCGGCACGCCCGTGTGATCGCCGTGCCCCAGGACGGCCCCGACGACCTCCTCGGCATAGCCGAGCCGCCGCAGCTCTTCCGCGCCCTGCACCGGGTGCGTCTCGGGGAAGCGCTCGTAGTCGAAGTCGTGCAGCAGGCCGGCGATGCGCCAGCGCTCGAGGTCCGCGCCGCTCACGCCGAAGCGCTCGCGGCCGTACCAGCCCACGGCGGCCTCCACGGCCAGGCCGTGCTTGCGCAGGGACTCACTCTGCGTCCAATTGCAGAGCAGCGCCCAGGCATCGTCGCGGGTCGGTTCGGGCATCGTCGCCTCCGGTCCATGGCGGGGTCCGAGGCGATGGTAGCGCCGCCCGGGGCGGCGTTGGCGGCTCCGGCTCGGCCGGCGGCAGCGTCAGGCGGCACGCGGCAGGCGGGCTCCGGGTGTGCCGTCGGCAGCGGCTGCGTCCCGAAGAGGGCGAGCGCGAGGCGGGCACGGCGGCGGTGCTGCGCGGGCAGGAACTCGATGCCGTAGACGAAGAGGCCGTTGCCGATCGGCCGGCGCGAGCGGACCACGGCGCGCAGGCTGACGCGCACCTCGTCGAGCAGGAACGAGACGGTGTGCCAGGCGCGCTCCGCAACTCCCGGCGACGAGCTGGGCGCCGGTGAGTGAGATGTCACCCGCCTCGCACGGCAGGCGGTCGATGGCGGCGGGGGGCGCGCGTCCGTGCCCACACCATGGGCCGAATGCGCCAAGCCGGCCGGCCGAGGGTCCTACGTACGACCGGCCCATCCGCCAGGCCGTGGCAGACGAGATCGCCGGGGCCGTGGTCCTTCCCGCCGCTGGAGGCCACTGCTACGCTCGCGCCGCGTGGACCCGAGGCTGCTCCTGGCGGCGGTCGGCCTGGCGCTCGGCGTGGTGCTGCTGGCCTGGCTCAGGCGCGACCTGGCGCGGCTCGGCGCGGGGCGTCGAGCGCTGCTCGTCGCCGTCGCCAGCTGGCTCGTGGCGGTCGCGGGCTGGCTGGTGGCCCTGCTCACACCGGCGCCCGGCTGGCTGGCGGTCCTGCTGACCATCCCTGCCGCGGCCGTCGCCACCGCACCCGGCGTGCTCGTGCGCCTTGCGGGCGGCGCCCATCGCGGCGAACGGCTGGTCGAGGATGTCCGGAGGCTGCGGCTGGCGCTGCGCGCGCCGGTCACCAACCAGGTCACCGAGCGGCGCCTGCGGGCCCTGGCGACCGGCCTCGACGCGTGGCGCTCCGCCGACACCGAGGAACTGGTCGACCTGGCCCAGGAGTGGGCGTTCGACCGGCTCGACGGCCTGCCCCTCGACCTCGAGAGCGAGGCGGCGCGCGAGGCGCGCCTCGACGAGCTGACGGCCCGGCTCGGGCCGTCCGGCCCAGCGTCGCCGTACGGGTCCTAGCCGCCTTCCCCCGGGTCGAGCCTGCGGCGCAGGCCGGGGATGCGTTCACGGTTGGCACGCGCGAGGTGCAGCGCCGTGGGCAGCACCGACACCAGCACGATGACCACGATGATCGGCAGCAGCACCTTGTCGATGTCCGGGATCAGGTTGCCCACGAAGTAGCCTGCCACCGGCAGGCCGGTGCCCCACAGGACGCCGCCGACGACGGTGTAGAGCACGAAGCGCCCGGTCTCCATGCGGCTGGCGCCGGCGACGATGGGCGCGAAGGTCCGGATGAAGGGCAGGAAGCGCGCCAGGACGATGGTCTTGCCTCCGTGCCGCGCGTAGAAAGCCTCCGCCGCGAGCAGGTGCTGCCGCTTGAAGAACCGCGAATCCGGCCGTTCGAAGAGCGGCCGGCCGACGCGCCGCCCGAAGGCGAAGCCGACCAGGTTGCCGCTGATGGCGCCGGCGGTGCAGACGAGGCAGGTCACCACGAGGTCGAGGGCGCCGGCGGCGGCCAGTACGCCGGCCGCGAAGAGGAGACTGTCGCCGGGCAGGAAGAAGCCCACGAAGAGGCCCGTCTCGGCGAAGAGGATGGAGAAGAGGCCGACGTAGGCGAGCGGTCCGAAGGCGAGGATGAGGTCCTTCGGGTGGGTCAGCAGGCGGATCAGCTCGGCCAACAGCTCCATCGGATCAGGCCTGGCCGGTGGGGGGCGGGAAGGGCGGCACAGGCGCCGCGCCGGCCGAGCCGGCCGCCTGCGCCTCGCGCTGCTCGATGACCAGCGGCAGACGCTTGCGCTCCGAGCCGTCGATGAGGATGCGCAGCGAGTAGTCGCCCGGACGGGGGAAGACCAGGTTCCACAGGTCGACGCCGAAGGTGACCACTGTGTCGCGGCCCTCGGGCGTGCCCTGCGCGCGGATGCGCGCGTTGGCCGAGGAGAGTTCCTCCCCGTCGGGGCTGAGGAGCACGAAGCCGACGTCGTGCTCGGCGCCCAACTCCGGCGCCGTCACCACGAGACCGACCACGAGCGCCAGGTGCGGGTGGCGCAACGGGAAGACGGGCCCGCCGATGCGCGAGACGCCTCCGCCCAGCACGGCGAACTTCTGTCCCGGCTGGGCATCGGCGGCATCGGCAAGGAAGGCGAACTCGACGTCGGGCATGGGCCGCCCATGGTAGCCGCGCTCGCCCGTCGCCGCGTCGGGACGCGGCCGGCGCGTCCTGCGTGTAGGGCCGTGATCGTCAGGACCGAATCGTCGAGATGGTACGGACTACGGGTCGACTGCGTCCTCGCGGATCGGTGACTCGGATGCTTCCGGGTCCCATGCGCAATGCCCACCGGAAAGGACATATCGGCCTGGCTTCAACTTCTCATAGCCGAGGATCCGGTTGGGCATATGGCCCTCGGGGTATCGGGGAAACTCCGACGCGCACGGGATGACACGCGTAGAAGGCGGCAAGTCCTGCAGCTGAAGGACTTCCTCTGCTGTCAGTGGCCCTCCCGGCGCGCTTGTCGCACTTGGCTCTGCACCGCCAACTACACCGTAGGTCAGTGCGCCAAGTGCCACAACGGCAAGCCCGAGCGCCATGAGTCGGAGTGATTGCCGCTTGCTGATTCCGGTAAGGGTGTTCATCGGTTGGTGTCGATGTAGATGTGGTCGGATTCGGCAATCGTGCACGAGTACAAGTCACCATCAACATCGCATGGGTTCGGAGCGGACAGGTTCGTCGCGTTCCAGCCGGTCCCCACTGAGTACCGCAGTGGGTCATGATCGAGGTGATTGCGGGACGACCCTGTCCAGCCGCCCATGGAGTCCCCGATGTTGACCGTTTCACCGAACCATGCGAGACGCCGATACTGCGAGTTCGCATCCCAACACAACCGCGAGGCACGCACCCGGGCGGCCGTCAGGACACCATTCGCGTCGTTACCGGCGA
>DASSPM010000107.1:0-4122 GCA_035699625.1 Candidatus Limnocylindrales bacterium | reverse complement strand
GTCTTCGACTTTCAGGGAGTCCTTACGCACGAAGTGGGACACACCAACGGGCTCGGCCACACAGCGACCTGCACATCCGGCGATCCCGGGATCTTCACGATGTGCCCTGGCACCGGTCTGAACGGGTATCCGGATTCGTATCGGCTTCGCACGATCACCACCGACGACATCCTCTCGGCGGACGGAAACATCCCCTAGGATGATCAAGGCAGGCGCACGATGACGTACGAGATGCCACGGCGAGCAGCGGGTTTGACCGCGGGCGTAGCTGGCGCCGCGGCGGTGGTGCTGATCTTGGCCCTGGTCGTCCCGTCCGATGCGCCGCTGGTTGATGGGCACACGAACCCGGGCGCGATCGCACGCGACTCGGGCCAGAACCACACCGTTCAAGCGGCGAACGAGCTTGATGGGCACTCGGTCGCCGTGCAGCGTCTGATCGAGGCAGGGTACGTCTGTCTCCACAGCGTCGCGGGCTTCTACGCAGCACCAACCACGGAGCAGCGTGTGCGACTTCAGAGTTTGGTCGCGCTCGCCGGCGGAACGGGGCATTTCCTCCATCCCGGCGGCGTCTGGGCGCCGGGACAGGGATGGATCGGTACATTTCCGGAGGCGGTCGCGGCATTCGGTGGCCGCGTCGTGGTCGAGTCGGACCACTGGATAGAGCTGGAGAGAGACGGTCGCCCTCACTTCACCGAGCTGATCCCGCGCGCTGTCGATGATGCGACTACCGTTTGGGTACGATCCGACTTCGTCGAGCCGGCGGCGTGCGGGGGGAGGTAGCGAGCAGCAGCCTGCAGGGACGATCCCCGAAGCAGGCATGGCGACGTCGAGCCGTTCGGCGGCGTCCGCGGCTCGGGCGGTTGATCACGACGCCCGCCAAGTCGTCGTCGATGCTTCGGGGACATCGATGCTTCGGGGTGTTGACAACCGCACATCCGTTCGATTAGCCTGCCGGTAGTCGAACATCCGTTCTCCGCCGCGGACGTGCCCCGAAGGCCCGGAGAAGCCCGCCGAGCCCCCGGAAAGGAAGTGCCCCGCGATGGCGATGGTCCGCATCACACCACTCGAGGTCCAGGTCCGCTGCGACTGGCTGGACGGCCGGCCGCGCAGCATCCGGCTTGCCGGTGAACGCCTGCCGGTGGTCTCCGTCGAGCGCATCCGGAGCGAGGCCTCGGCCCACCCGGCGCTGACCGGCCCGCGCACGCTCTTCGAGGTCGAGACGCCCGGCGCCCGCCTGGCGCTGACCTTCGACCACCGCTCCCGCCGCTGGCGTGTGGAGGGACTCGACCCGCTCGCGGGAGCCGATCGACCGGCCGCCTGAACGCCTCCAGCCGACGGGAGGGCACGCGCCCGCACCAAGTCGGCCCGCCGTGCCACACGGGCCCAACCGACCGAACGTCCCTTCCGGCTGGCCCCGCTCGGATCCCCACCCGAGCGGGGCGCCGGCCAGCCCGGCCGAGCGACGGCCGCGGGGCGGTCGCACCGTGCGACAATCGGCCCCGATGACCGAGCAGCCGGAGTCCTTCGGCGCGCTGCCCCTGGGACGCTTCGCCGAACGACTCGCCTCGGCTGAGCCGGTGCCCGGCGGCGGCAGCGCCTCCGCCGTCGCCGCTTCGCTCGCCGCCGCGCTCCTGGAGATGGTCGCGCGCCTGTCACAGGATCGGCCGAAGTACGCACTCTATGCGGCGTCCATCGCGCGGGCCGCCGCGGCCGGCGCATCGGCCCGAACGCGCTTCCTCGCCCTGGCCGACGAGGATGCCGCCGCCTACGCCGGCTTCGCTGCGGCCTTGAAGCTGCCCCGCGACGGGGAGGCGGCGCAGGCGCAGCGGCGCCGTGCGCTCTCGACCGCGGCGCGCGAGGCCAGCCGCGTGCCGCTCGAGATGGTCCGCCTTTGCCGAAGCGTGGCCGAGGAGATCGAGGCGCTCGCCGGCCGCAGCAACCAGAACGCCTCGAGCGACCTGGTCGTGGCCGCGCTCCTGGCCGAGGCCGCCGCGCGTGGCGCCGGCGCCAACGTGATGGTCAACCTGCCCTCGGTCGAGGATCCGGAGTTCGTGGGCGCCATGACCAGCGAGCTCGACTCCCACCTGGACGCCATCCGCCACCTCGCCCGGCAGACGCGCGAGCGGGTCGGCGACGGGGAACTGCGCGAGCCGGAGGACGCGTGAGCCCGGGCCCGGGGCCGCGCCTCCTGCAGGGCGCACCGATCGCGGCCGAGATGCGACGCCACCTGAAAGGAGAGGTGACCGCCTTCCGCCGCCGCCACGGCTTCGCGCCGACGCTGGCGGTGGTGCTCGTCGGCCGCGATGCCCCGTCCGCGGTCTACCTACAACAGATCCTGCGCAGCTGCCGCACCGTCGGCGCGCACGGGCGCCTGGTGGAGCTGCCGGCAGGAGCCTCGGCGGCGACCCTCCAGCGGGCCATCGAGGCGCTCAACGCGGATCCGCTGGTGAGCGGCGTGATCGTCCAGATGCCGCTGCCGCGGCGCATCCCGCTGCAGGCGGTCATCGACACCATCGACCCGGCCAAGGACATCGACGGCATCCACCCCGTGAATGCCGGCCTGCTCCACCTGGGCTACCAGGGCTTCCTGCCGGCGACCGCCCAGGCGGCGGTGGAGATCCTGCGCCGCTCGGGCATCGCCCTCGAGGGCCTCGACGCGGTGGTCGTCGGGCGCAGCAACGTGGTCGGCAAGCCGGCGGCCCAGCTGCTGCTGCGAGAGCACTGCACGGTCACCGTCTGCCATCGCCGCACGCGCGACTTGGCGCGACAGGTGCGCCGAGCCGATCTCGTCGTCGCCGCCGCGGGCCACGCCGGGCTCGTCACCGGGGAGATGCTCAAGAAGGGCGCCGTGGTCGTGGACGTGGGCATCAACGTCCTGCCCGAGGGCATCGTCGGCGACGTCGACTTCGCCAGCGCGCGCGGCGTCGTCTCGGCCATCACGCCCGTGCCGGGGGGGGTCGGGCCGGTCACCAACGCCATCCTGCTGCAGCACCTGCTGCAGGCGGCGCGCGCTCAGGTCGAGGGTGGACGCCGCCCGCTGCGACCGGCGGCGCGTCGTAGCCCGGCCCGCACGGCCGCGGCGGGCTCGGCCGCCCCCCGACGCCGCTCGGAGCGACCCGCCGGCGAGCCCGCCGCCAGCGCCTGAGCCGCGTGACGCAGTCGAGTCTCGAGATCGCGCAGGCCGCCGCGCTGCGGCCGATCACCGAGCTGGCGGCCGAGCTGGGCATCCTGCCCGAGGAGTTGCACCTCTACGGCCCGCACAAGGCCAAGGTGCGCCTCTCGCTGCTGCGGCGCCTCGCCGACCGGCCCGACGGGCGGCTCATCGTGGTCACGGCCATCACGCCCACGCCGCTCGGCGAGGGCAAGACGACCACCACCATCGGCCTGGCCCAGGGCCTGGCGCGCATCGGCGTGCGCGCCGCGCCGACGGTGCGCCAGCCGTCGCTGGGACCGATCTTCGGCGTCAAGGGCGGCGCCACGGGCGGTGGCCGCAGCCAGATCCTGCCCATGGAGGACATCAACCTCCACCTCACCGGCGACAACCACGCCGTGGGCGCGGCGCATAACCTGGCGGCGGCCTTCCTCGACAACCATCTCCACCACGGCAACGCGCTGGGCATCGACCCCGAGACGATCGTCTGGCCGCGCGTGGTGGACATGAACGACCGCGCCATCCGGCGCACGCGCATCGGCCTGGGCGGCCCGCAGAACGGCCCCGAGCGCGAAGCCGAGTGGCAGATCACGAGCGCCTCAGAGGTGATGGCCATCCTGGCGCTGGCCAGCGACCTGCACGACCTGCGGGCTCGGCTCGGGCGGGCGGTCGTCGCCGAACGTCGGGACGGCCGTCCGGTCACGCTCGACGACCTGCGTGCCGCGGGCGCCATGACGGTGCTGCTGCGCGACGCCATCGAGCCCAACCTGCTGCAGACGATCGAGGGCGGGCCGGCCTTCGTACACGCCGGGCCCTTCGCCAACATCGCTCACGGCAACAGCTCGGTGGTCGCCGACCGGGTGGCCCTCAAGCTGGTCGACGCGGTCTGCACGGAGGCCGGCTTCGGGGCCGACATGGGCGCCCAGAAGTTCTTCGACATCAAGTGCCGCCTGAGCGGCCTGCGCCCTGCG
>DASSPM010000106.1:0-5885 GCA_035699625.1 Candidatus Limnocylindrales bacterium | reverse complement strand
GGAGCCTCATCAGGATAGATGGTCCAGAGAGCCGATCGTGTTGTGACTGCGGGACATGGATGTACTCGTGGGCCATTCGGCGATCCGTCAGCTCGGTCTGAACCAGCCGGGGCCCGCGGCACGGCGGGCCGGCGACGGCCGCCGGCGACCCGCTATCGTCAGGGCATGGCTGACACCACCCGCGTCGAGCTGCAGGCCGAGCTGGCCGTCCGCCGGGCGGACCTCTGGCCGCTCCTCGCCACGGCGGAGGGCGTCGGCCGCTGGCTCGACGAGGCCGAGTTCGAGCCGAAGCCCGGCGCGCCCTGCCGCTTCCGGCTGCGCGAGGCGGTGGCCGTGGGCGAGGTGGCGGCGGTCGATGCACCGCAGCACATCAGCTTCCGCTGGGACTGGCAGGACGAGCCGCTGGGCGTGCCCACCGTGGTCGCCATCGATGCCATCGATCACGGGCAGCGCACGCATCTCACGCTGCGCCACGTCGGCTTCCGCTCGGCACGCCAGCACGAGCTGCACGAGGCGCTCTGGCGCTACTGGTTCGAGCGCCTCCGGCGCGCCGCCGAGGCCCTCGGCGTGGCTGCCGGCTCGGCGTAGCGGGCGGCCGCCCGGCGCAGCTCCTCGGCCATCCCGTCGCGCAAGCGATCGGGTCCGAGCACCTCGACATCGGCGCCCCAGCCGAGCAGCCAGATACGCACCTCATGCAGGCCCGCCACGCGGGCGCGCCAGACGAGCGAGCCGTCGGGCTGCCACTCGATCTCCTGGCTGGGGTGCCAGCGCGTCTCGGCCACGCGGCGGGCGACGCCGGGCAGGAAGCGGGCCACGACCGTCTCCATCTCCTGGTCGGAGATGACGTCCCAGGCGCGGGTCAGCTCGGCCATCAGGTCGAAGTCGTCGGGCAGCTCGAAGGCGTCGAGGGTCAGGATGGCCGAGCGGATGCGCTCGATCTTGAAGGTCCGCCGCGCGCTCCGTTCCTCGTCCCAGCCGATGAGGTAGAGCCCGTGTGTGAGGGCCGAGGGCTCGATGAGCCACGGCCGCACGCGCGTCCGGCGTGGCCCTTTCTGGGGGTCGTAGACGCCGGCCTCGTAGTCGATGACCACCACGCGCCGCTCGGCCCAGGCCTGCGCCAGGGTGCGCAGGACGCGCGTGAAGGCCTCGTTGCGCGGCAGCCGCGCGTAGGCAGCCACGGCGGCGTGGATATGCCGGGCGAGCAGCTCGGGCAGGATGCTGGCCAGCTTGGCGAAGGCGCCCGTCAGGTCGGTGTCCTGCTCGTCGGTCGCCTTGAGCATCACCCGGCCGGCGAGGAAGAGGGCCGTCGCCTCGTGCAGGGTCAGCTTGAGGGGCGGCAGGAAGGCCTTCTGGTCGAGCCCCCAACGCCCCTTCTCCTGCCACAGCAGCAGCGCGCCGTCCCGCTCGATGGCTAGCAGGTCGCGGTAGACCGTGCGCCGCGAGACGCCGACTTGCTCGGCGATCTCCTCGGCCCGGATGCCCCCCGGATGGGCGTGCAGGATGCCCGCGATGCGCAGGTAGCGGGCGGCCTTGTCCCACTTCTGACCGGCGCGCTCGCGATCGACCAGCGGGCTCATGCGCGTCGCCTCCCCATGGCCGGCAAGCCTAGCGCAGGCGTCCCGGGCCCAGCGCAGGCAACCCGGCCGCAACGTGGCTACGCTAGCCGGCCATGTCGCGCAGCTACCCGCGTCCGCTGACCACGCCGGCCGCGTCGAGGACCCCGCAGCGTGGCACAACCCGGCCCTTCGTCAGCCTGCTCAGCGACTTCGGCCTGCGTGATCCCTCGGCGGCGATCATGAAGGGCGTCGTGCTGGGCGTCGCCGCCGACGCCAACGTGGTCGACATCAGCCACGAGGTCGACAAGTACCAGGTGCGCGACGGCGCGCTGCTGCTCTGGTGCGCCGTGCCCTACCTGCCGGTCGGCGTGCACGTGGCGGTGGTCGACCCCGGCGTCGGCACGGAGCGGCTGCCGCTGGCCGTGCGGACGGCGCGCGGCGACACGCTGGTCGGCCCCGACAACGGCCTGCTGCTGCCGGCCGCGGAGCGCCTCGGCGGCGTCAGTTCGGTGCACGTCCTCGAGAGCACCGAGCACCGCCTGCCGGTCGTCAGCAGCTCCTTCCACGGCCGCGACATCTTCGCGCCCGCCGCGGCCCACCTGGCCCTGGGGGTGCCCATCGGGGCGCTCGGCCCGGCGCTCGAGCCCGGCTCGCTCGCCCGGCTCGACTGGCCGGCGCCCTCGGTCGGGGATGGGCGCCTCGAGGCGAGCGTCATCTATGTCGACACCTTCGGCAGCCTCAAGCTGGCGGCCGAGGGCGACCACCTCCGCTCCGCCTTCGACGACCCGCCGCCGGGCACACGCCTGCGCGTCGCCTGGGGCCACGGCAGGGGCTTACGCGAGGTCGAGGCCGCGTGGGTCGAGACCTTTGGCCGCGTGGCGCCCGGTGAGCCGCTGCTCTACGAGGACTCCTACGGCCGCCTCTGCCTGGCCGTCAACCAGGGCGCAGCCAGCCAGGCGCTGGGCATCGCGCGCGACATGCCCTTGCGCATCACTCGCGCCTGAGCCGAGCGCTCGCTACACTCTCGCCTCCGTCACCTCGAGAGGAGGAGGAGAGATGCGGACGTCCCTCGGCGCGCTGTCACTCGTCGCCGTGCTCGCCGCCGCGTGTGCCGGCCCCGCCGCCACGCCGACCGGCACGATCACTGCCACGCCGCCGTCGCCCGGCCCGACCACGGCGCCGACGCCCACCCCGGACGCGTGCGCCAAGGACAAGCTGGCGCTGACCACGCCGGGCAAGCTCACCGTCGGCACTGACAACCCGGCCTACCCGCCCTACTTCGGCGGCGATCCGCCCGCCGACGGCACGTGGGAGGTCAGCGACCCGCGCAGCGGCAAGGGCTTCGAGAGTGCCGTGGCCTATGCCATCGCCGAGAAACTCGGCTTCTCGAAGGACGAGGTCGTCTGGGTGGTCGTCCCGTTCGCCAACTCCTACGCGCCGGGGCCGAAGGCCTTCGACTTCGACATCAACCAGGTCTCGTACAAGCCGGAGCGGGCCCAGGCGGCGGATCTCTCGGACGGCTATTACTTCGGCAACCAGACCGTGGTGGCCCTCAAGGGCAGCCCGGTCGCGGCGGCCAAGTCGGTAGCCGACCTCAAGCCCTATCAGTTCGGGGCGCAGGCCGGCACGACCAGCTATGACGCCATCGTCGAGGTCATCAAGCCGGACAAGGAGACGCGCGTCTACGACTCCAACGACGCGGCCATCGAGGCCCTCTCGGCCAAGCTCGTCAACGGCGTGGTGGTGGACCTGCCGACGGCGTACTTCATCACCACAGTGCAGGTCGAGAACGCGACCATCGTCGGCCAGCTGCCGCAGGGGGAGCAGGAGTACTTCAGCCTCGTGCTGGCCAAGGGCAGTCCGCTCACGCCCTGCGTCAATGCCGCCATCGCGGCGTTGAAGGCGGATGGCACCCTGGCCAAGCTCGAGGACGAGTGGCTGCCATTCAAGGGGACTCCGACGCTCGCTCCCTGAGCACGGCCGGCGCGTGATCGGCGGCGCCGCTGTGGCCCGGGCATGAGCCATCAGGTGACGGCGAAGACACGGCCCCGGTCGCGCGGCCGCCGCGACGGGGTGCGCGCCACGCTCGTCGCGGCGGTCAGCACCATCGTCGTCTTCGGCGCGCTCGCCGCCGTCGTCGTCAACTCGCCTGGCTGGCCGGCCGTCCAGGTCTCGTTCCTGAACGGCAAGGTGTTCCTGGATTCGCTGCCCGCCATCGTGCGCGCCTTCGGCGTCAACGTGCAGCTCTTCCTGGTGGCAGAGGCGCTCATCCTCGTCTGGGCGCTGGTGGTGGCCGTGGCGCGCAGCCTGCCCGGCCCGGCCTTCTTCCCGCTGCGCTTCCTGGGCACCATCTACGTGGACGTCTTCCGGGCGCTGCCGGGCCTGCTGGTCATCTACATCCTCGGCTTCGGCATCCCCGGCCTGGGGCTGCCGGGCGTGCCCATCGAGCCCTTCTTCTGGGCGATCGTGGCCCTCGTGCTGCTCTACGGCGCCTACGTCTCGGAGGTCTACCGGGCGGGCATCGAGTCGATCCACCCCAGCCAGGAGGCAGCGGCACGGGCGCTGGGCCTCTCGCGCTGGCAGTCGCTGCGCTTCGTGATCGTGCCGCAGGCCGTGCGCCGGGTCATCCCGCCGCTGCTCAACGACTTCATCGGCCTGCAGAAGGACACCGTGCTCGTGTCGTACATCGGGGTGGTCGAGATCTTCCGCCAGTCGTTCATCAAGCAGGCTGGCTCCTTCAACTTCACGCCCTACCTGGCCACGGCCCTCGTCTTCATCCTGGTCACGCTGCCCCTGGCGCGGCTGACCGACTGGCTGGTGGCACGCGACCGGCGGCGCCAGGCACGCGGGGCCGCCCTGTGACCGCCGCGACCGTCCACCCGCCGCGGGTCCTGGGCGCGGACGTGCTGCGCGTCGAGGGGCTGCGCAAGTCCTTCGGCGGCCCCGACGTGCTCGGTGGCGTCGACCTCGTGCTGCGCGAGCACGAGGTGGTCTGCCTCATCGGCGCCTCCGGCTCCGGCAAGTCCACGCTGCTGCGCTGCATCGACCTGCTCGAGCCGATCGATGAGGGGCGCATCGTCATCGAGGGCGAGGAGATCACCGGCCCGGGCGTCGACGTGGACCGCATCCGGCGCCGCATCGGTATCGTCTTCCAGGCCTTCAACCTCTTCCCCCACATGAGCGTGCTGGAGAACGTGACCCTCGCGCCGCGCCAGGTGCTGCGCCGGCCGCGCGCCGCGGCAGTCGCGGAGGCGGACGAGCTGCTGACCCGCTTCGGCCTGGCCGACAAGCGCGACGACTACCCCGACCGGCTGTCGGGCGGCCAGCAGCAGCGCGTGGCCATCGTGCGCGCGCTGGCCATGGCGCCCGACGTGCTGCTCCTCGACGAGATCACCAGTGCGCTGGACCCCGAGCTCATCGCCGAGGTGCTCAACGTCGTGCGCGAGCTGGCCGCGGGCGGCATGACCATGATCATCGCCACGCACGAGATGGGCTTCGCGCGCGAGATCGCCGACCGGGTCTGCTTCCTCGACCGCGGCGTCATCCTCGAGGAGGGGCCGCCGGAGGTCATCTTCCGCAGCCCGCGCGAGCCGCGCACGCAGCAGTTCCTGCAGCGCATCATCGAGGCCGGCCGCTTGCAGGCCTGAGCGCGGCCTGCCCCCGACCACCGAAAAGCCGTTCGGCCCCTTAGCCGACCCGACGTCCGACGATGCTGCCTCGCGCGGCGTCGACGAAGACCCGGAAGAGGCGCTCGAACTCCGGGGGCGTCGACTCGGTCCGCTCTGGGTGGCATTGAACGGCGAGCACGAAGCTGTCCGGCTCGGCCGACTCGACGGCTTCGACCAGGTCGCCCTCGCGGTGGGGGCTCATGCCGCAGGCGACCAGACCGGGCGCGAGCGTCTCGCGCCGCACGGCCTGGTGGTGATAGCTGTTCACGCTGAGCACGGCGCCGACCGGGTCGGTCGGCCGCAGGATGCGCGCCATGCGGCTGCCGGCGGCGAGGCGCAGGGGATGCCGCAGCGGCACGCCCGCGCCGTAGGCGGCACCCGCGTGACCCTCGACGTGCTGCACCAGGCGGCCGCCCATGAAGACGTTCACGGCCTGGAAGCCGCGGCAGATGCCCAGCACCGGCACGCCGCGGCGGCGGGCGACCTGCCAGACCTGCCACTCCAGCTCGTCCCGCCCGGACTCGACCTCGCGCGCGCCGGCCGGCGCCTGGCCGTAGCGGGCCGGGTCGAGGTCGGCGCCGCCGGAGAGGAGGAGTCCCTCCATCTCCGCCAGGGCCGCCGCACGCTCGGCCGGCGGCGTCTCCTCGTCGAGCGGCAGGGC
>DASSPM010000105.1:0-11961 GCA_035699625.1 Candidatus Limnocylindrales bacterium | reverse complement strand
CGGCGCACGCGCCCATACGTCGCGGCGGCCGTGGCTCTGGTCGTGCTGACCGGTGTCGTGCTCGCCTCGGCGGCGCTGCGGCTGCGGCTCTACCAGGATGCCTACGGCTGGACCGAGCTGCGCTTCCACGTGCTGGCCGCCATCATCTGGCTGGCACTCTGCCTGGTGGCCGCCGCGGGCACGCTGCTCGCCGGCCGCACGCGCTGGCTGCCGCACCTCGTGGTGGTGCTCGGGCTTGCCGTCGCGGGCGTCGTCAACGCGCTCGGGCCGCAGGCCACTGTGGCGCGCGAAAACCTCGCTCGGGCGCTCGACCCTGCCCTCGTGCCCCCAGGCGGCGAGATCGGCTTCGACGCCGCCTACGCCGCCAGCCTGGGCGACGATGCCGTGCCCCTGCTGGTGGATGCGCTGCCGCGCCTGCCGGTGGAGGTGCGCCCGGCCGTCGCGCAGGCGCTGGCGCGACGGCTGGCTGCACTGGAGGCAGAGGCCGCGGGGGCCGGCTGGCCGTCATGGAACCTGGCTCGCGAACGCGCGCTGGCCTCGCTGCAGGCGGTCCGGGCGGAGCTCCCGCCGGTGCGGCGTGATCCCTTCCTGGACGAGATGTACGAGCGCCCCTGACGCCCATACCCAGGCGCGGCGGCTCAGCCGTCGACGGCGGCCTGGCCCTGGGCTGCGGCTGTCGCGGCGGCGAGTCGCCGGGCGATCCAGCCGCGGATCGGGGTCGCCGGACCGAAGGCCTCCACGGCGGTCGCCTCGGCACGCGCCCGCCATTCCTCGGCCTCCGCATCCCGGCTGGCGTAGGTGAGCACCTCCGCCAGCGCCGACAGGACCTCGATCTGGTCTGCGACGTAGTCCGTCCGCTCGATCTCCGCGAGCGCCGCGCGCGCGAGCTCCTCGGCCTCGGCATGGCGGCCCTGGGCGGCGCGCACCCGGGCCAGTGAGGCGCGCGTCGAGGCTACCGTCGTGACGTCGCCTGAAGCCGTGTGCTCGATCGCCTGCAGGGCAAGCGTCTCCGCCTCCGGGATGCGGCCCTGCAGGAGGAGGATGTCGGCCAGCTGGCGCTCGTGCTCGGGGAGCCGCCCGGCATGGTGCATCGCCGCCGTGAGCTCGGTGCCGCGGCGGTAGAGCGCCTCGGCGCCCGCCAGGTCGTCGAGCAGCTCCAGCGCACCGGCGAGCACCGCGATCGCCGACTCGAGCTCGCCGCGGTCGTCGACCTCCTCCAGCACGGCCACGGCCCGGGCGGCGAAGTCGCGCCCCGCCGCCGGGTCACCGACGACGCACTCGAGCGCGGCGCGTGCCTTGTCGACCATGGCGTGCGTACGCCGAGAGCCCGCCTCTCTCGCGATGTCGGCGGCGCGCTGGACGAGCACGCGCGCCTCGGTCGTCCGCCCCTGGTAGCGTCGGACGCCTGACTGCCGCAGGTAGGCCTCGGCCTCCATCGCCGGCCGCCCGGCCAGGCGCGCCAGCTCGATCGCCGCATCCCAGTCCTCGAACGCCCGCTCGAGATCGCCGTACCACCAGCCGACGTACCCCAGCAGGTGGGCCACCTCGAGCTCGCCCGCCGTGTCGCCGGCCTCCCGGAGCAGGCGGCGCGCCTCCTCGAGCATCGGCCGGGCCGCCTCGATGCCGGCGCTCCCGATACCGACCCAGACATCCGATGCCTGCACCAGGAGGGCGCGCCCGAGCAGGTCCCCGCGGCCGATGCGGCGCGCCTCGTCGGCGAGCACGGCCCCCTCCTCGCGCGCGGCGCGGAAGTCGCCCCGACGCCAGAGCGACTCCGCGTGCAGCACGCCGAGCTGCATTCGTTCCACCCCGTCGCCTGGCGACAGTGCCAGCGCGCGCTCGGCGAAGCGAGCGGCGACCCGGTGGTCGGCCCGGTCCAGCGCCCGTCGGGCGACGTCGGCCAGCCGCGCCACGGCACGCTGGCGAAGCCCCTCGTCCGGCGCGCCGGACACCTCCACCTCCAGCAGTGCCGCCTGCTCGAGGTGGTAGGCCTCGATCTCCGCGAACTCGTCGAGCCGCTCCCCGGCCCAGGAGGCGAGCCAGGCGGCCACGCGACGGTGGAGTTCGGCCCGCCGCGCCTTGGGCAGGGAGGCATAGGCCACGTCGCGGATGAGGATGTGCCTGAAGCGGTAGGCCGGCCCGTCGGCGCCGCGCTCCTCCGAGATGAGGTCGCGCAGGACGGCCTCCTCGAGGCGAGGCCCGATCGGCTCGCTGTCGTCGACGAGAGCGGCCACGGCCGAATGCTGGAAGACGCGCCCCACCACCGATGCGCTCTGGAGGACGCTGCGTTGCGGCCGCGGCAGGGTGTCGAGCCGCGCCCGGATGAGCGCCTCGACGCTCTCCGGGACGGCCACCTCCACGGCTGCCGCCGAGGCGACCCAGCGGTCGTCCTGCCGGGTCACGACGCCCGCGTCGATGAGCATGCGCACGACCTCCTCGACGAAGAGCGGATTGCCCTCGGCGCGCGCCAGGACGCGCTCGCGCAGCGTCTCCGGCAGGTCGTCGATGGCGAGCAGCGAGGCCAGCAGCTCGCGCGACTCGGCCTCGTCCAGCGGTTCCAGCAGCATCCGGTGCGCCTCGACGCGGCCGGCGCCCCAGGCAGGCCGGTGGTCGAGCAGCTCCGGGCGCGAGAGGCAGAGCACGACCGCGGCGACGCCCTTGATCCATGCGGCGAGGTACTCGATGAGGTCCAGCAGCGCGGGCTCCGCCCAGTGGATGTCCTCGAAGATGAGCAGCAACGGCCCCGAGACGGGATACGTCTCGAAGAGGCGCCGGAAGGCGAAGGCGATCTCCCGGTCGGCATCTCGGCCGCCGCCGGGTGCGTCCGGTGAGAGGCCCGTGGCGAAGGCCAGCCAGTGCGCCACGACCTCGTCCGGGCTGACCTCGCGCACGCGCTCCAGCGCCTCCTGCACGTCCATCTCGGGCGTGATCCGCGCCACGTCCCTGAGCATCTCCGCGAGCGGCCAGTAGGTGATGCCCTCGCCATAGGGGAGGCATCGCCCACGCAGGACGGCCGTGCCCTGCTGCGCGACGCGCGAGGCGAGCTCGCGCGTGAGCCGGCTCTTGCCGACGCCGGCGGGGCCGAGCAGCGTGACCAGGATCGGCTTCGACTCCGCTCGCGAACGACGGGCGACGTCGAGCAGCAGCGCCAGCTCGTCGTCGCGGCCGGTGAGCGGCGCCGCGAGGCCCGGCACACCGCGCTCGCCGCCCAGCTCGTCGGCCACGGCGACGACGCGGTGTGCTTCGACGGGCGCCGCCTTGCCCGAGAGCTCGAGGCTGCCGACCGGCTCGGTCCGCACCGACTGCCGGCTCAGCGTCGCCGCCTCCGGGCCGATGAGGATCTCGCCCGGGCCGGCACGCTGCTCCAGGCGAGCCGCCACGTTGAGTGCGTCCCCGGTGGCCATCGTGCCGCCGGCGAAGGGGTCGCCCACCACGACCTCGCCGCTCTCGATGCCTATGCGCACCTGGACGTCCACGCCGTGCCGCTCGCCGGCCAGGACCGCCACGTCGCGGCTCCGCTCGCGCACCGCGAGGGCCGCCCGCACCGCGCGCTCCGCGTCGTCCTCGTGCGCCACGGCCAGCCCGAAGATGGCCATCACGGCATCGCCCGAGAAGCGCTCGACGGTCCCCCCGCGCAGGCGGACCTCCCGGCTGGCGAGCTCGAAGAAGCGGCCCACCAGCGAGCGCATCACCTCCGGGTCCAGGCGTTCGCCCATGGCCGTCGAGCCCACCAGGTCGGCGAAGAGCGCGGTCACCTGGCGGCGCTCCTCGACGCCGACGCGCGTAACAAGGCTGACGCCGCAGGAGGAACAGAAGCGCGCCTCGGCGCTGTTGGCGGCGCCGCAGTTCGAGCAGGTCACAGTGCGATGCTGCGGCCGACGGGTCCCAGCGTCAACCGTCGACCGCGCTCCTGTCGACCGCGCTCCGCCGCCGGCGCGCTATGATGGTCGCTGACGCGAAGCCCGCGGGCCGACGCCCGCAGCCCGAGAGGGAGGAGCCGTTGCTCGAGGAAGGGGCTGCGCCGGTCCCGTGAGGCTGGCACGCACCTTCGCCCAGGGGCCCCGCCAGCACCTGGCGGGGCGACATGGGGGGCAGTCTATCCAGGTCCCGGCCACGGTGGTCCGGGGCCTTTTCGCTTCCCGAAGGGTCCACTAGGTGCCGGCCACGGTCGTCGTCGGGCTGCAGTGGGGCGACGAGGGCAAGGGCAAGACGACCGACCTGCTGGCGGAGTCGGTCGAGCTCGTGGTGCGTTACCAGGGCGGCGACAACGCCGGCCATACCATCGTCCTGGGCGACGAGGTCTTCAAGCTCCACCTGGTGCCCAGCGGCGTGCTCTACCCGCACATCACGCCGGTCATCGGCAACGGCGTGGTGGTCAACCCGCGCACCCTGCTCGACGAGATGCACATGCTCGAGGAGCGCGGCATCGACGCCTCGCGCGTCCGCGTCAGCCGCGCGGCGCACGTGATCATGCCCTATCACGTGGCCCTCGACGGGGCCATGGAGGCGCGCCTGGCGGGGCGCGAGCTGGGCACCACCAACCGCGGCATCGGCCCCGCCTACGCCGACCGCGCCTGGCGCATCGGCCTGCGCATGGCCGACCTGCTGGATCCGGCGCTGCTGCGCGACAAGCTGGAGCGCATCCTGCCCGACAAGAACGCCGTCCTGGCCGGGACCTACGGCCAGCCGCCCTTCGAGCTCGAGCCGCTGCTGGCCGATGCTCTCGCCTGGGGCGAGCGCCTGCGGCCGCACATCGTCGACACCACGGCGCTGGTGCAGGCCACCCTGGCGGCCGGCGGCCACGTCCTGCTGGAGGGCGCGCAGGGCACGCTGCTCGACCTGGACCACGGCACCTACCCCTTCGTCACCAGCTCCAACCCGGTCGCCGGCGGTGCCTGCACCGGCGGCGGCGTCGGACCGCTCCAGGTGGACCAGGTCATCGGCGTCATGAAGGCCTACACCACGCGCGTCGGTTCGGGCCCCTTCCCGACCGAGCTCGACGATGCCACCGGCCGCCACCTGCTCGAGAAAGGCCGCGAGTACGGCACGACCACCGGCCGGCGCCGACGCTGCGGCTGGTTCGACGCGGTGCCCATCCGCTTCGCGGTCGCCGTCAACAGCACCAGCAGCATCATGCTCAACAAGCTCGACATCCTCTCTGGACTGCCCGAGGTCCGCCTCTGCGTCGCCTACCGCATCGACGGCGAGCTGGTCGAGCATTGGCCCGACTCGGCGGAGCTGCTGGCGCGTGCCGAGCCGGTCTACGAGGTCTTCCCCGGCTGGCAGGAGGACCTCTCGGCGATGCGACGCCTGGACGAGCTGCCGGCCGCCGCGCGTGCCTACGTCGATGCGCTCGAGGCGCGCACGGGCGTGCCGGTCGCCCTGGTGAGCGTCGGGCCGGAGCGAACCCAGACGATCGTCCGCAGCGGGCGGCCGCTGAAAGCCGAGGCCCTCGCCGGGAGGGGCGCCTGATGTCCGCCCTGCCGGCCGCGCGCGGGCTGCCGCCCGGCTCGCCGCAGCGCATCCTCGTGCTGGGCAGCGGCGCGCGCGAGCACGCCCTGGCCTGGAAGTTGGCGGCCGAGCCCGGCGTCGAGCGGGTGTTCGTGGCGCCCGGCAACCCACTCATGACCGACGTGGCAGAGCTGCGCCCGGAGGTGGCCGTCGGCGACGGGCCGGGCGTGCTGGCGCTGGCGCGCGCGGAGGGCATCGAGCTGGTCGTGGTCGGCCCCGAGGGCCCGCTGGTGGACGGCACGGTGGACGGCCTCGAGGCGGCCGGCGTGCGTGCCTTCGGCCCCACCGCCGCCGCGGCGCGCATCGAGGGCTCCAAGGCGTTCTGTCGTCGCGTGGCCGCGGAGGCGGGCGTGCCCATGGCCGCCGGCGAGCACTTCGAGAAGGCCGGCGCCGCGGTCGCCTACGCGGCGCGCCTTGGGGGCCGCTGCGTGGTCAAGGCCGATGGCCTGGCGGCCGGCAAGGGCGTCACCGTGTGCGACGACCTGGCCGAGGCCGAGGCGGCCATCCGGGACGCGCTCGAGGGCGGCGCCTTCGGGGCCGCCGGGCGGCGCATCGTGGTCGAGGAGCGCCTCGAGGGCGCCGAGGCCAGCGTCATCGCCCTGTGCGACGGGCAGCACGCCCTGGCGCTGCCGGCGGCGCGCGATCACAAGCGCATCGGCGAGGGCGACACGGGCCCCAACACGGGCGGCATGGGCGCCTACTCGCCGCTGCCGGATCTGCCGGACGAGGCAGCGGCGGCGCTGCTCGAGCGCTTCCAGCGGCCCCTGCTGCGCGTGCTCGCCCGGCACGGCGCTCCCTTCCGCGGCGCGCTCTATGGGGGCCTCATGCTGACCGCCGACGGGCCGCGCCTGCTGGAGGCCAACGCGCGTTTCGGCGACCCCGAGACGCAGGCGCTCCTGCCTCGCCTCGACGCGCCGCTGGCGCCGCTCCTGGCGGCCTGCGCCGGCGGGCACCTGCTGGCGACGGCGCGCGAGCTGGGCATCGACGGCCCTGCGCTGCCGGTGCGCGCGGAGGCGAGCGTGGCCGTCGTACTTGCCGCGGCGGGCTACCCGGGCACGCCGAGGACCGGGGATGTGATGCAGGGCATCGAGCAAGCCCGCGCGGCCGGCGGCCTCGTCTTCGGGGCGGGCATGGCGGCCGCACCCGGCGGCGGTCACGTCACCGCCGGGGGCCGGGTTCTGACGGTCGTGGCCATGGGCCCGGACCTGCCGCGCGCCGCGGACGCCGCTCACGCGGCGGCCAGCGAGGTCCGCTTCGAGGGCCGGCAGTCACGTGCCGACATCGGCCGGCGGCTGGCGGTGCCGGCATGATCCCGCGCTATACGTTGCCCGAGATGGCGGCGCTCTGGAGCGACCAGGCGCGCTTCGAGGCGATGCTGCGCGTGGAGCTGGCGGTCGCCCGCGCCCAGGCGCGCCGCGGCCTTGTGCCGACCGCCGCGCTGGCCCAGATGGAGGCCCGCGCGCGCGTCGACGTCGAGCGCATCGCGGAGCTCGAGCGAACCACCGACCACGACGTCATCGCCTTCGTCAGCCAGGTGGCCGAGACGATCGGCCAGGCGGGCCGCTTCCTGCACCTCGGCCTGACCAGCTCGGACGTGGTGGACACGGCACTGGCGCTGCAATGCCGCGCCGCCGCCGACCGGCTGCTGGACGACCTCGACGCCTGCATCGCCGCCGTCGTGGCGCGTGCCCGCGAGCACGCCACCACGGTGATGATGGGCCGCACCCACTCGGTCCACGCGGAACCGACCACCTTCGGTCTCAAGCTCGCCTCCTGGGCCTTCGAGCTGGACCGCGACCGGCGCCGGCTGGCGGCCGCGGCCGAGGACCTGGCCGCGGGCAAGGTCTCCGGCCCGGTCGGCAGCTACAGCCACCTGGACCCCGACCTCGAGGCCGAAGTGCTGGGCGAGCTGGGCCTGAGCGTCGACCCGGCCAGCACGCAGATTGTGCAGCGCGACCGGCACGCCGCCTTCCTGGCTGCCATCGCCATCACCGGAGGCTCGCTGGAGCGCTTCGCGACCGAGGTGCGCAACCTGCAGCACACCGAGATCGGCGAGCTGATGGAGCCGTTCGCGCGGGGCCAGAAGGGCTCCTCGGCGATGCCCCACAAGCGCAACCCCATCCTCTCGGAGCGCATCGCGGGCCTGGCCCGCCTGCTGCGCGGATATGCCGGCGTCGGCTTCGAGGACCAGCCGCTGTGGCACGAGCGCGACATCAGCCACTCCTCGGCCGAGCGGGTCGCGCTGCCGGGCGCCACGACGCTGCTCGACTACATGCTGGTCCGCTTCACGCGACTCGTGGAGGGGCTCGTCGTGCGCGCCGACCGGATGCGCGAGAACGTCGAGCGCGGCCTCGGGCTGCACGCCTCGAGCCGTGTGCTGCTGGCGCTGGTGGAGCAGGGCGGGCTCTCGCGGGAGGCCGCCTACGCCATCGTCCAGCGCGACGCGTTGCGCGCCGCCGACGATCGCCGCCCGCTGCGCGAGCTGCTGGCCGCCGACCCCGAGGTGAGCGCCGTGCTCGACGCGGGCGGCCTCGACGCCTGCTTCGACGAGGCGCACCTGCTGCGCAACGTACCCGCCGTCATCGCCCGCCTCGAGCGGCTCGAGCCGTCCGGCTCGGCCACGCCAGCCACGAGCGCCAACATCAAGGAGGAGTTCGCCGATGCCCGTCGTTGAATCGCCCGCCGCCTTCGTCCGCTCCGGCAAGGTGCGCGACCTCTACCGCCTCGACGACGAGCGCCTGCTGCTCGTCGCGTCGGACCGCATCAGCGCCTTCGACGTGGTGCTGCCCACGCCCATCCCGGACAAGGGCCGCGTGCTGACCGGCCTCTCGCGCTACTGGTTCGCCGCCAGCGAGGCGGCCGGCATCGTCCCCAACCACCTGCTGGGTACCGACCCGTCTGGCCTGCCGGAGCCCTTCGCGGCGCACGCCGACGAATTGCGCGGCCGGACCATGATCTGCCGCCGCGCGCGGGTCCTGCCGGTCGAGGTCATCGTGCGCGGCTACCTCTCGGGCTCGGGCTGGAAGGACTACCGCGCCACGGGCGCCGTCTGTGGCATCGTCCTGCCGGAGGGCCTGCGCGAAAGCGACCGGCTGCCCCAGCCGATCATGACGCCCTCGACCAAGGCCGAGGTGGGCCACGACCAGAACATCGGCTACCAGGAGATGGTCGGTCTCATCGGCACCGAGCTGGCGGACCGCGTGCGCGAGGTCGCCCTTGCGCTCTACCGATTCGGGGCCGAGCGCGCCGAGCGCGCGGGCATCATCCTGGCCGACACGAAGTTCGAGTTCGGCCTGGTGGAGGCGACCGGCGAGCTGCTCCTCATCGACGAGGTGATGACGCCCGACTCCTCGCGCTTCTGGGACGCCGGCGACTACCAGCCGGGTCGGGCACAGGCCTCCTACGACAAGCAGTTCGTGCGCGACTGGCTGGAGCGCCAGGACTGGGACAAGACGCCGCCCGGGCCGGAGCTGCCGGCCGACGTGGTGGCCGGCACGCGCCAGCGCTACGTGGAGGCCTTCGAGCGCATCACCGGCGGCTCCTTCGACGACTACCTGGCCCAGGACCGCGTCAGCGCCTCCGGCGTGGCGGTCTGATGGCGGCCTTCCGTTTCGCTGTCTCGGTCATGCCGAAGGCGGGCATCCTCGACCCGCAGGGCCGGGCGGTCGAGGTCTCGCTGCCGCACCTGCAGGTCGATAACGTGCGCGACGTGCGCGTCGGGCGGCGCATCGAGCTGACCGTGGACGCTCCCGACCAGGCCTCGGCGCGGGCGACCGTGGAGCATCTCGCCGGCCAGCTCTTCGCCAACGGCCTGATCGAGACCTGGGCGGTCGAATCGATCGTCGCGGCCGAGCCCGTGGCGACCGGGGAGGGCAGCCGGTGAGGGTCGGCGTGGTCGTCTTCCCGGGCTCCAACTGCGACCGCGACGCGCTGCACGCCGCCAGGCTCGCCGGAGCCGAGGCGGTGCCGCTCTGGCACGAGACGCCCGAGCTGGCCGGCGCCGACGTGGTGGTGCTGCCCGGCGGCTTCGCCTACGGCGACTACCTGCGCGCCGGGGCACTGGCCCGCTTCAGCCCCATCATGGGCGTGCTGCGCGAGCACGCCACGCGGGGCGGCCTGGTGCTCGGCATCTGCAACGGCTTCCAGGTCCTGGCCGAGGCCGGCCTGGTACCCGGCGCGCTGCTGCGCAACCGCTCGCTGCGCTTCGAGCACCGCTGGGTGCGCCTGCGCGTCGAGCGCCGTGACACGCCCTTCACGCGCGCCGTCCCGGACGACCGCCAGCTGCGGCTGCCCGTGGCCCACGGGGAGGGCTGTTACTACCTGCCCGAGCCGGAGCTCGACGCCCTGGAGGCCGCCGGGCAGGTCCTCTTCCGCTACGCGCCGCCAGAGGGCAACCCGAACGGCTCGGCGCGCGACATCGCGGGCGTGCTCGACGCGGGCGGCCGGGTGTGCGGCCTGATGCCGCACCCCGAGCGTGCCACAGAGGCGCTGCTCGGCTCGGACGACGGCAGGCTCCTCTTCCGCTCGTTGATGGAGAGCGCGGCGGCCACGCAGGCCGAGGTGCGCAGCCCGCTCGAGGTGGGCGCGTGACGCTCCTGGCGAGTCCGGAGGCGGAAGCGCTCCACCGGCGCCTCGGCCTCAGTGACGAGGAGTTGGCCGCCATCCGCGAGCGCCTGGAGCGCGAGCCCAACGAGCTCGAGTTGGCCATGTTCAGCGTGATGTGGTCGGAGCACTGCTCCTACAAGTCATCCAAGCCGTTGTTGCGCACGCTGCCCACGAGCGGCCCCGGCGTGGTCGCCGGGCCGGGCGAGAACGCCGGCGTGGTCAGCATCGGTGACGGCCTGGCGGTCGCCTTCAAGCTCGAGTCGCACAACCACCCGAGCGCGGTCGAGCCGTACCAGGGCGCGGCCACCGGCGTGGGCGGCATCCTGCGCGACATCTTCGCCATGGGCGCGCGGCCCATCGCCGTGCTCGATGCGCTCAAGTTCGGCGATCCCGCCGAGCCACGCACGCGCCGCCTGGTGCGCGGCGTGGTGCGCGGCGTGGGCGGCTACGGCAACTGCGTCGGCGTACCCACCGTGGGCGGCGAGCTCGTCTTCGATGCCTCGTACGCCGGCAACCCGCTGGTCAACGTGATGGCCGTTGGCCTGCTCGAGGAGCGGCAGCTGATGCGCGCCGCGGCGCCCGGCCCGGGCAACCTGGTGGTCCTCTTCGGCTCGACCACCGGCCGGGACGGCATCGGCGGCGCCTCGGTCCTGGCCAGCGCGACCTTCGGCGATGGGGCCACTGACGGCGACAAGCGGCCCAGCGTGCAGGTGGGCGACCCCTTCGCCGAGAAGCTGCTCATCGAGGCCAGCCTCGAGCTGGTCGAGCGCGGCCTGCTGGAGGGTCTCCAGGACCTCGGCGCGGCCGGCATCACCTGCGCCACCTCGGAGACGGCCGACCGGGCCGGCACGGGCATCGTGGTCGATCTCGACGCGGTGCCGAGGCGCGAGGCGGGCATGGCGCCCTTGGAGGTGATGATCAGCGAGAGCCAGGAACGGATGCTGGCCGTCGTCCGCCCCGAGCGACTGGCGGCGGTGCTCGAGGTCTGCGCCCGCTGGGCCATCCCGGCGGCCGTCATCGGCCGCGTCACCTCAGACGGCGACGTGGCCGTGGTCGAGGGCGGCCTCGATGCGGCGGGCCGGCCGCTCCCCGGCGCGCGCGAGCTGGCGCGTGTGCCTGCTCGCGCCCTGACCAGCGAGGCCATCGTCCTGCAGCACGAGGCGCGGCCGCCGGTCCGGGTGCGTGCCGCGCCGGCACCGGGTGCGCCCGAGGTGGCCCATGACGGCCTGCCCGAACGCGGCGCCGATCCCGGGGCCGTGCTGCTGGCCCTGCTCGGACATCCCGACCTGGGCAGCCGCGCCTGGGTCACCACGCAATACGACGCGACCGTCGGCAGCGACACGGTCGAGGCCAGCGAGCGCGGCGCGGCCGTGCTGCGCATCAAGGGCACGCCAAAGGCGCTGGTCATGGCCACCGACGCGCAGGCGTCCGTGGCGGCCATCGACCCGTATCTCGGGGCGCTGCTCGCCGTCGCCGAGTGCGCCCGCAACGTGGCCGTCACCGGCGCCCGGCCACTGGGTGTCACGAACTGCCTCAACTTCGGCGACCCGGGCCGGCCCGAGGAGTTCTGGCGCCTGGGCGAGTCGGTGCGCGGTATCGGCGACGCCTGCCGGGCGCTCGAGCTGCCCGTCACGGGCGGCAACGTCAGCCTCTTCAACGAGTCGCCCGCGGGCGCCATCGCGCCGACCGCCCAGATCGGCGTGGTCGGCCTGCTCGACGACGTCGAGCGGCGCGTGGGGCCTGCCTTCCGAGCGGCGGGCGACCTGGTCGTGCTGGCAGGCGAGGCCGTGCCCGGGCTGGCCGGCTCCACCTACGCCGCCTTGGCCGGCGGCGCGCCCGACGATC